>NZ_JADPJR010000015.1:0-3095 GCF_023073535.1 Bradyrhizobium sp. 179 | reverse complement strand
CCGGGCGCTTTCATTTTCCTCGGCAATGGAGCAACGGATGGCCTCCACCACCCGGCGTATGACTTCAATGACGATGCCCTCCCATATGGCATCGGCTATTGGGTCAACCTGGTCGAGACGGTGCTGGCCAATTGAATTCTCTCGCTCTGCATCTGCAGGTTATGCCGATCGCTCTTATGGCCTCCAAAATAGCGATGCAACGAAAGTCTGTGCAAGCCAGCGGATAAAGAACTTCGAATTCGCGTTGCAGAATTGTCCTGGCGCGCACGTCGGAGGAGCTCAATAACCTTTACTACCCCGATTTGAGCACGAATGCGCATACATTTTCTGGCAATCTGACCTGAACATAGCCGCCGCCGATCTCTCCCCTTGAAGAGAGACTGGCAGGACGTATTGGCCTCTGAGTGAGCGACCCGTAGTCGGCGTTTGTCTCGAGGTCCGTATCTTCCGCTGGCGGAGGAAACGCTACGAAATCACGAAATGGTACCTCCATATTTTCCAGTTGTTCAATTCGGATGGCCTGCGGATGTCCTTGGGGATCGGTCGGAGGAAAACCGCTACCCATCCAGCATAGTCGCGAATAGTGACCTTGGCCCACGGGCTTAATCCAGTTTGAAGTTCGCTCTGGCCCACATAAGGACCAGAGCATGAAGCGCAGTCGCTTTACGGAAGAGCAGATCATCGGGATTTTGAAGGAGCACGAAGCTGGCGTTTCGGTCGCCGATCTGTGCCGCAAGCATGGCGTCAGTGACGCCAGCATTTACAAATGGAAGGCAAAATTCGGCGGGATGGAGGTGTCGGAGGCCAAGCGGTTGAAGACCCTGGAGGACGAGAACACACGGCTGAAGCGGCTCTTAGCCGACGCCATGCTGGACAATGCGGCCTTGAAAGATCTCCTGGGAAAGAAATGGTGATGCCCGCTGCCAAGCGGAAAGCTGTCGCCCATCTCGTGGACGTCTACGGAATGAGCGAACGGCGGGCGTGTAAAGCCATCGGCTGCTGCCGCATGACCATGAGATACAAGAGACTCGCGCGGATGATGCCGGCCTTCGCCAGCGCATGAGGGCGATTGCCCAGGAACGTCGCCGTTTCGGTTATCGACGCCTGCACGTGCTGCTCAAGCGGGAGGGCTATCTGGTCAACCACATGGTCTAATCGCACGCGCGAGGCTGAGGCAGAATGTTCTCCTCAGTGCAAACGAGGAGCATGTGATGACCCTTTATGTTGATTTGGAGGTATCGCAAAAGGAGACGGAAATTTGTGTGATCGACGGCGACGGTCGGCGCACTTGGCGGGGCAAATGCTCCTCGGAGCCGGAGTGCATCGCAATGGCGCTGCGCGAGCACGCTCCAGACGCGGTTCGGGTTGGTATGGAAACCGGTCCGCTGGCGATCTGGCTTTGGCATGGACTGCGCGCTCTCGACGTTCCAATCGACTGCATCCACGCGCGCCATGTCGCGGCGGCGCTCTCGCTACAAGTTAACAAGACGGATGTGAACGATGCATTTGGGATCGCGCAAGTGGTGCGCTCCGGTTGGTACCCGGCCCGTCGCCATCAAGAGCCTGCAGAGCTGTCGTATCCGAGCCCTGCTCTCAGCCAGAAGCGAACTCGTCGCGATTCGTACGACGCTTTACAATCAAATTCGTGGTCTACTGAAGACCTTCGGCGTGGTGCTCGCAGCCGGTAAGGGTGGAACGTTCGAGCGCGCAGTGCTCACGCGATGTCCGGAGGACCCCTTGATCCGAAGCGCCATTGACGCGCTGCTTGAGGCTTGGCGTGTTGCGGGAGAGCGCAGGCAGAGGCTCGATTCGCAGCTTCTACGTCTCGCGCGCACCGATGAGGCCTGCCAGCGCATGATAACGATCCCCGGTGTAGGCGCGATTACTGCAATGACGTTCACGACGGCCGTAGACGATCCTAACCGCTTCTCCCGATCCACCGATGTCGGAGCGTTTCTCGGCCTGACACCTCGGCGCTATCAATCCAGCGAGGTCGATATTTCTGGCCGGATATCCAAGTCAGGCGACCGCATGGCGCGAAGCCTTCTGTTCGAGGCGGCCAACGCGCTCATGACGCGCGTGCGCAAAGATAGTGCACTCCGCCGTTGGGGGCAGCAATTGATGGCTCGGATCGGGTCGCGAAAGGCCAAGGTCGCCGTGGCGCGCAAACTCGCCATCATCCTGCACCGTATCTGGCTGGATGGCACGGAGTTCGCAGCTGCGCCGGCTAGCTGAGCCTAGCTAGCTAAGCCAGTATCTCTGTAGATCGTCCTGGAAGGACGCTGGCCGGATCATCCCGTAACTTCTTGGGCGGCTTCAGACCGCGGGAATCACATGGGGAGATCCACTGGCGAGGGCCATGATGAGGCGGCACATTCTTCCGACCTCGAAGACGACAAGGTCCGGCACCCAGGGCAATTGACAGCGATTAGACGACAAGAAGCTATTCCGGCTCTACCGGGAAGAGAGGCTCGCGGTACGCCGCCGTGGTGGCCGCAAGCGGGCAATCGGGACCAGGGCACCGATGATGGCGCCGATGGCCCCCAACGATCGTTGGTCGCTCGACTTCGTGTCGGATCAGCTCACCGACGGCCGTCGCTTCCGCATTCTGACCGTGGTCGACGATTGCACCCGCGAGTGTCTGGCGCTGGTGGCCGATACCTTGCATGCGGATTCCGACGAAGTCGCCCCTGCGTACCGAGATGATCTCGCCCCGGGATTCCGACATGATGTCGCCCCCTGGGCCGGTGCCGCTGGCGATGGGATTGTTGGCGCTGAGCCGGCGTTCGTCAATCGTCCTGTTGATCTGATCTCTTTGGCTGCTGCTGCGCTGTGATGGGGTGGACGCCCCTTGACGGCATCGATGTGCCAAAGTGAAGGGTGTTGAACCGTCACAAATGAGGAAGCGTCCATGAACGAAGTTAGCACGATTGGACTAGACTTGGCGAAACATGTTTTTCAGGCACATGGCGCAGACGCTAGCGGCGGTGTTGTTTTCCGCAAACAGCTGCGTCGTGACAAAGTGCTGGGTTTCTTTGCCCAGCAGCCTGCGTGCCTGGTAGCGATGGAAGCCTGCGCCAGCGCTCATTACTGGG
>NZ_JADPJR010000061.1:0-3223 GCF_023073535.1 Bradyrhizobium sp. 179 | reverse complement strand
GTATCCGGCGGCACGTTGTCGCGCAAGAACTGCCGCACTTCCTCGCGAAACGCCTGCTCTTCTTTCGTGAATGCGAGATCCATCGGATCCTCCTGTGAGCTTCGTCGTCCTGGCGAAAGCCAGACGGTGAACTATTGCAACACCTCGAAAAGTCCCGCCGCGCCCATGCCGCCGCCGACGCACATGGTGACGACCGCGTACTTCGCCTTGCGGCGGCGGCCTTCGATCAGAGCGTGGCCGGTGAGGCGCGCACCCGACATGCCATAGGGATGGCCGACCGAGATCGCGCCGCCATTGACGATCTTGTCGGGGTCGATGCCGAGCTTGTCGCGGCAATACAGCACCTGCACCGCGAAGGCCTCGTTGAGCTCCCACAGGCCGATGTCGTCAACCGTGAGATCATGACGCTTGAGCAGGCGCGGCACGGCGAAAACCGGGCCGATGCCCATCTCGTCCGGCTCGCAGCCGGCGGAGACGAAGCCGCGGAAGATGCCGAGCGGCTTGAGGCCGCGCTTGGCCGCTTCCTTGTCGCTCATGATGACGGAGGCGCTGGCGCCGTCGGAAAGCTGGCTGGCATTGCCGGCGGTGATGGTGAAACCGTCGCCGCGCACGGGCTTGAGGCCGGCGAGGCCTTCAGCGGTGGTCTCCGGACGCGGACCTTCGTCCTGCGACAGCGTGACTTCTTTCATCGAGACCGTACCGGTCGCCTTGTCGGTAACCGCCATCTGCGTGGTGATCGGCGCGAGTTCGTCCTTGAACTTGCCGCCCTGCTGCGCGGCCGCGGTGCGGCGCTGGCTCTCCAGCGAATATTCGTCCTGGCGTTCGCGCGAGATGCCGTAGCGCTTGGCGACGACCTCGGCCGTGTCGATCATGGGCATGTAGACCTCGCCCTTCATCTTGAGCAGCGCCGGATCCTGGGCGTGGAAGCCGTTCATCTTGTCGTTCTGCACGAGGCTGATCGACTCGCCGCCGCCGCCGACCGCGATCTCGACGCCGTCGAAGATCACCGAGCGCGCCGCGAGCGCGATCGCCTGCAGGCCCGAGGCGCATTGCCGGTCGATGGTGGTGCCGGCGACGGTGACGGGAAGGCCGGCGCGCAACAGCGCCTTGCGCGCGATGTTGCCGCCGGTCGCGCCCTGCTGGAGCGCTGCACCCATCACGACGTCCTCGACCTCCTTGGGATCGACCTTGGCGCGGGCGACGGCCTCGCCGATGGCGTGGCCGAGCAGGGTCGCGCCCTCGGTGGCGTTGAGCGCGCCACGATAGGCCTTGCCGATCGGCGTGCGGGCGGTGGAAACGATGACGGCGTCGGTCAAGAGCGACCTCCTGATGCGGTTTTGGTGGATTGTGACGATTTCTGCTGCTGGCGCAATTCGTGGCGCGACAATTTTCCGACCGGCGTGCGCGGCAGATCGTCGACGAACTCGACTGCGGCCGGCAATTCATGCTTGCCGAGCTTGCCAGCGAGCTGGGTGCGCAGCTCGTCGAGCGAGAACGGTTTGGCTTCCGGCTTCAGCTTGATAAAGGCCTTGGCGGCCTCGCCGCGATAGGGATCGGGAATGCCGAGCACGATCACCTCGTGCACACCGGGGACGGTGTAGATCGCCTGCTCGATCATCTGCGGATAGACGTTGAAGCCGCCGGAGATGATCATGTCCTTCTTGCGGTCGACCAGGAAGAAATAGCCGTCCTGATCCATGTAGCCGATGTCGCCGGTGAGGAAACGGCCGTCGACGAAGGCCTCCGCGGACCCTTCCGGCTTGTTCCAATAACCCTTGGTGACGTTCGGGCCCTTGATGCGGATCTCACCGACTTCGCCCGGCGGCAGCACGCGTCTGGGATCGTCCAGCGCGACCACGTCGAGCTCGATGCCCGGCAGCATCAGACCGATCGAACCCGGCTTGTCGGGACCAACAGGCGGATGGCCGGTGCCGGGCGAGCAGGTCTCGGTCATGCCCCAGCCGCTGCGTAGCTTCTTGCCGACCTTGCGCTCGAAGAAGCTCGCGATCTCCACCGGCAGCGGTGCACCGCCAGAGCCGATGGTAGCAAGCGAGGAGAAGTCGCGCTTGTCGAGGTCGGGCAGCGCCGCAATCGCGATCCACATCGTCGGCACGCCCGGAAAGTACGTCGCGTGCTTGATCTCAATGTCGCGCATCACCGCTTCGACGTCGAAGCGCTGATGCAGCGAGATCAGATTGCCGCGGCGGAGCGAGGAGAGCAGCACGACGGTGAGCGCATAAATGTGAAACAGCGGCAGCACGCAGATCACGCGCTCGACGACATCGCCGCGCGCGGCGCGCGCCGGCTTGCCCCAGACGTCGTAGATCGACACCGCCGCGGTGAGATTGCCGTGCGTCAGCATCGCGCCCTTGGGCAGGCCGGTGGTGCCGCCGGTATATTGCAGCAGCGCCACGTCTTCGGCCGTCACGTTCGGCCACTCGGCCGGCGCGGCCGCGCCCTCCACGAAGGCTTTGAACGTGACGATGCGGGGATCATCGGGGATCGCCGCCTGCGGCGTGTCGACCTTGCCCCAATCGTCGTCCTCGCAGACGACGAGGCGATCGATCAGCCCCTTCTCCAGAAATTTCAGCGCGGTCGGCAGCAGCGCGGCAAGGTTGGAGGTGACGAGCAGGCGCGAGCCGGAATCGGCGACCTTGTGGGTCAGCGCGATCTCGCCGTCGAGCGGCGACAGATGCGCGACGCGGGCGCCGGCCTTGAGCGCACCGAAGAAACTGACGGGATGATCGGGCGTGTTGCCGAGGAACAGTGCGACCGAGCTGTTCCTGCCACAGCCGGCGCGCAGGAAGGCCGCGGCGGCGCGCTCGGCCATCGCGGCAAGCGCGGTATAAGTGATGGGTCGGTCGCGAAACTCGATCGCGGTGCGCGCGCCGTAATCGGCGGCGGCCTGCGACAGCAGGTCGGGCAGCGTGCCCTGGACGATGGTGTCGTCCCAATGCACGCCCTCGGGATAAAACTGTTCGCCGGGATGGGTCATTAAGGTCTCAAGTCCAACAAAGCGTCATTCCGGAGCGATGCGAAGCATCGAACCCGGAATCTCGAGGTTCCGGGTTCGCCCTTCGGGCGCCCCGGAATGACTGAGAGTTGGAGCGCGAAGCTCCATCAAGCCGCTTTCGACGCAGCCGCCAGCGACGCGAACGTCTTGCCCTCATCCGCGAGTTTCTTCAGGAGCGGCGCGGGCTCGAGGCTCGGGTCGTTGGTCTCC
>NZ_JADPJR010000062.1:0-3353 GCF_023073535.1 Bradyrhizobium sp. 179 | reverse complement strand
AAGGCGTGGACTGACCCTGCAACCCTCGACACCCGAACGGCACGAGGTTGTCACCCATGTCTCAGGTACGACCTGTTACCCATGTGTCCGGGCCGGACAAGCGAAGGCTGGTGGGCGGTCACGGATTCGAACCGCGGACCCTCTCGGTGTAAACGAGATGCTCTAACCAGCTGAGCTAACCGCCCAAGTGCGCCTCTTTAGCGCCCCCGCGGGTGCCGAAGCAAGGGCGCGCCGCCAACTGGCTCCAATTTGCCGCCTGCGGCAGGGTTCGATGCTGGACACGAGCAGCCCTGCAGCAGGCCCGCTGCAGGGCTGCCCTCTTTCGTCGCGCGGATCTCGTCGTCCGGCCGAGGAGGCGGCATCATGCTCGTGGCCGCCGTGCAGCGCCTCAACTCCCGTCTGATGTCAGGCTGTCTTGGTGAACATGGTCAGAACACCGTCGGCGATGTTGATCGCGACGACTTGGGACGAACTCAAGCCTTTGGCCTTGAGCACGGAGGCTGCCTCCGGTGTGTCGTCGATGGACTTCCGAAGCGACTGGATGTCCTGATCGCTGGTGTGCGCCACGAGTTCATCGACTTTCGCGCGCACCGCCGGCTGCAATTCCTTGATGTCCACAACCTGTATGCTCCGGATCACCGTGCTGGATTGAGTCGACGGCTGTTCCTTGCCGGGTTGCGACGATGTGCCCTGTGCCTGCACCAGAGCAGGTGTTCCGAGGGAGAGAGCTGCAACGATGACGGATGCCGTGAAGCTGCGCATGGTCGTGCCTTTTCAGTTTGAGGAACGGCCAACCTATCGAGGAAATCTGGTTGACATCTGATTCCAGTGTGGCCGTTCGTTGAAACCAATGCGGCCGCAATGCGCACAGATCCCGCGCCAGCGTTCTGTTCTCGAGCCCTGCGTTGTGCCGTTACGTCATCGGCCTTGCCGTTTCCTTGACCGCCTGGGCCGTCGTCGCCATACCGGCGGCATAGGCCGCTCCTGCGCCGAGGAGAAGCGAACAGAAGCTTGCAAACATCACGTACGAGAAGTGTTTGCGGGCCTCATCGAGCTGGGCCGGCGTGGCCGGCCGAGTCGTCGCACCGACCGTGTCCCGTCCGGTATTGTTCGACCAATAGGCGACCCGGGCGCTCGCTGTATATGAGGGGCCGACCAGGTTGCTGGCGATGCTGGTCGCGGACGCCGGCATCATCGCTGCCGCAGCCACCACGACGACGGTTGTGACCGCCCAGGCGGCAAGTGCGTGACCGACGCGGCCGAGCCCGGACTGATCCGGCGAGTTGGCTGCCGCAACGGCACCGCCAACAAAAGCGGCGATGATTCCCGACACCGCCCACCACACGAACGCCGCCCAGCCAGCGCCAGCGGGCGCCGTTGAGGCTGTGGGAATGTCGATCGCGAGCAGACCAATGCCCAGACCGAGCATCGTCAGCAAGATCTGAACGACCAACGATGCGAACATGCCAGCCAGCACGGCCGACCATGTCCAGCCAAAAAAGGGATTAGGGATTGCACGTGTCACCATGGTGAGATCCTCCATGAACTTCCACTTTCTGTTCCAACGCGCCCTCAAATCTTCCGTTCCTGAAGCAGGAACTCCCGAGGGCTTCGCGGCTTGGTCTACGTCAAAGCTGGAAAAGGCCGAACACCATGACACTTGGTCGAGGCGCCCTGTTGTGGCTGCTAGGAATTCCGCTCCCGGTCATCCTGCTGCTGGCGCTGTTCTGGCGCTAGCTTGGAGGAACGGCGACTGAGGCGCTGCGTCGATGAAGGCGCCGGCCCACGATTTGCTGTGGCTAGAAACGAGGGGCACCCGCGGCGGAGATGCGCCTCACGACTGAGCTCCTCCTCGACTCGTCGTAAATCCTCCTGATGTAGCCGGTGCTGATCGCCTTGCGCCGTCATCCGTCCGGGATCAGACCGTCTGCCGGACTGTATGTCATCTATCGATGTGCTGCCGCGCCCGCCTGCGCGAACGCCGGCGCGATCGGATTGGCAAGTCCTGGGGCGTGACATCGCCGCGGCGGGCAGCGACGGAGGATTTGACCGCCTCCGGCTGCCATTGGCGAAGCCAGGCGAGCGGGTGGGTCAGGCACCCATATGATCGAGATTGCCCGCAGGCAATCGATGTCGACTGATCGTTCCGACTGCAGGGGTTTTCTCCTGTTCGCTGAGTTCACACAGGGCCGCTTGGCCGCGTCGACTTTGCTTGGCAAAGCGGCATCGAGGCTTGTCCCGCGCGGAAATCGGCCTTGCGGCTGGGATCGGCATGTGGATAAGCGTCTCGGGCCGAGCGCGGACGTTCGGCACCGTCGCGGAGAGGGTTGATGGAACAGTCAAGCGGACACGAGCTCAACGCCGACCAGATCGCCTATTGGAACGGCCCGAGCGGGCAGCGTTGGGCCGATCGTCATGCGGTGCAGGAAAAACTGCTCGGGCCGATCGCGGACGTGCTGATCGACCGTGCCGAGCCAAAGCCGGGCGAGCGCGTGATCGACGTCGGCTGCGGCTCCGGTGCAACGACGGTCGCGCTCGCCAAGGCGGTGGCGCCTGATGGCTTTGCGCTCGGTCTCGACGTCTCCGAGCCGATGCTGTCGCAGGCGCGCGCGTTGGCGCCGAAGGGCCTGCCGCTCGATTTCGTGCTGGCGGATGCCACGGTGCATTCGTTCGAACGGGCGAGCTTCGATCTGCTCGCCTCGCGTTTCGGCGTGATGTTCTTCGCCGATCCCATTGTGTCCTTCACCAATTTGCGGGCAGCGCTGAAGCCGACAGGGCGGCTCGCTTTCGTTTGCTGGCGCGAGCCGAAGGAAAACCCCTGGATGATGGCGCCGCTGATGGCGGTCTACAAGCACGTGCCGAAAATGCCGCCGGTCGGACCGGAAGAGCCGGGCCCGTTCGCCTTCGCCTCCGAAGAGCGCGTGATGCGCATCCTGAAAGGTGCCGGCTTCGTGGACGTTGCATTGCAGCCGCACAATCTGGCGATGGATATCGCGATCGGCGGTGGCCTCGATGCCGCTGTCGACGGCGCGCTCCAGATCGGCCCCGCCAGCCGCGCGCTCCAAGGCCATCCGCGGAGACGTACGAGGCCGCCAAGGCTTCGATCCGCGACATGCTCGCGCCGTTTCAGGAAGGGCAGTCGGTGACGTTGCAGGGCGCGATCTGGATCGTGACGGCGAAGGCGGCGTAAGCGCGCTACTTCCCGATCGTCATTGCACGCAGCGAAGCAATTCAGGCGGCCTCAGCAGAGACAGTCTGGATTGCTCACATGGGGGTTTGGTGTGTCAAGATTTATGATCAGCTCTTTGTTCGATTGCAGGCCAGCTCTTCGTCCCGACCGTGGGATCTTTCGG
>NZ_JADPJR010000146.1:0-3628 GCF_023073535.1 Bradyrhizobium sp. 179 | reverse complement strand
CGCCATGCCCGCCGGCCTCCAATCCCGGCGGCAAGCTTGAATCATCAAAACGCTGATTTGTGAATCCCCAGCGATTCAGTCCGATGGGCTAACGCTCTAGGGCGCACGATTGGAGGTGCGCGGGGACGCCTGGTCTGGCGGTGCTAAGTGATGTGTTCATGGCACTGCGAGTGACACGTTCATGCTAACGTATCCCGCTGGCCTCATGATTTACGTTGCGAGCCGACCCGTAGACTTCCGGAGGGTGCGGACGGTTAGGCGGGCCATGACCCAACGAAGGTCGTGGCGGTGGTCTTCCGTGCCAAGCGAGCCGATCGGGTGAAGATCGTTTTCTGGGATGGCAGTGGCCTTGCGCTGTATTGGAAGCGGCTCGAAGGGAGCGCCTTCAAGTGGCCGCCGGTTTGTTAACAGTTTCATGCGGGTGGACGAACAGCCACCTCTTCGAGTTCTTCGCTGGTGAGGTCCGTTGGGGGCTTCCTGATACCCACAACGATTAAGGACACCAGCCCCTGGACGCCAGCAAAGCACGGCTCGCCGATATCGTTCGCGAGACCAGGCCAAGACGATCCACTATTTCTATGACTTCGGCGACAGCTGGGATCACGTGATCAAGCTCGAAAAGTGGTTCGACAACACGACGACATAGGGCTTCCCTTCGTGCTTGAGGCCGCCGCCGTTGTCCTCCGGAAGACGTCGGTGGCGCTCCGGGCTATGCCGAAAACCTCGATCCCCCGTCAGCGACGCCGCCCATCCGGAGCACGAACATATGCTCCTCTGGGGCCCCGAGCAGTTCGATCCTAACTCGTCGACCAGAAGGCGCTCGAGGCCGCAGCCAAACTTACCGACCTCCATGCCCGGCGAGCTGTGCCTTTGAACTTGCGGGCCCTTAGATAGGTATTTTGCTGCACCGAGCAGCATCGCAGTATGCCCGTCATGGCCACAGCCGTGCATCTTGCCGGGTGTTTTTGACGACCACGGTTTGTTGGAAGGCTCAAGGATTAGCAGCGCGTCTATGCCCGCCCTTAACCCGATCGTGGGTCCGTCTCCCACCTTCACTTTGAATCACCGCCACGATGCCGGTTTCGGCTATCCCCGTCTCAATGTGATTGATTCCGAACGAAGCCAGTTTCTCAGTCACGAATCTCGCTGTCTTTGGCAGACGAAAGTCGAGCTCGGGGTTTTCATGAAGGTAACGCCGCCACGTAGTTGCTTCGCGCTGCGGGTCCCGGAAAGCTTTAAACGTTGTGCATGTCGAGCCCGCCCACAAATCATGCGCGATAGAGCGTGCGCGGTGTGTTGCTGAGGCTTTTCGCGCCGCGCTCCGTTACCAATACGTGATCGCTGCACCCAATAATGTGTCCTTTCTCGCCAAATAACATGATGGGCATGTGCAGGGTCATCCCTGCCTTTAGAAGGTCCTTGACGCCTGGTACCATGTCCATGTTGCCGCGCTCCGACCAATTAATGCCGGTTTGATAACCTGCTTTGTTGCGAAAAGCCCTTCGTCGTCCGGATCGCTCGACCACTTTCCGCACAGTTGCATCCACCTCCTCTGCAGCAACTCCCGGCTTGATGAAGTCAATCACGGTATCGAGAGCCTCATTTGACAGGGCGAGCAACGATTCAAACTCGGGATGCCGACCAACGACAGCCGTGCGAACGAGCCCCGCCGCATACCCGCACTTCACACCGCCTATCTCTGTCACGGCGGGCTCATTGTCGCTGATTGGATGGTCCGCCGGCAGCCCGTGAGCCAGCTTGGTCCGTTCGCCGAAGACCAAGGAAACCAACCTGAGCTCCTCGCCGCCAGCTTTCTTGACCGCGCCTTGCATGGCAGCCCATGTTTCCGATTCAGTAACACCGTTGCGCAGCGTCTCCTGAAACGTGCGCACAGCCACTTCGGTCATGGCCATCGCATTGCGCATTGCCTCGACTTCTAGCTCGCTTTTGACTGCCGCTACAGAACCGACAACTTCCGTCGCATCGACGACCGTCATTCCAGGAAGTTCAGCTTCCAGCTTGTAGACATCCGCCGGTGTGATGTTCCAGCAGCGGAGCTCAAGACCTACTCGCTTGGTCTGCAGCCCATATCGCCGAAGCACATCGGCGCACACCTTCGCAAAGTCGCGCTCCTGGGTATAGGGAACAATTTCGCCAACGCAGCTATACGCGCGGACCGTCTGCACCTCGTACTCTCGTACGACATATGTCGGCGCACGACCGGGCGCCAAGATCAACGGGAATGGCCCAAAATAACTTCCGCCCCCGTAGTAGCCCGTCAAGTATCGCGCGTGTCCTAAGGCGGTTACCAAGAGTGCGTCGAGGCCGGCACTCGCCACCGCCTCAAGCACCTTCTGTTGTCGGCGCTCATACTCCGCTTTCGGGAATGAAATACCGGACAGCGGAATCGCTGAGGATAGTTGATCCATACGTCACCTCCATTGAGCGCGGTAAGATTAGACTAGCCCTTAGGTCCGTCCTATGCATTTTTGGATGGACGCCGCAGCATTACTGCGCTCTGTCGGATACGGCGCGGAAAAGCGGCAGAGTCGAGCGACGGCTCCGTTTAACCAACGAGTTCGTCGATACAGCGCTCCGCGCGGACGCTATTCAGCTCATCTTCGCGAACTACATATTTCGGCGCGAGCCCCGGCAAGGGCATGAGGTACGCACCCGTACCTTCCTGTCCGGAGATATCGTAGATGGCCATGGGCTGTGACCAGGAGCGCGCGGCCATTGCCTCTAGAATATTCCGCGGCCGTCTTTTGTACTCTGATTGTGGAAATGGTGCTCCGTGAACGGAATCGCCGAGAATGTCATGGCCACACATTAACTCCGTTATCTCGACGAGACTTAGACCTGTCCATTCGCTAGCGCTGTGCGTTTTCGGGGTAGATCGCAATATCGCCGCGTTACGTAGGACACAGTGTAGAAGCACTGCGGGATTTCGGACGGCAATGATCCCGGCGGGCTACCCTCATCATGCCTATCTCACCGCTGTGGCGTCGACTGTTCGTCCTGTCTGCGCGCCGGACGAGGGCAAATGCAAGGGCGAGTGCTCGACGGTGCGTGCCCCCTGAACACGAGTTGTCGTTCGCGCCCCGCTGCTGCGAGATGCCGTACTTCGGTTAGCCGGAGACCTCAGGTGTTCATCGAATCGATGCAGCTTGGCGTTCCATGTTCTGCCGGTAGAGGCCGACAAAATCGTCCGCGGCGACAGCGACGCGAGATTCCGCTTGCACCGCGCGTCAGCGACGCGGACCGCGAACTGCCGTCATTGGCGACTCCCGCTGGTGATCCACATCGCCTCGTTCGAATCAGTTTCTAAACCGGTCGACTACGGTTCTGGGTAAGCATCCGGTGAGGCTTTCAATCAGCCGCAAATTCTCCTCCGACCATGGCGCCCAGCACGATGTCCGTAGGGCGTGACAACGCGCGCCACATGACGGTATTGCCGCCCGGCGGATCGCTGGCGCGGGCGAGGTAACCGCCGAGCTAGGCCATCTTGATCAGGTAGTGCGAGAGCATTGTATCCATTCGGCGTAGGCCGCAGGGTTACCGCCTGAGCAGTCCAGGGTTGTCTTTATAGAACCTGATCAGCTCGATGAGGTTTTCGATTCCAAAGTCG
>NZ_JADPJR010000137.1:0-3956 GCF_023073535.1 Bradyrhizobium sp. 179 | reverse complement strand
GTGACGCTTTCCGCCGCCCACGTCGCCCTTCAGCAAGCGGTCGCTGATCCGCCCCACGAAGATGCAGAGCACCACGGCAACCGCGTACGGAATGGCGGCATAGAAGCCCGTCTTCGCGATCGTGAGCCCCTTCGTCGCCTGCAGGTAGCTCGGCATCCAGGTCAGGAAGAGATATTGCGAATAGACGTTGCACCCTTGGGTGCGCATGCCCCCAGACAGTTGATGTGGCAGGCTCTCCTCGAATCCCGAAAGACCGACCCGGCGAACCCAATCGAGGGCCATTTCCCGGGCCTGCGACTTGCTCATGCCGCGGAAGAGCGGCCCGGCTTCGACGTTCTGCACGACGTTCTTCCACGGAAACACTGCATCCTGCTGGAAGACGAGTCCGACCCGGCGGTCTACATCGCGGACCTCGGCGCCGAACAGTTGCACGGAGCCCGCCTGGGGACGCGCGAGACCTGCGATCAGGCCCAAGGTCGTCGACTTGCCGCAACCGGTGGGTCCGACGATTGCGCAGAATTCGCCTGGGGCGATCGACAGATCGAAACCGTTCAGGGCTGTCAAGATATCGCCGTCCAGCTTGATGAAGCGGCGCGCAACGCCGCTCAACTCGACTGCGGGCAACATGAGTGTCCTTTCGATGCAAGGCGGCCGCGGCCGTCGGGTCGACTATTTCGCCGCGTTTGCGGCATCGACGAATTTGTTGGTGTAGGTCTGCCCGAGGTCGATGGAGGCCTTCTGGACCTCCTTCTTGAACTCCTTGAGCACGGTGAGGACGGTCTCGGCGCCGTCCGCCGGCATCTTGCCGTCGGGCGAGAACATCACCTTGGCGTCGGCGAGCGCCTTCACGTAGGCAGCCCTGTCGCCGGCGTAGTAGTCCTTCGGCATCTTGTCCGCGATATCCTCCGCGGAGTGGGAGGCGATGTATTGCATCGTCTTCACGAACGCGTTGACGAGCTTCTGCGTCACCTCAGGATGGGACTCGACATAGGCCGTCGACATGTAGAGGGACGCTGCGGGATAGAGACCGCCCAGATTCTTCTTGGCCTCATCCGGGGTACGCAGATCGGCGACCACGCGCCCTTGCTCGGTATTCACCACGCGCGAAATCGTAGGCTCTGTCGTGATGCCCGCGTCGATCGAGCCGTTCTTGATAGCGGCTGCGAACGTCGAGCCGGCGCCGACGGACAGCAGACGCACCTTTGATGGATCGACGCCGTTCTTCTTGGCCAGGTACTGGACCAGGAACGCCGTCGACGAGCCGAGACCTGTCACGCCGATCGTTTTCCCGGCGAAATCGGCCGGGGAGTTGATGTCCTTGGCCTTCGAGGAGGCGAGAATGGCGTGGCCCGAGACGAGACCCATCGTGACGACGGACTCGATCTTCTTGCCCTTGGCTTGCAGATCGATGGTGTGATCATAGAATCCGACTGCGCCCTGAATCGAGCCGGCAACAAGCTCGTTCGTGGCGTTGACGCCCGCGGGCTCGCTGGCGAGGTCCACGTCTAGGCCCTGCTCTTTGAAGTAGCCGAGGCTCTCAGTGAGCTTCGCCGGGAGATAGATGATCTTCTCCATGCCGCCGACCATGAGCGTCAGCTTCTCGGCAGCGGCAGCGGGAGTCGAAGCGCCGAGCGTGACAGCCGCTAAGACGGCCATCATCGGCAATGTGTCACGCCATGACAGAAGGGCGACTGACTTCCCTTTCAGCTTCACGTTCTTCTCCCTGTTTCTTGCTTCGCGGCGGACGCCAGCGCCGCAGCGCCGGGTCTATCGAGGGCCTGCTTCCGGGCCCCGGACGACCGATTGCCATATCTTATTAAATATGACAATGTCATTTTTCGCTATAAATGACAAAAGCGGGCGAGATCGCGGTGGGAAGGCCCCTTCCGGAAGACAACCGGGCGGTTTTTTTGTTAGAGGCATGCCCAGTCAGAGCCGGACGCCGGAACACACAGCCCGCATTTGAGATGGAACAATCGACCGAGATTGCAGACGGAGGAGCATCAGGATCGCCGAACGCCCTCCATCGGGAGATCGCGCAGCGGATTCTGATGCACGTTCGGATGGAGCGCCTTCCTATCGGCGCGCATTTGACCGAGACCTCACTCGCGCAGGTGGTCGGGACATCCCGTGGCCCAATCAGGGGTGCCCTAGGCCATCTGGCATCGGCCGGATATCTGGAGCGCCGGCCCGGTCAGGGCTTCTTTCTGGCGAGAACCGAGCCCAAGGAGGGAAAGGCCGCCGACACGTTGGTGGCCGATACTGAGCAGCTTTACCTCAAGCTCGCGGAGGATCGCCTGCGCGGGCGCCTTGCTGATTCCGTGACGGAAGCGGACCTGATGCGCCGCTACGACGTTCCGAGGCATACTCTGCGGCGCATTTTAACGCGCATCGTCAACGAAGGGTGGATGCAGCGGCGCACCGGGCATGGTTGGGCATTCCTGCCGATGATCGACTCCGTGGAGGCATATCGCGAAAGCTATGAACTCAGGCGCTACCTGGAGCCCCAGGGTCTGCTATCCCCGACCTTCAAGCTGAACCGCGTCGCCCTTTCCGAGCAGCGCGAGCGGCAGGAGTTTCTGCACAGCGCAGGGTACAAGACGCTGGGCCAGGTCGAGTTGTTCAAGTCGAACAGCGACTTCCACGAGGCACTCGCCCTCATGTCGGGCAACAGGTTCTTAGCCCAGACCGTCGCCCGCCAGAACGAATTGCGGCGTCTCATCGAATACCGGCAGACGCTTGACCGGGACCGCGTATGGCGGCAAACCGGCGAACACTTGGCCATTATCGATCTGCTGGAGAATGGCTCGCTCGAGGGTGCCGCCAAGCTCCTCGACAAGCATATCGGCGGAGCCTTGAAGGAGAAGGCCCGGCCCGAGCTCTTCGATCCGTAATCCCGATTATAATCCGCCTCGCAGCATGCGATGGATGGCGAGCCAGGCGCCAGGCCCCGGCCCGCACATCAGTCCACCGTCCAGGCTCCCGAAGCGCTACTAACCGCTATTCAAATGCGCGCTGCAGCCTAGACGCCTACCCTCCGAAGGCAAACGTCACACGTTCGAATCGTCCTGGAAGCCGCCGGACGGATCGGGGGAAAGGGGCATCTGGGATCTCCCTCAAGTGAGGCTTCTGCTTCTCCCAGTCGGAGTAGCTGCCGCTACTTCAACTGTAGCCGACACGGTCATGATCGGGACCTCTTCCGTTCGTACGAGCACGGACAGCTTCTCGGTCAAGCTTGAAGGACTGTGGTCTCGTATGGCCTCCGCCAAATATCTCATCGAGGCGTCCCGGGCAGCCTCGAAGTTCGGAAGCTCTTCGCCTTGGTCGTCAACGATGACGCCGGCTGAGTCTTGATAGTCAAAGTAGAAGCGCATGCGGGGCAACATCGCGTCGGCCAAGGCGTTCCTATCTGACGGGAAACCCGTGCCGAGCAAATGGCGTCACTTACTCAAAGTGGGCTGTTCTGAGGGAGCGCGCATCGTGAGTCTTCCTGCTGCGCTCTCCTGAGAGTGCGCACCTCGACGATCGTCGATGCCACTTCGTTTCGAACTCTCTGGAGCTCTGCCAGACTAGTCCGAGTTTGGGCAAGAGCTGGGCCTGTAACCGCAGCCGCTGGTTTTCTGCCCGGATCTGCTTTGCGCTTTCGATCGCATCTTTGGTCAGGGGATGAAGGCTAGCGCAAAGCGTAACTGCAACATTCACCATTGATAGGGAGCCATCCACTCCCTTCAAGACAGGGCAAAAAAAGACTCAAGGTCCGCTAAGGATCAAAACCGGGCGGTGGTAGCCGTCCCTCTCGTGGGTCCGCTCTGCTCCGAAGAGCAGACCCAACGGGGAGCTACAGCGAGGGGCAGCTTAGGGCCATGTGTGGACGGCTCCGGGTTGGCAAGGAGAATCTTCACTTGCGGCGTTGGTCGAAGCAGCCATGTGTTCGGCCTTTTTGCGCGGTACTCATG
>NZ_JADPJR010000095.1:3375-4872 GCF_023073535.1 Bradyrhizobium sp. 179 | reverse complement strand
CGGCACCACGACCAAGAGCGTGGCGGCCGCCGCTGCTATTTCCGAGGCGCTGCTGTTCAAGCATTTCCCCTCCAAGGCGGCGCTCTACGCCGAGATCCTGAGCGATGAGTGCGAGGCGGAACCAGCATTGATGGAGCTGCTCGAGCGGGAGCCGTCGACGGCTGCCTTGGTCGAGCTGATCCGCGGCATGGTCCGGCACTTCCTTCAGATCGCCGACGGTCCCGACCAGGAGGAGGCGCAGCGCCTGCGACTGATGGCCACGAGCCATTTGGATGATGGCGAATTCGCCCGCTTGCTCTATGCCAAGATCGAGACGCTGATCGGGGCTGTCTTCGTCGCCTCGCTCGAGCGCGCGGTTGCCGCGGGGGACGCACGGCCGTGCACTGGCGATCCGCTCAACCTGTTCTGGTTCGCGCATCATTCGCTGATGACGGCGGCGCTGACCAGGCTGCCGGCCACGCCCTGTCTCGCTTACGGCAAGGCAAACGATCTGGAGCGGCAGCTCTGTGAGTTTCTCCTGAGGGGTATCGGACTTAACGACGCCGCAATTGCTGCGCATCTGGGCCACAATCAGGCCGCGAATGCCGGCAAGGCGGCGATTGCAGAAAGTGCATGACATGAACATCGTAGCCGAACACAAGATTTCGGGCCAACCGATCGACAACAAGGCTCCCAAGCGTCCGGTCCGACCGGTGCTGTGGTTCATCATCGTCGGCGCGCTTCTCGCCGCGCTCGTCGGTGGCCTCGTCTGGTTCAATTATTTCCGCGGCCAGATGATCAAGCAGTTCTTCGCCAACAACAAGCCGCCGCCGACCGCGGTGAGCGCGGCCGAGGCGAAGTCGGAGGTGGTGCCGAACCTGCTCACTGCGGTCGGCAGCCTTGTCGCCGTGCATCAGGTCGACGTCAGCGCCGATGTCAATGGCCGCGTCACCGAGATCAAGTTCGAGCCCGGTACGCGTGTCGAAGCCGGCACGCCGCTGGTGCAGCTGTTCGACGCACCGGAGCAGGGCGATCTCGCCAATTACAAGGCGCAGGCGACCGTCGCGCAGCTGTCGCTCGACCGCGCCAAGCAGCTGGCCTCGCGCCAGTTCGGCCCGCAGGCGACCGTCGATCAGGCTCAGGCCGCCTACGACCAGGCGCAGGCCGGCATCGCGAAGACCGAGGCGCTGATTTCGCAGAAACTGGTCCGCGCGCCGTTCTCCGGCGATCTTGGCATGCGCAAGGTCGAGGTCGGACAATATCTGACTGCCGGCACGGCGATCGTCTCGCTGACCGATTTGTCCGAGCTGTGGGCCAACTTCACGGTGACGGAAAAGGATTCTGGCAGCCTGAAGGTCGGCCAGACTGTCCGGCTCAGGGTGGATGCCTATCCGGGCCGCACCTTCGAGGGCAAGATCACCACGATCGAGCCGCAGATCGCGACCGATACCCGCAACATCCGCGTGCAGGCGACCATCGCCAATCCGGAGAAGATCCTGAAGCCCGGCATGTTCGTCA
>NZ_JADPJR010000095.1:0-3055 GCF_023073535.1 Bradyrhizobium sp. 179 | reverse complement strand
GCCGTCGGCCAGCTCAAGCTGCAATCGGGTGCACCGGTGTCGATCTCGACCGACCCGCCCCCGGCAATCCCGGCGCAGCCGCCGCGCTACTGACCCATTACATTCGCGTGATCCGGCTCGGCCGGATCACGCTCTTGAGAGATAGAAATCGAGACGCCGCGATGGCCTTTACCGACATTTTCATCAAGCGACCGGTCCTGTCGGTCGTCGTCAGCCTGCTGATCCTGCTGATAGGCCTGCGTGCGGCGATGGTGCTGCCGATCCGGCAGTATCCGAAGCTGTCGAACACCGTCATCAACATCACGACCGTGTATCCCGGCGCATCCGCGGACCTGATCCAGGGCTTCATCACGACGCCGATCGAACAGGCGGTCGCTTCCGCCGAGGGCGTCGACTACATCACCTCGTCCTCGGTCCTCGGCACCTCGACGATCCAGGTCTACATCAAGCTGAACTTCGATCCGAACCAGGCGCTCACCGAAGTGCTGGCCAAGACGAACTCGGTCAAATATCTGATCCCGAAGGAATCCAACGACCCGATCGTCACCAAGACCACGGGTCAAACCACGGCCGTGATGTATCTCGGCTTCTCGTCCGAGGAGCTATCAGGCTCGGCGATCTCGGATTATCTGACGCGCGTGGTGCAGCCGGTGCTGTCGACGGTCGATGGCGTGGCCTCGGCCGACATTTTGGGCGGCCAGACCTTTGCGATGCGGCTGTGGCTTGATCCCGTGAAGATGGCCGGCCGCAACGTGTCGCCGGCGGACGTTGCGGCGGCGATCCAGGCCAACAACTTCCAGTCCGCGGCGGGCCAGACCAAGGGCTATCTCATCGTCTCGAACGTCTCGACCAATACGGGCCTGACCGACGTCAACCAGTTCAAGAAGATGATCGTCAAGGCCAAGGACGGCGGTTTCGTGCGGATGGAGGACATCGCCACCGTCGAGCTTGCGGCCCAAAGCACGGACGCGAGCGTTGCCTTCAACGGCGAGCATGCGATCTTCATCGGCGTGCAGGCAACGCCGCAGGGCAACCCGCTGACGCTGGTCAAGGGCGTGCGCGCGCTGTTCCCCGAGCTCGAACGCAATCTGCCGCCCTCGATGAAGATGAAGGTCGCCTACGACTCGACCAAGTTCATCCAATCCTCGATCGACGAGGTGGAGAAGACGCTGGGCGAAGCCGTGATCATCGTGATCGTGGTGATCTTCCTGTTCCTCGCCTCGCTGCGCTCGGTCATCATTCCCGTCGTCACCATCCCGCTGTCGATGATCGGCGTCTGCACCCTGATGCTGGCGCTCGGCTTCAGCTTCAACCTCCTGACCCTGCTCGCGATGGTGCTCGCGATCGGCCTCGTGGTCGACGACGCCATTGTCGTGGTGGAGAACATCCACCGCCATCTGGAGGAGGGCAAGACGCCGGTACAGGCGTCGCTGCAAGGCGCGCGCGAAATCGTCGGCCCGGTCATCTCGATGACCATCACGTTAGCGGCCGTGTACGCGCCGATCGGCTTCCTTGGCGGTCTGACCGGTTCGCTGTTTCGCGAATTCGCGTTCACGCTGGCGGGCTCGGTGATCGTGTCGGGCGTAGTCGCGCTGACGCTGTCGCCGATGATGTGCTCGGTGCTGCTGAAGAACACCGAAGAAGGCCGGTTCTCCAAGCTTGTGAACCGGGTGTTCGGCGCCATCACGCGGTGGTACGGGCGCAAGCTGGACCGGTCGTTGGATTATAAGGCGATCACCGGCCTGTTCGCGGTGACGATCCTCGGGTTGGTCGGCTTCCTCTACATGCACACCTCGAAGGAGCTGGCGCCCGAGGAAGACCAGGGCATCGTGTTTGCGGTGACCAAAGCGCCGAAATACGCCAACATCGACTATGTCGATTTTTATGGCGAGAAGCTCGACAAGGAATTCCAGAAATTCCCCGAAACCGATCTGCGTTTCGTGCTGAACGGCATCAACGGCCCGCAGGGCGGTATCGCCGGCATGCTCCTGAAGCCTTGGGACGAGCGCAAACGGTCGTCGATCCAGCTCAAGCCGCTGGTGCAGGCCGAGCTCTCCAAGATCGAGGGCGTGCAGGCCTTCGCATTCAACCTGCCGCCGCTGCCGGGCGGGCCGGGCGGTCTGCCGATCCAGATGGTGATCAACTCCACCGCCGGATTCCAGACGGTCTATGAGCAGATGGAGAAGCTGAAGGACGCCGCACGCAAGAGCGGCATGTTCATCGTCTCCGACAGCGATCTTGCCTACAATCAGCCGAACGTGAAGGTCACGATCGATCGCACCAAGGCGCAGGACCTCGGCGTCAACATGCAGAACCTCGGCTCTACGCTCGCGGTGCTGCTCGGCGGCAACTACATCAACCGCTTCAACCTCGAAGGCCGCTCCTACCAGGTGATCCCGCAGGTGCCGCGCGGCAAGCGTCTGTCGCCGGAATCGCTCGGCGGCTACTATGTGACGACCAACACCGGCCAGCAGCTCCCGCTGTCGACGGTGGTATCGATCGAGACCAAGACCGACCCGAACTCGCTGACCCACTACAACCAGCTCAATTCGGCGACGTTCTCGGCCGTGCCGATGCCCGGCGTGACCGTTGGTGCGGCAGTCGATTTCCTCGAAGGCGAGGCCAAGAAGCTGCCGCAAGGCTTCAGCCACGATTATCTGGCGGATAGCAGGCAGTATGTTCAGGAAGGTAACCAGCTCGCGATCACCTTCGGCTTCGCGCTGATCATCATCTTCCTGGTGCTGGCGGCGCAGTTCGAGAGCTTGCGCGACCCGCTGGTGATCATGATCTCGGTGCCGATGGCGATTGTCGGCGCGCTGATCCCGCTGTTCTTCGGCGTGGCGACGATGAACATCTACACCCAGGTCGGTCTGCTCACCCTGGTCGGCCTGATCACCAAGCATGGCATCCTGATGGTGGAGTTCGCCAACGAGCTCCAGGTCAGCGAGCGGCTCGACCGCCGCTCGGCCATCGAGATGTCGGCGCGCATTCGGCTGCGCCCGATCCTGATGACCACGGCCGCGATGGTGACGGGTCTGATCCCGCTCCTGACCGC
>NZ_JADPJR010000060.1:0-5011 GCF_023073535.1 Bradyrhizobium sp. 179 | reverse complement strand
CGGCGGCGTCGCCCTGCTCCGTGCCTCCGAGCAGCTCAAGGGCCTGCGCACCAAGAACGACGACCAGAAGACCGGCGTCGAGATCGTGCGCAAGGCGCTGTCGGCGCCCGCTCGCCAGATCGCTATCAACGCCGGCGAAGACGGCTCGGTGATCGTCGGCAAGATCCTGGAGAAGGAGCAATACGCCTACGGCTTCGACTCGCAGACGGGCGAGTATGGCAACCTCGTCAGCAAGGGCATCATCGACCCGACCAAGGTGGTCCGCGCCGCGATCCAGAACGCTGCCTCGGTGGCGGCGCTGCTGATCACCACGGAAGCGATGGTCGCCGAGCTGCCGAAGAAGAACACCGGCGCGCCCGCGATGCCCCCGGGCGGCGGCATGGGCGGCATGGACTTCTGATCCAACTCTCTCTAAAATGCGACCCCCGGCAGAAAAATGCCGGGGGGATTTTTTTGCTCGGGACTTTTTCAGTTCGTTGTTCTGATCTAGCGCTATGCGCTCTGCGGAAATGACGATCAGCAGTTGCTAGTCGTTCCGCTTGGGGCTTTGCGAGTCTGCTGGTAGGCATGTCATCGGGAGGACGAGCGGGTGATCGCGGTTCTGCACGGTCTTTCCCTGCGGCCTCAACGTCGGCGGCTGGTCAAGGCGAACACCTGAGAACGCCCGGTCGCGGTAGCCACCCATTGGCGCTACTGACTTAAATAGCATCGGTCCCCGCGCCTATCAATCGCTGTAAACGGATGCGCGAGCTAGGTGGTGGTCCCCGGGAAGAGCGATCCTCATCTCTCGTAATTTGGTCCGATCTGTTGCACCGTCCACAATCAGAAGAAGAACATCGCCAACTCAATCGAGACGGAAGATCTTTCGCCCAACCGCTACAATTTCCCGGTCGGTCGGAGGATTACTTGTCTCGACGTGCAGGGTGAGATCCGGCCTGTTCACTCTCAGGAAGTTCATCAGCTCGGTCTTCTCGGTTCCCGGTCCGATGATCAGCAGATCAGTGCAGCTACTCAGCGCCCGACCTACCCTGACGACAAACGTCGGATCGTCATTCACGGCAGAGCCAGTATGCGCTTTGCAATCAAGACGCTGGGGCGCCAAATGCGCGCGTACGGCCGTCGCGCTGACGCCCGTTAAACCTATGGAGAATATCTTAGCAATGAGGTGGTCGATCCACACGACCGCGTGCGAATGAATCTGAGTTGTCATGTCGCTCATGAATGGATTCCATTGTATTTCGTGATTCACCTGTCCGTCGGAGCGCAAGCCCGCACGCAAATTTCCTGCGGCTGACGATGCCAATCATGGCTCAAGTGATCAGCGTGAACCGACTCGCTACGTTGATGTAGCCGGGAACAGATCGCGTTGACCGTGAGCGCTTTACAGGTCCAAAACCTCATGCCGCACGCTGCCTCTTGACGGCCGTGGGCGGATGCACGCGGCTGTCCTTGGTGGAGGTAAGAATGAAGGGGACTGGGCAGGTCTTGCCCGGGACAAGCTTCTGATAGGGCGAGTAGGCCTCGATCCATCCGCGCTGCTCGCGATGGCGGGATCGCCATCCCGACTTGGTGAATCGAAGCATGTCGAACAGCGCCACCTGCACGATCGCTGCGTTGAAGAGGTCCCGGCGCTGAGTAATCGCGGTGCCCACCAGCAGACCTTCCTGGCTGGCGCCGACCACGCCCAGTCGGCGCGGAGAGGTGACCTCCGGCGGATTAGGTCCTCCGCAAAGGCGATGAAATGATCCCATGTCCGCTGCTTCGTTGCCGCTTGGGCCGACTGCTCGTGCCATCGCGGTCCAAACTCGCTGCCGCGCAGGTCCGCGACGACATATGCATTGCCCTGCTCGGGCCAGCGCCGCCCCACCGCTCCCGCATAGGATGGCAGGAGCGAAGCCTGGAATCCGCCATAACCATTGAGAAGGGCTGCGATCTCCGCTCCGAACCTCGCGTTCTTGGGACGCACCAGAAAGTAGGGAATCCGGGTCCCCTCCAGCGAAGTGGCCTCGAACTGCTCCGCAACATACCTGGACGCGTTGAACTTCGGAGGTGTCGTCCTCAGTATTTCAAGCCATTCGCTCGCCGCGTCGAAGTACCAGAGGGAGGTCGGCCCCGGATAGTTGGAGACGGTGAACAGCACCACGTCCGTTTCTTCGCTAGCGGCAGAGAGGCTGACGTTCTCGTTCGTAGGGAGCGGGATCGGCGTGGCCCGCCAAGTGCCCTGGTCGTACCTGTAGGTGAATGCCTTGCTCTGAACATTGTCAGGGATCGCCAGGATCAACAAGTTCTTGGTGACCGCGAACCCGCTGAGCGCTTGCCGAGGCTCGGGCTCGAAGACGAGCGATGGCATCGCGCGCAGCGGATCTTGCTTCCATTTGTCCAAGCCATATGAGATCATCGAGCCGGCCGCAAAGCGGGTGCTGCCGGACAGTATCCAGTCTTCATTGAGCGTCACGAGCAGGCGGCCACTGACGATGCCGCTGATGTTCGCTTTCTTTGGCAGGTTTAGCTTGATCGGTCCGTTGGGCGCAAAGAGTACATACTCCTGCTCGAAGAAGCTTATGGCGCGCATGGCGCCAGCCGCATGAACTTTGCCTTCATTATCCCGCAGCACGAAGGGCGCCGCCACGGCATCGGTCGGCTCCCCACGGAAGACCTCGCGCGCTCGAACGAGCGGCTGAGCGCGCTTGAGCTCCCTCAAGAGGAAAGGGCAGCCAACCTGCGTCAGGGTCCGTTCTCCCCAATCCCGTGCAGTGAGGACCGTGTGGCGGTCGACCCAGCTGACGGCCTGCTTTCCCTCCAGAAGAGCGAAACCGGTCGTGACGAAGGCGTTGGTGTCCGGGTCGAACTCTCGGACGAGCACAGCGTCCTTACCGCCATCAGAAAATTGGACGAGGCACAGGCGCACTTGGGGCGGCAGGCAGGTAGTGCCTTTAAAGACCCAACTTTTCTTACCCGCGACCGCCAGCGCGTCAATATCGAGGATGGTCTCCCAGTGCGGGTCCTGGCCGCGATAGCTGTCAAGCGTAGTACGCCGCCAGATGCCGCGCACGTGGTTCTCGTCCTGCGAGAAATTGCTGAGACCCCGCCGTTCCAACGAAACATAGGAAATCCGGTCTTTGGCCTGAAGGATGCTGATGGCCTCCTCATAGAAGCGGCGATTGCGGGGATCTGATTGGAGCGCGCCGAGCGTCTTGTCATTCTCGGCGCGGGCCAAATCCAGTGCGCGTGGCTCTTCGATTTCCTCGAGGCAAAGGAAGGAATCGTCCACCCGGGCCGCAGCGGCCCACTCCTGGGGCACCGCCGTGAAGGACAAACACGTCAGCGAGAGCAACACGGCGGCGAGGAGCGAGTGTTTCATGGGAGTAATCCTGGGCTGGGTGGGCCGCCCGGCTCGCGCGACTTGCGAGCTGGCCGAAAGCGGACAGAAGACGTACATTCGGTTTCGACAGCGGTCATGGGCGGGACTGTGCCCGCCGGTCCGAACGAAGCAAGCAGCGTGCCGCCTGAAAATTGGCGGTTCTCCAGCCGCTCGGTCGCGCCCCTTGGCTCAAACCTGACAATGCAGTGTTAGCTTCGAAAGTATTGTGATGAGCTTTACACTACTCACCGATGGAGCAGAGGTGCCCTGCTCTGGCATTTCACAGACCGGTCCGTAATCGCGCTAGAAACATTTATGGCGCGCCTAACTTGCAACGGCACGTGCTCAAGAAAGGCCCTCGCGCGGAGAATTTGCCGCTGGTTGGTGCAGCGAGCGCGAGCACATGTCAGCACGGCGCGTCATAATGCGGAGGATCCAGTGACAAGCCCGCCGAGACGCCAGTCGTTCTCGCAATTCGCAGGCATTGCACGAAGTGACTCGCACTCCGCGGGATCGATCATAATCATTTGCAAGCGCTACGCACCCTTAGGCCCACATACCCAATCACCTGCGCAGGTTCCGTCGGGTAACAACAAGAACTGGCTCCACCGAATCAAGCACAGGCTCTCGACTTTCGTCAAAATCGTCGGGGCAGCGTCTCTTGATTGTTCATTAAGAGCGGCCACCAATGGTGATCCGCTACTCACCGACCTCCGAGATCGATGGGGCGTGCCAGGGAGAGGTTGGTCTTACCGGCGGGCAACAAAACCCGGCTCGGCCACACCGGGCGGGCCAATTATCAATGCCTTCAGGGTGACTGCCCAGAACGGCATCAACTTCTCCAACGCTCATCAAACCGTGGACAGTTCCGGGTACCCAGTGACGGAATACATCCGCCACAGCCTCAGCCGCGAAGGCAAACTCACGGTGCGGGCCTCAAAGCTGGTGGCCGGGCCGGCCAAGATCATGAACCAGGGGGAATTGGTCTGCGAACTGCGGGACGGCGCGAAGTTCGTCTTGAAATTGGAATGAGGCTTGAGCCGTTCTTAGCCGCGTCGGAATGTGACAGGTATCCCATTCGGCACGCACCGATGACAACTTCGATCGGGCTACATTACCTGAGGAGCGCTAGTGACCAGGATGCCCAGTTCGTTCGTGCTCACCGCTGCCTGCGCACATCGATGGATTCCGGCGGTAAAGCCGTTCGCGCGCGGCTCCGCGTTCGCTCCACTCATCCTAATCTAGTGGATCGCATGCCGCCTGAAGAACGGCTGTTTGGGAGGCGGTGACGTTGTCTCGAAATCCTGATCAGGTTGCCGTAACGATCCTTTAGACTCCTTCTCGGAGCCATTTTGGATAACGCTCATCGCGGTGTCATCAAGCGCAACGAGAGGCGCTAGGGCGAACACATCTGCGCAACTGAGTTGGTGCAACTCCATAGGTAAGGCGCTGGGTTAGCGCTGGTTCCGCAGCGGCCGCGACCAGCTCGACAGCCTGCTCGACGAGGCGGCGCGCGCGAACCTGTCGGCGCGTGAGACGCTGATCCTACTGTGCGAGCGCGAGATCGCGCGCAAGGATCATCGCCGCATCGAGATGGCGCTGAAGCTCGCACACTTCCCGGCCGTGAAGGAGCTTGCTGGCTTCGACTTC
>NZ_JADPJR010000096.1:0-5023 GCF_023073535.1 Bradyrhizobium sp. 179 | reverse complement strand
TATCAGCGCCGTCAGGTTGCACCTAACTGGGTTTCATCGGCCGGCGGATGACGCGTCTTTCGCATCTCACCTCGCGCAATTTCCTGATCGCGCTGCACGACGTGCTTGCGACCACTGCGGCACTTTTTGCCGCCTTCTACCTGCGATTCGAGGGTGGTGACGACTTCTTCGCTCGCCTGCCGCTCCTGTTCCAGATCCTACCCTACTTCCTCGGCTTGGCCGTGGTCGTGTTCTTCCTCTTGAACCTGACCACGACGAAGTGGCGCTTCATCTCGCTGCCGGATGCGCTGAACATCATCCGCGCTGCAACCGTGCTGACGCTCGCGCTGCTGGTGCTGGACTACATCTTCGTCGCGCCCAATGTCCGCGGCAGCTTCTTCGTCGGCAAGGTGACCATCGTCCTCTACTGGTTTCTCGAGATCGGCTTCCTCAGCGCGCTGCGCATGACCTACCGCTACTTCCGCTATACGCGGGTGCGGCGTCATGCACGCACCGAGGACGCCGCGCCGACGCTGCTGATCGGCCGGACTGCGGATGCCGAGGTGCTGTTGCGCGGCATCGAGAGCGGGGCGATCAAGCGCATCTGGCCGGTCGGCATATTGTCGCCCTCGCGCGCCGATCTGGGCCAGCTCATCCGCAACGTGCCGGTGCTGGGCGGCATCGACGATTTCGAGGACGTCATCGCGGACTTTTCCAAGCGCGACAAGCCGATCGCCCGCATCGTGATGACGTCGTCGGCATTCGAGCCGGAAGCCCATCCCGAAGCGGTCCTGATGCGGGCACGCAAGTTAGGCGTGATCGTGAGCCGCATGCCCTCGCTGGAGAGCGGCGAGGCGCCACGGCTCACGGCGGTCGCGGTCGAGGACCTCTTGTTGCGGCCGAGCGAGAAGATCGACTATGCGCGCCTGGAAGCGCTGATCAAGGGCAAGGCGGTGATCGTCACCGGCGGCGGCGGCTCGATCGGGTCCGAGATATGCGAGCGCGTGGTCACCTTCGGTGCTGCACGCGTGCTGATTCTGGAGAATTCCGAGCCGGCACTCTACGCCGTCACGGAGACGCTCGCCGCGCACGGCTCCGGCGCTGCGATCGAAGGGCGGATTGCCGACATCCGCGACCGCGAGCGCATCATACGCCTGATGGCGGAGTTCAAGCCCGACATCGTGTTTCACGCCGCGGCCCTCAAGCACGTGCCGATCCTCGAGCGCGATTGGAGCGAGGGAGTCAAGACCAACATCTTCGGCTCGATCAACGTCGCCGATGCGGCGCTTGCCGCAGGCGCCGAAGCCATGGTGATGATCTCGACCGACAAGGCGATCGAGCCGGTATCGATGCTCGGCCTGACCAAGCGCTTCGCCGAGATGTATTGCCAGGCGCTCGACCATGATCTCGCAGTAGCGAGCGGCGGCGCCAGGCCGCCGATGCGGCTGATCTCGGTGCGGTTCGGCAATGTGCTGGCTTCGAACGGCTCTGTGGTGCCGAAGTTCAAAGCCCAGATCGAGGCCGGCGGCCCCGTCACCGTCACCCATCCCGACATGGTCCGCTATTTCATGACCATCCGGGAAGCCTGCGATCTCGTCATTACCGCGGCAACGCACGCACTCGGACAGACGCGGCCGGATGTCTCGGTCTACGTCCTCAACATGGGACAGCCGGTGAAGATCGTCGATCTCGCTGAGCGTATGATCCGGCTTTCCGGGCTTCAGCCCGGCTACGACATCGACATCGTGTTCACGGGCATGCGGCCGGGCGAGCGGCTGTACGAGATCCTATTCGCCTCCGAGGAGCCGACCCGCGAAATCGGCGTTGCCGGCATCATGGCGGCGCAGCCGAACGAGCCGCCGATGCAGACGCTGCGCAAATGGATTGCGGCGCTGGAGCAGGCGATCGCACGCGACGATCGCGCCACCATCAGGACCATCCTGAAGGATGCGGTTCCCGAATTCGGGTCGACCGCGGCCTGATCGTGCCGGTCGACGGATTGTTGCGCAACGCTGTTCTGTCGGAGCAATGATGAGCGAGATAAAGCCGGTCGCGCTGGTGACGGGAGCGAGTGGCTTCATCGGCCGTCATGTCGTGCGCGCATTGACGCGCGAGGGCTGGTCAGTCCGGTGCGCGGTGCGCAGCCCGGAAGGGGCCGGCGACGAGGTCGTGATCGCATCGATCGGCCCCGAAACCGACTGGCGGGCCGCGCTTGAAGGCGTCGACGCCGTCATCCATCTCGCCGCGCGTGTGCATTACAAGAACGACGAGCGCGCGGTCGAGCTCTACCGCAAGGTCAATGTCGAGGGCACACTGCACTTGGCGCGCTGCGCAGCGACGGCCGGCGTACGCCATTTCATCTTCATCAGCACTGTTCTGGTGCACGGCCGCAGCAACGAGGGCCGTGCCCCGTTCAGGGAGAGCGATGTCCCGACGCCGCGTGGCCTCTACGGCGCGTCCAAGGCCGAGGCCGAGGCGGGCTTGAGGACGCTGGCGCGGGACAGCGACATGAAAATCTCGGTGATCAGGCCGCCGCTGATCTACGGCGCACACGCCAAGGGCAATTTCCCGCTGCTGGCGCGCGCGGTCAGGCTGGGGCTGCCGCTGCCCTTTGCGGCGATCCGCAATCGCCGCAACTTTCTATGCGTGCAAAACCTGTCGTCGTTCATCCTGCACCGGCTCGACCATCCCGACCCCACGAGCAATTTCGAGATCTTCCTGCTGGCCGACAGGGAAAGGGTCTCCACGCCCGAATTCATCGCGTGCCTGGCGAGAGCCTCCGGCAAGCGCCCGCGGCTGTTCGGCATACCGCCAAACCTGCTCAGCGCGGCCCTGCGCGTGACCGGCCGTCAGGATATGCATGACGGCCTGATCGGCTCGCTCGAGCTCGACATCTCGAAGGCGATCGCAACCGGCTGGCAGCCGCAGCTCACCCTCGAGGAGGGCTTGCGCCTGGCGGTGTCGGATCAGGAGCCCTGAGACCGCGAGAAGCGGTGCAGCACGAATCCGACCGCGAGCGCGCCGGCCACAAGTGCGCACGTGGTGACCGCCGGCGCGGCGGCACGGATGGTGAGGATGGCGAGCCCGGCGAGCACGAGGTTGAGCAGGAAGACCTCGCCGATCACCCGCGGGACCATGAAACCGTTGTCAGTGGCGCGCTGGTAGAAATGCGTACGGTGCGCCGACCAGAACGGCTCGCGGCGCGCGATCCGTCGAAACAGCGTGATGGTGGAATCGGCGAGATAATAGGCCGGCAGCAGCAGTGCCGCGGCCGTCTGCCCGCGAAAGGCGAGCTCGAGCAGGCACCAGCCAAGCAAAAGGCCGATCGGCAGGCTGCCGACATCGCCCAGGAAGACTCTTGCCACCGGACGGTTGAACGGCGCAAAGCCGAGCATGCCGCCGCACAGCGTCGCCGCGACCAGCGCGGCCGGCCATGGCAGCTCGCCCAGCCATCCCAGCAGCAGCAGCGCCGCGGTGACCGGCACCACTTCCGCGGCCGTCATCAGGTCGAGCCCGTCCATGAAGTTGACGAGGTTCACGAACCAGATCCCTGCGAGCAGGATGAGGCCGCGTTCCAGCGCAAGCGGCAGCGCCGGAACGATGCGCGCAGTCTCGGGCGCGGTGAACACCACGGCGCCGACGGCCGCGGCCTGCAGCACCAGCCGCACCAACACCGGCAGCGATACGATGTCGTCGGCAAATCCGACCAGCGCGATCAAGACCGTCGCCCCGAGCAGTGCCGGCGGGATCGCGACGTTCGCGACACTCGCAAAGAGCGAGGCGACGATGAGCGTCGCCGCGATCACAGCGATGCCCGCACCCTGCGGGGTCGGAATGCGATGCGAGGAGCGCGCGTTCGGCCGTGCCAGCGCGTAGCGCTGGAGCAGGGGACGGCTGCTCCAGGTGATGAGCGCCGACACCAGCGCGGCGGTTGCGACGGCAAGCAGCGACGGCACAGCGGCGAGGGCGTCTGCGGCCGAGCTCACTCGGGCACTCCGATCGGGACCGACCCTTGCGCGGCCTTCTCCGCGCTGAGGATCCAGACCAACCCGCCGATCGCGCCGACGATGAAGAACACGGCGCCAAACAGCAGCGAGACGTTGACACCTTCGTTTGCGGCGAGTCCGGCGAAGCCGAACGCGAGGCTCATGGTGGCTTCACGCACGCCCCAGCCCGCGATCGAGATCGGCATCATGGTGATCAGCATCACCGGCGGGACGAGCAGGAATATCTGGCCGAAGCTGATTGGCGCGGCGATCGCCTGCACGACGCACCAGGCGACGACGACGGCAAGCACGTGAACGAGGACCGACAGCACCGCGATGATCGGTCCGCGGCTGCGGCTGAAGATCACGCGATTGGCGATCACGGCACAGGCGTGGATGTGATGCGTCGCCCACCAGGTCTTCAGCCAGCGCCATTTCAACGCGCCGAAGATCAGGAAACCGAGGCCGCCCGCCAGTGCCGCGAAATCGATGAGCAGCAGCGCCGAGCGCCCGTGCGGATCGGTGATGAGGGTATAACTCCAGGGCAGGCTCGCGACGATGAGCACCGCGAGCGCGATCAAGCCGATCGCGCGATCGACGAAGATCGAGTAGGTCGCCGCGCGCCAGCCGGCGCCGGCGCGCGCAACCAGCCACAGCCGGACCGCATCGCCGCCGATCGCCGACGGCAGGGTCTGGTTGAAGAAGGCACCGATCACGTTGTAACGCATGGCACGGCCGAGCTCGAGCGGCGCGCCGCACGCGGCGCTGATCTCGCGCCAGCGCAGCACGCCGACGAAGATTTGCAGGAACGCGACCGCGATCGCCACGCCGATCCAGAACAGGCTGGACACCGTGAAGCGCGAGAACAGTTCGGACAGGTCCACCTTGCGCAGCGCCAGATAGAGCAGCGCCGCGGAAATCAGGATCTTGGCCGCAGAAAACAGGATTCGGCGCATCTCGCCCGCATGAACAGGTTTGCGAAGATTGGAGGCAACCCGACGCGAGGCGCCGAATTCGGCCGCTTTGGTATGGTTTTGGCGCCGATCTTGCAATAGCCG
>NZ_JADPJR010000031.1:0-5470 GCF_023073535.1 Bradyrhizobium sp. 179 | reverse complement strand
GATGATCTGCTCTTCCGTAAAGCGGCTGCGCTTCATGCTCTGGTCCTCATATGGGCCAGAGCGAACTTCAATCTGGATTAAGTCCAGGGGGCAAGGTCATATCAGGAACATATTTGCGCATGAACAGCGGGCTCAGGATTTCGGCTTTGGTCGATGCCGTGATTTGGCAAACAACTTGTGCGTAAGTGAGAAGCTGGAATTCTATAGGCCGAATCTCGCCTCGCCAACGTCTGTCAGTGAACTCAAGGCTGGCGATGAAGTATGGTTGGCGATTGGCCTGCGCGAAGCGTTTGGCTCCCGTGAGGAGGGGCCAACGTCCGTTTTGCCGGAGCTGAGCCCGGGTCAGGGGCTTTCACCACGCGAGAAATATTTGCGGTCGTGCAATTTCTACATCGCCTATTTGTTTATGACGCTCTGCAAAAACCTGGGCGAGCGTTTCGGCAGCGGCTTCATCTTTTCCTAAGATCGCCTGTCCGCTATAGGAACAGCGTTCTTAAACCGGCGCGCCCGAACATTCAGTCAACCGGCGATACCTTGACCATGGTGGTTTTGGAGGAGCACGCAGGCTCCGCCAAGTGGCGCTGGACCGGCGATCACGATCCAGCACGGATCCGTGCCGGTTGGGCGGAAAAGCTTCAGGACTACGAGTTCAAAGGGGGCGGCGGCTAGCCCTTTGTGTCGATGGGTTCAGGGAGAGCGAAATCTCCCGCGCGTGGTTCGGCGGCAAGGCGCTGAACATGGTGTGTCGCCTCGTTTTTTCTCCAGGTTTTTGCGCTGATCTCACTGCTGTTCTTTCAGGTCGTGATCGTCATGGTGCCGGTTCATCGCAGTTGAGCACGCTCGACTTGCTCCTCATCGGCCTTGTCGTCATCTCGATCTTCGAAACTCTGCCGCGATTTCTGCGCACTTACGTTAGCGCACACCACCAATCGGGTCGACGTCGAATTGGAGGCGCGGCTGCTTCGTTACTTGTTGGAATTGTCGATCGCTTACTTCGAGGCCGGCGCGTGGCGTTTGAAAAATGATTAATTTACTTAGTATGGCTGAGCAAAACGACAGAAAACGAAACCAACTCGAAAGTACCTGCCCGCAGGGGCTTCTGGTCGATGCTGCCTGGATGGAGGGGCATGGATATTCCACCAACCTGCCGCAGCCAATAAGGCTGACTGGCTCGTTCAGCCGGCGCGGGAAACTTTCAAGCGCCCGCTCGGCGAACTCTCCTGGCAGAGCGTCCTCGTTTCACTCCAGCGACTGCCCCGCTCCGATTTCGTCGTCGGCGGTACTACTGTCGTTATCGGCCGGTTGAAAGTGTTTGCATCGGTAGGGCCGAGCTGTGTGAGCGCAACCAATAGCCAAGTGTCAGCGCCTCGTGACGATTGAAGAACGTCTCGAAGTCGAAGACATGCCGATCTCCATTGAGGTCCGCGAGCAGCACCTCGCTGCGGCCAAGACTACCGCCGCGCTGCGAGCCACAATAGCTGACGATCGTCGCGAACAGGTCGGTCTCGCGCATGTTGCCGAACCGATCTCGGAAAGGAGGAGATTCCACGCAATACCGGCACGGATTCGCAGGATCGAAATCGGCCTTGCGCCGCGAGCGATGCGGATGACCGGTAACCAGAGCCACGATCGGCCGGCCGCCGTGGCCTTTTTCGACGAAACGCCAGAGCGTGGAAGTCATGGTGTTGCCGAACCCCTTGCTAAGGCTCTTGACGAAGGCAAGGCTCGGAACTGAACAGGTGGCCTCTTTCACAAAGCGCCCCGCGAGAAAAAGCAGTTGGCCGGCGGCGTAGTTCGCCTCCGCCTCCATGATCTGATGACATGCGGGCGTGAGCGTCTGCTCGGTGTCGCCTAACATCATGCCGATGTGCCAGGGGATGATGTCGTGGCCGATCTCGTGGGCCTCGTTCCAGCGGTGCTTGAGGATGGGTAGATCCTGGTCGAGCAGGATCCGCTTCTGGTCGGGCAGATAGAGCGCTTTCAGGCTGAGACTTTGGACCGCATCGCGCAGGATGGTCGGGCGGAGGAGAACCTGAAGGCCGGCGACTTTCAGGCGCGAGAAAGTCTCGCGCAGAAGACTATCGTCGGTGGTCGAATAATAACCGCGGTCGAGCTTCAACAGGTCACGGACAAGGCGCAAGTCGATCGGCGGCTCGGGGTTGCCAAGGCCCCGCAGGACCTTATCAATCTGTCCGTCGATGTCGGCGATCGTCCGATCTTTGAGGCTGACGTTTTTCACTTCACTCGTTTGGGATCTTGTTCGCTCAAGACGGCGACGAACGCTTCAAGCGCGGAATTTTCTTCTGGAGTGAGCTTATGTACAGCCTCGGAGCGCGCAGCAAATCGTACAGCTTCCTGCCGGAAGCCGGCATCATTCGCTGCGGCAAGGCCGGCAAGCTGCATCAAGCGCCGCTGCGACACCTCGAAGGTCTGCGCCAGTTTGAAGACCGTGCGAGGTTCCGGAACATAATGGACATCATCCTCGATCACGAGGAGCTCGCTGGCGTCGAGGTCGGCAACCTCAGCCAGTCTCTCCATCGAAAAGCCGCGGCGACGGCGCATCAGGTTCACGAATTTGCCAAACGCGATGCGGGTTTCCTCGACCGCAGCAGTCTGCGCGGTCGCGGTCGGCCGTTCCTCCAGCACCGGGTCGAACGCGAGCAAGCCGGCGCCGATGACGGCGTCGCCTTCACGACGTGCCCGAGCCATCCACCACTCTTTGCTTCGTTCAAGTTTCATCGTTCTCCTCCTTTTCGAAGAACGCGCGAGCCTGCTCGCTGGTCATCTCAAAGTACCTTAAATTCTGGTACGCCGTGTCCTGCCCCAGATCGGTCATCCCGATCTTGCGGTAGAAGTTATCGGCCTGGGGAAGCGAATGCAGCCCCAGACGTCCTTTGAAACCCTCGTCTTCGCTGAGCGCGACGGCAGCCGTGATGAGGGCTGTACCGACGCCGCGCAGGCGCGGAGCGTTCGCAAGGTCTGGCCGGTTCCAGGGAGCGACCTCGAGGTAGTCGAGATAGACGAGCGGCTTGCCGCGCTGGTTGGCCTCCCGTGCCGCCTTGGTCAGATCGACCTGTGCCAGGCCTTGCGTCTCGCCTTGTGCGACAATGCTGAAGCCGCGGAAGGCCAGGAGCCCCTGCACGCGGGTCGTCTTCTTGCTCCAATCCCAGTGCCAGCTTTGCGGCCACTGTTCGATCGGCACGCCCTTGCGCACGAGATCCTGAAGGGTGGTCAAGAGGGCTGGCCGCCACTTTGTCTGCCAATCGTCGAGCTGCGCCTGCTCGATCGCATCGCGCAGCTCGGCTTCGACGCTTCCATCGGTTGCGACATCGAGAAGATAGATTTTCGAGACGTTGACCGTCATAGAAGCATCAACTCCGCCTTCTCCTTCGTCGCGTCGTTCTCGAACAAGAGCTTTTCGCCCTTTTCGACCCGAGCATCGATCGTCTGATAGAGGCGCAAGGCCTGCCGGAGCACGGCAGTCTTGGTGATGTCCTTCCGGGCCGACAATTCGTCCAGAACCCGCATCTCGGCGTCGGTGAGGTTCAGCGTCATGGTTCGCTTCGCCGTCATCTCATCCTCCGTCGTTGTGCGCAGCATATAGAGAATCAATGGATTTTTGTCAACGTGCAATAGCTGAATTTGGCATCTTGAATAGCTAAAATTTAGCTATTATATGCTGGTCTCAACGCCGCCGCCCCCTGGCAGCCGGCCAACAGGAGCAGGATATGGGACGGCAGCACGTCGGCCATGCCGAGATCGCCGCCTTTGCGCAGGACAAGGTGAACCTGCCCAAAGAGACGGCGGATGAGTACCGGGCGCAGGCCCGGCGGCTTCGCGAGAAGCTCGAAGGTTATCTGTCCGAGCACCCGGACTTCACGTTGAAGAAGATGCTGCTCTCGGGCAGCCTGGCGAAGGGCACGGCGCTTCGCTCCCTCAACGACATCGATGTCGCCTGCTATATCAGCGGCGCCGACGCGCCGAAGGATGTCCAAGCGCTGCTCGACTATCTCGCCGAGCGGCTGCGCAAGGCGTTCCCCAACTTCAACCCCGACCAAGTCAAGCCGCAGACCTATTCCGTCACCGTCTCCTTCCGGGGGACGGGCCTTGATGTCGATGTCGTGCCGATCCTCTATGACGGCGATCCCAAGTGGTACGGCAACCTCGTCAGCCAGGACGACGGCTCGTTCCTGAAGACGAGCATTCCGCTGCATCTGCAGTTCGCCGCCAAGCGCAAGCGCGCGCAGGAGAAGCATTTCGCCCAGGTCGTCCGGCTGGTGAAGTTCTGGGCGAGGCGCATGAAGCAGGAGCGGGACGGCTTCCGCTTCAAATCCTTCATGATCGAGATGATTCTGGCCAAGCTCTGCGATGATGGCCTGGATTTCGCCGACTATCCAGAGGCGCTCCAGCACTTCTTCACCTACGTCGCCCGCACCGACATGCGGTCGAAAATCGTCTTCGGCGACTACTATCCGGCCTCGTCGGTCGGCGCCTTCACCGACACGGTGCAGATCATCGATCCCGTGAACGCCGCCAACAACGTCGCCCGCCTCTACACGAAGGCGAATGCGGATGCGATCGTCGATGCCGCGCTCGATGCCGGTGATGCCATCGATGCGGCGCTGGCCGCTCCCAACAAGCAACTGACCGTCGCCTATTGGCAGAAGGTCTTCGGCTCCTCCTTCCAGGCGTGAGGTCAATAATGTCCTACAGCTACAGCTTCACCGAGAGCGCGACCTTCACGGTCACCCACGCCCGCCACATGGCCGCCAAGGTCGCGACCGACCTGAAGCGCATGCAGCGCTTCTACGGCAGCCCTTCCGACAAGAGCATCGCCGAATTCGAGGCCGAAGCGACGGAGCTGATCAAGGCCGGCTATCTCGGCACCGTCACCTATGGCTTCCAGAAGGACGGCAAGTGGATCGAGCCGACGCTGCGCTATACCGCGCGGGATCTCGCTGGCGCATCCGCCAACGACGACCATCCCGGCCGGATCCGGCATAATGCGGATGTCAGCGGCGCAACGTTCAAGAGCTATCTTACCTACAGTGCGGCGTGGCACCAGCTCACGCAGACCCAGCGCGACTTGTTCGAGGCGACCTTGCCGATCTCACGCAGCGGCGCGGCCGAACCGGGAGTCTCGGGCTATCTCGCAAGCGACCGCATCTATTCGTCCGGGGGCAGGGCCCTCGACCGCGCCACCGTCAGGAGCTTTTGATGAACACCAAGCCGACCCTCGACGAGTTGTTCGAGCGCCGTATCACCTATCCCGATATCGATCCGCAATCCCGGCTGGCCCGGTTGGTCGGGCTCGACGAGCAGAAGAACCGGCTCGCAAAGATCCTGGGTGTCATTCGGCCTGCAATATTGACCCCCGTATTGCCGCATCTGCGAATGTTACCCTGATGGCGCCATTGCCGATGACGATCCGATGTCGATTAATCGGTCGCGCCAGATGGCTTTCCCGGCT
>NZ_JADPJR010000011.1:0-5818 GCF_023073535.1 Bradyrhizobium sp. 179 | reverse complement strand
CTTCTGCCCTGACGTGAACACCCTGAACTTGTAATCGGGTGGGGCATTGTGGCCGCGATAGCCCTTGTCGGCGAGGAGGCGCTCGAGGGTATTGCCGATGAGGGCTTCCATGTCCGGGATGACGGTTGCGAGCGTATGCCCGTCATAGGGGTCGGCGGCGCCTTCACGTGGGTCACGAATTGACCGCCTTTGGCGTGCGCCAGCGTCGTTGCAACCGAGACTTTGACGCCGAACTCGTAAGGCCGGTGGGCCTTGCCTTTACCGATGCACTCCACCTCGGGCGCGTGCAGCGAATAGACCTTGGGTCCACGCCGGTGCTGCTTCTGCTCCAGCACGCGTCGCGCCCGCGCGAGCATGCGCTCCAGCACGATCCCGGCAAGCAAGTCGGCGTTGCCCCCGAGTTTGCGGCCGATGTCGCGGATAATGCGGCCGAGATAGGTCTTGAGCTTCTTCAAGGCCCTGTTGGCACGCTGAACTGCTTGGCGTGGGCATAGTGTCAATCGGCCCTTTAATTGCGGGTTGTTGTCAAGCTGCTTTCTTTCTCACCAGTGGCACGCCGGTAGCGATTGCTCCGTCGGAGCTGGTCGGGTTGCGTAGACGGAGCGATCGCGGATGGCAAGACGATCGCCCAGCGGGATTGGATAGTCGATATCGTTGGTGGCTTCGGCGTAATTGGATTGATGTCGTAGCTGGGGTCATGGTCCTTTCCGAGGTCGCGAGCGCCTCATGATGATGTCCGGATCGAGCGCCTCAACGTTTGCAGCGGAGTGCGGACGAACCGCCACCAGCCGATTGACCGAGGTCGCCACGACCACCGTCCCAGCAGGACATCGCCGGTCCGGCGGGCCGGACCAGGAGCTTGTAAAATAGGATTATGACGCCTTCGCCTGGCCCCAGTCGAACGATGTGCCATCGCCCCAGATGCAGTGCAGGATTACGGCGATCTTCCCGGCAATGGCTACCCTTGCCTTCCTCAAGCCAATCCGCTTTGCGAGCTTCATGCCCCAGGCCTTGAGGCAAGACCATTTCTTTGTTCGGTTGCGGCTTCGAATAGGTAAGTTCGTAGAAGTCGATCGCCCCAACGAGATATCTTGCCGTTGGTGTCAGTTTCACCGGATTGGTTGCGTCGCGGCGTAAGCCCCAGATAGGCGCCAACTGGCGAGGCCGATCGGAAGCGCGAGGGATCATCGATCGTATGACGGAACGTTAGGGCAGTCACGACGCCAACACCCGGGACCGTCATCAGACGGCGCGTCGTCTCGTCCTGCTTTGCCAACCGGCGGACTTGATCATCGAACCTATCCTGTTGCTGACAGACGTTCTCATGGATCGACAAGAGCGGCGCTATCACGCTCAGGAGCTGATGATCATCGCCCAAGAGCTCGTGGACCTGGTGGCGGAACTGCAGGCCGATTGCGCGAGGGAACAATAATCCATACTCCTTGATCAGGCTGCGAACCTGGTTCTCGATATCCCGGCGAATGGTCACGAGGCGAGATCGGGCAACGAGCATCGCACGAATCTTCTGACTTTCTTTGCTCTTGACCTTCACCTCCCGGTACCAACCGACCCGCACCAGTTCGGCGAGGCCTCGCGCGTCGTTTTGATCGCTCTTGTTCATGCGAACCGACAAGGCTGCGTGCGCATGCCGAGCGTCGATACAGCGCAATTTTGGACGCCGATCCCCCGGCTTAGGGGGTCAATATTGGGCTCTGACGCAGTTTTGGTCAGCTCCGCCCACTGCGCCGATCAATCTGGCCTGAAGCAGATCGATTTTCCCGCGGCCATACATTTGACGTCGGACGAGCTTGAGGCGCGTAATCTGACCTTCAGTCTGTCCGTTGGACCACGGCAAAGTGATCGCTGCTCGAACCGCGCTTCATCTTTCGCGACGCCGCTGGCGAACGAGGCGACGAGGCTGGCGCGGGCGGCTCGATCCATGGGATGAGGCCCACCTCGGTCTTGCGCCGGATCATCATGTGGAATTCGGCGATGATCTCGCGTGCCTCGACCAGGGTTGGTACGCCAGATTCTATCGCCGCTACCGTGACGGTCTCTGCTTTCGTAAGCAAGTCCCGCCCGGTTGTCATGAGACGCGCGATCGTTCTGGCCGACCGGATCCACTGAAGGTTCTGTGCATCGGCCTTTTCGGCACGTCGTCTGCGGGTCGCCCACTCGCTGACGACGCGAAGCGAACCGCGGAAGCCACGCGCTGCTAGGCGGCGCCAGAGTTCAGCCCCGTTTCGACAGCCGGACGCCCACTGATCATCGAGCCATGGCCAAATGCAGATCCAACGAACTTTGCCGGGTGCGGAAGACATCGGTGCGTTCGCCGCGGATCACCTGCCGTACTAGCTTCCTGCTATGGCCAGTCTGGCGCACAATCTGCTTGATGGGTATGCCGTTCTTCGACAGAGCCAAGATGGCCGCATTGGTCTCCTCGCGGCGCAAGTAGCCCTCGTACTGGAGGCGCTCGGCTGCTGTCAGCAGCTGGGGATCGATCGTGGTCGCACCGATGACGGTGCGAATCTGGCGCATAGATTTGCGGACGGCGTCCAGGAAGGCCCGACTGGCGTTCTCCATCAGATGCCAGCGGTCCGCGACCTGCACCGCGTGCGGCAGGGCCTTTGCTGCCGATTGGCCATATCCGCCGCCACGATCGCGGGCGACGATTGCGATCGTGGGATGCGCAGCGAGCCAAGCTTGGGCGGTCGCGGGCTCACGATCCGGCAGCAGGGTGACTACCCGGCGCCTTTCTAGGTTGCAGATGATGCTGCGTATCGGTGATTGCGCCGCCAGGCCCAGTCATCGATACCGATGACCCTGAGAGCATCGACCGGCGAACCGCTGCGGCGTCGGACCACGCGCAGAAGCGTGTCCTTGCTCACTGGCAGCATCAGTCGTCTTGCGAAGCCGGCTGCGGGTCGACCGCCGAGCGCCAGACCAAGGTGATGAACGATAGAGTCCAGCCTCGCCGTACGCCGCGCTGATGGAGCCAATATCCCGTCGGCGAAACGCTCAGTGAAGATCTGGCGTCCGCACAGCACGGCGTCGCAGCGGAAGCGGCGGGCGACCACCAGGAGCTCTACGACCCGCCCGGACAGCGGCAGATCGGTCACGCGTCGCCGATACCCGCTATGGATACGCCGCGAAACCGTCCCGCACGATGGACACAAGCCGGCACTTCCGGATGCCCGGACCGTGATGACAGTCTCATCACCCTCGTAGCACGCACCCTCTACAACAAACCCACGCGGCACCAGACTGGAGCGCTGGAGTGCTTGCTGCACGGCGCTGATTCTCCTCCAATCAAAGCGCCAGACATGTCTCGAACTGCATCAAAAGCGAGTCAGAGCCCATATTGCAGGCCGAATGACATCCTCTCGATCGGCGACCGCTGGTGCCTGTATCTTCCGGGCGAGCCACTGTGAACCGGCGCAGGAAGCCATCTGTGAAGCCGCATAGCGGCCGACCATGCGTTTCGTGGCGATGAAAACAGATTGGCGACCTCAGAACGTCGCTCACGCCGCATAAGCGCTGTCAGCCATCCGCTCAAGATGACTTCACTACTTCACTAGGGGCCGTCAACGTACGCGTACGTTCGTTTGCCACTAGCGCCACTTGCTCCATATGCTGGGCCGGCCAAGCGAGGCGCGGCTGAGTACACTCGGCGTGCCGATGAAGCGGGCTCGACGGAAGGAGGAGGTACTTGCAGCAGATGCCGTCATCGGATCCACTCTCGGTCCAGTGCGGCAGCTCTGGCTTCTGCTGTCGAAGAGCCTGCGCGATGCTCCATCCGTGACATCAGGTTTTGACAGTTACTACGTTCGATTCCGGTTATAGTCACCGAGCAAGAACTCGTTGGCGGTACAGTCGGGTACATCGTCCTTCCACCGAACGGAGCCAAAGGGGCGCTCTAGCATGCGCCGGATACGCACGGGCTCTGGACCGACGTGAAAGGACGCCGCTTGACGATCTAGCGCGCGTTCTGAATGCGTCGAGCGTGCGTTGGCGTAGATAATCAAGCCACGTCGGGCAATGTAGCGCTCTGTCCACAGTTCAGGATCAGCGATATCGCGAGCAATCGACCAGCCATACGCACCATTCCGCTTTCGGAACAGCTGCACATCTTGCATCACGTTGTGAAAGGCCGGCGCATTCTCTTGTGCCACGCGGAATTCGATTTCAATCACAACCGGTCCACTGCGATGGGTTAGCGCAAGCCGAACATCAGGATGCGCGAGCGCTTCAGCATCCTCGCTTCGGTAAGCTGCGAGCGAGCGTCCCGCAACCCAGCGCGGCGCCGACAGCTGCACGCCAATGTTGAAGAGGGCCCAGGAGATCATCCACACGGCCCACGTAAGGACAAGAGCGGCCGATGTTAGAATCAGCTCGTGGCTCAACGCCACTGCGAGAAGCGTCCCACTCATTGACAGTGCGCAGGCGCGAATTGCTGCTTCACCGCTCAGGCTCTTCCGTACTAGGGGCACATATAGCGCTCCAATTACCGCGCCAAGTCCGAACGCGCTGAGAGCTATCCCATAGATCTGTGCACCGCCTCCAAGGAGATCACGGGCGACCAGCGGCATTAGCGCGATGATGGCACCTCCGATCACGCCGGTGATCATGGAACGAATCAGCCCAATTTTGATTGAGGGCTGAGTTGGCGATGTAGCGGATCCCAGAAACGATGGCGCGGTTTAGTTTCTCGGGGGGAAGATATGACGGTCCGGAAATTCGCTTCCACAAGAACAGTGCAACAAGCAATGGCAGATATAGCAATGCATTTAGGGCAAACGAAGCTACTGCGCCGGCTGTCGCAACCACCATCCCGCCGACCGCCGGTCCCACGCTGCGCGCGATGTTGTAGCTAATACTGTTCAGCGCGACCGCAGCTGGAAGTGCTTCCGCCGGCACTTGCTCGCTAAGTGAGGATTGCCAGGCAGGATCCATCAGAGCCACGCCGCTGCCGATTACGAAACACAGTATCAGCAACAAGTCTGGCGTGACCTGCCCGAGCCAGGTAAGTGTCGTCAGCGCGGTCGCACCAGCAGCGACATGCCGAGCGCGACAAGCATCACGATCCGCCGGTCATACATGTCCGCAATTGCGCCTGCAGGCATCGAAATCAGCATAACCGGTAGCAAAAACGCGGTCTGGACGAGTGCAACTCTGTCCGCCGACGTTGTCATCTGAGTCATCGCCCACGCTGCGCCGACGCTCCGGATCAGGGCCCCCAGGTTCGTAAGCAGACTTGCGAGCCAGATGCGCTTAAGGTGAGGTGGCGGAATGGCGCCGTGATACCTTCAGTGCTAATCGTTCGAGGCTTGGAAGGAGTCATCTAGCTTGCTGCCTTACCCCGGATGGTTCGACGAATGTGGATAAAGAGGGGGGTGGCAAACGGGAAGTCCGGCGTCATTCGACTTGCGCTGCTTAGATGTAAGAGAAACCTCAAAGAGGCCTTATCCTTTCGGCGCCTTGTATTGAATCAAAAAGTTGATTTCCTCGTGGCAGGCGCCGCGGAAGCAGAATAAATGGCCGCCCAGCGGATCCTGCCAAGCACTTCCTGAACCTGCAGCGCCCAAGGAGGGGAATCCCCTGCGCATATCCGTTTGGCCGTCGCCAGCCACACCCGCACGCCCGTCGGGATCATCGGCGCTCCAGTCCGCGAGCAATTCGTCGTCCGTGAAGAACCTCCAAGCGGTTGATCAAGAATCAGTTTCGGGGCGAGAAGGTCTTTGGGATTGCAAACTTTCGGGCTTTGACGGCCCAAAAGCTTGCAGTTTCATTTTTGAGGATTCCGTCGAATCACGAGTCG
>NZ_JADPJR010000030.1:0-215092 GCF_023073535.1 Bradyrhizobium sp. 179 | reverse complement strand
GCCTCCGGCGGAAGTCCCTTATCGCCTTCGATCCCCTTCTGCCGATTGGCATCGGCCTTGATTAGGCTCGCATCGACTGCAAATCCCTCACCGCCGACCAGTCGTTCCTCGATGCAGCGGCGCAGCACGCTCTCGAACACGCGACGGAAGAGGTCGCTCTGCCGGAAGCGGCCGTGCCTGTTCTTGGAAAACGTCGAGTGATCCGGCACCGTCCCATCCAGACCGAGCCGGCAGAACCACCGGTAGGCCAGATTGAGGTGAACCTCATCGCACAGGCGCCGCTCCGATCGAATGCCGAAGCAGTAACCGATCAAGAGCATCCGGATCATCAGCTCGGGATCGATCGAAGGCCGACCGATGCTGCTGTAGAAAGGCGCCAGGTCCCGCCGGACCTGTTCAAGATCGACAAACCTGTCAATCAACCGCAGCAAGTGATCAGTCGGGATATGTCTTTCGAGCGAGAACTCATAGAACAACGCGGTCTGTTCGACTTGCCGATGCCCCATCATGATCTTCAGTCCTGCCAATTAGACAGACTGAATCACTGATATCTCTGCGTCGCAACAGCTGCTTTTTTCAACAGAATCGGCCCTCAGTTGAACAACGAAAGGGCCGCCCCATGTCGGCTGTCTGCGGGAAACCGGACGTTGTACGATGGTTGCGTTGACGGGTGCTTCTGACCCATTGCGGACTTTGGGAGATCGGTACTAGAGAGCCTATGGTTGCGGATTCCGGGGAGCGGAGCTTGAAGAACATTCAGATCATAGATCGCGCGGTGAACGCGACGTTCAGCTTGTTTCAAGCGACTGATGATGAGTTCGCTGCCATCTTTTCCGGCGCGGGCCAAGACATAGAGTTGGTCGAGGACTTTACCGAACGCGTAGGGGAAGAGCAGGCTTTGCGAATATTGTCGCCCGTATGGGAGCGCCCTATTTTGAAGCGAAGCGCAAGGTATCCACGGAACGCTGTACTACGAGTACGCGGACCGGAAGCGATATCTTCCGGCATCCAAGAGAGAGGTCGACTGGCCCGATTCCTACGTAAATCTCGCGCAGCGCAAGCTCTTTGCCAGCAAACGTTAAGCGTCTGCATTTGGCCCGAGGCTGACGTTCGGCAACGAGAGCTGAATGTCGGGTACCGGAGGGACGACAGACCATTGCCGGGCGGTGATCCCACGGCAGAGGTTGGCCAAAGCGGCGCGTCAAGAAGTCTACACACGGCTTGTTTCATAGTTCGCCAGCTATAGCAATCCGACGCGCCTGACGTTTTTCTCGATCGCTTTAGGGTTGTGGCAATTAATTCACGCTATAGGCTCAGCCTATGGTCTTCAAAGATGCCCACGGTTGGCGTTGAGGACATGTCTGATGTACTTCCTCACTGCCTGTCTGGTCGTGGTAGTCGTGAGTGCCGCGGTATCGCTTCGTCGGTCCAGAAATCTATCACAGCCTCAGTGGGCTAGCCCGGCCCAGCGGCTCGCAGCACGGCGGCGGGCGTTTTGGCCGACAATCTGCGCGGGGTTTTGTCTGCTGGGGCTGCTCGGATTTCATCATTTTCAACACGAGCCAGAACTTGCTCCCACCGCGACGACCTATCTCATGATGCTTGTTGCCTCTTTCTTCGGCGGTTCGTTTCTTGGCGTCATTGGCGGGATGGATTGAGGTAGCGGGGATCAATGCAAGGCTAAAACGCGCCGGACTATGACAACGACAAGCTGTCATGTCTTTGACATCGTCCTGTTGGTGTCCGGGCCCTTAGCTCAGAGCGCCGCGAGGTCTGCTTCCTGAAGGTGACCCGAACAGGGTCATGCAAGCTGGCCAAGGCCGTCTTTGACCGTTTGCGGACATATCGAAATCAAAACAGACCAAAACGGCCGAGACGAGAAGCACTGCGGCTCAGCTAGGGAAGTCCTTTCGTCATCGTAAGGGATTGAACCCACATCCCGCGAGGGCAGCCCACGAAGCTGCGCCAAGATGTGACAATCGGAAATAATGTCGTGGCTTGGTCGGGTCGGTGTCCAACACGAACCCCGTCGGTAACGCGCGGACAGTCGTCGCATAGAACCCACCATCGGGCGACCTCTGGGATTCGATGATAGCGATCAACGATTCTGCCCTCTCAGTCCTGCCGAGCAATTTCATCAAGAGAGCCATTTGGCCCGTCCCTTCGGTCCACACACCGTCCCGGTCTTCACCGTAAGAGAAGCCTCCGCCAACACTCATTCGCTGTTCGGCGGTAGTTATTGCCGATGCAAATTTCCCGGCCGCTCCGTGAAGCGCTGTTAAAGGCCAGATCTGGGCATCCAGAGCCAAAATCGGATTATGCGTGACACCGTCTTCAGCAGTCCTGCGGCGAAACAGGCGCACCCCGGATCCCACATCGTATTTACGAAGTACTCAGCAACCATCGCCTTATCGCGCCAGCGCGAATCGCCTGTACGGATGGCAAGAAGGCCAAACGCGGCAGCGAGGTCAGTATTATGTTCAGTCGATTTCCATGTCCGCACTTCCGGCGTCGGCTCGTGCCCAAACGTACCGCCCGTGAAACCGCCAGTACCGCGCGTATCGGCCCATTGCGCGACCCAGGCGCCAAGCCGTGCGGCACCATCGCGGAATCGAGAGCCGGTGTTCACATCAATCGACAGCAACGCCAACATGGCCCATGCCATGTTACCAACATCGCTGCCCACCTGATATCGATCCTCTAGCCATTTGTTCTGAGTATTGTCCCACCAACCTGGAAGTTTTACGGGCCCATTCGCCACCAAACCCCCGGCGTAAGCGTTCCTGAGCCGTCCATCATGCCAGGTGCGGTCGTTATCGATGGCCCAGAGAATCGCCGAGCCAATCCGATACGCTTTGTCTTGCTCACCGCAACCGACCAATGCGATGGCGGCTACCGCATTGTCATAGAGGTAGGCGGCGCCATGCAGAGGCCCCGTTTCGACGGTCGGATAGCTGGGCAGGAACAACGGCCCTGATGGCGGTGCCTTATCAATTAGACCAGTGAGGTATCCGCACGCTGAGGTTCTTGGTGCTGTTGAAGCCTGCAGTGGAGCGGAGGCCATCATGATTGCGAAAGTCGCGACGACCCAAGTGTGAAGGCAGAGCCCGCGACAACGGTAGAAGCAATAAGTGATGGGTGCTGGTAGCATTTCGCTGCCCCTCGTGCCTTTCAACCAAGATAGACTTTAGGACATCGGGAAGAAAGCCGGTCAGGATCGAGTCAATGTGCCTTCGGCTTCAATGGCAGCTTACGGCCCCAAGCCGAACTACACTGAGGCTATTGCGATATCGGCTGTTGACGGTCAACGGGATGCGGGCTGCGGTGCCTGGACAGCGGCGCGTGCTCCCAAATCGGACATCCTCCTAGACTACGGCTCACAAGTCCGCGGCAAAGTGCTAGGAGCGACGTGGTTCGTCTGGCCGCTCGGAGGCAGTTTGACCGAGCAACGGATTCAAAGGCGACTAGCGGCGATTTAGCCGCTGACGTGGTCGTCTACTCCGCGCTGATGCAGTGCGTTGAGGAATCTGGAGCGGTGAGGCCGCAGTTCCAGCAAGGCACATGAGCGGCTGAGGTTCAGCCGCGCACGTGCGCCATGATTATGCCGGCGTGCTAGGCAGCCTGCCGCATGCGTTCGATAGTCTGGGTTATATGGTTTCCGGCGTCGTCAGCCACCTTCAGAGACATGTCCGCCATCCGGCGGCTGGTATCCAAGGCGCTACTGATCGTGTCGCGCATCAGATCAGTCTGCACGGCCGCCAAGTCGTGAGGAGTTCGGCAGCGCCAGAGGTCATTCATGCGGTCCATAGTCCTTTCGATCTGCTGTCGGACGAAATCAAAGTACTCGCGTGAGACGCCATTCATTCCTTTGGCGACTGCGGTCGTCGAGTACATGATTGCTTCGGCGTTGCGGACCGAGCGTTCCGTTGCCCGCTGCGCTTCATTGCCCGTCAAACCGAACGTGCGACCAAGCTGATCAGTCGAACGGCCCATCATCGCGGTGGCCATGTCGACGCCGAAGCGCCAAGTGTTTTGCAGCATCTCGGCATTTTGTCGCAGCAGGTGGCTGCTGGCTTGGGCCACCTCCTCGCCGGCCTCAGCGGTAGCTAAGCCGATCCGTCTGGTCTGCTCCGCGGTCCTCTCGGCGGCGCGGCGGATTGTGTCCTCGGGGCTTTGGGTAGACTTTTCCTCCTGGCGTGGATTGGCCATTTGTTGCTCCATCGTTGTTGTTGGTGAGGTCGGATCCTATGCTCTCCGTCACAGGTGCGATCCTACGCGAGCAAACGTGGGCATTTCTGGACCGTTCCGGGGCGAGCAAGTTTTAATCAATCCTCCGCCGTTGCGCGCAGGAACGAGCGCTTCAACTTCCAATTATTTGATGGATTGGTTGATCTGCTCGGCACTGCGGGTCTCGTGTTCTGACCCATCGATCAAATCAAGGCTCTATAATGACCACCGCCGAAACCGTATGGCTCATCGTCGCCTTGTTATTAGCACTTCTCATCATCGGCAACGTCGGCTTCTCCAAACTGGCCGCGTGGAGGAATCCACCAATCGGCAAGTTCCTCGAGTGCGACGGCGTGGTACTCCACTATATCGATCGGGGCGATCCCGCGGCTCCTTGTGTTGTGCTGCTCCATGGCAACGGATCCATGATTCAGGACTTCACGATCAGTGGCCTGGTCGATCTTCTTGCTCGCAGCAATCGCGTGGTGTGCTTCGACCGTCCGGGCTTTGGTTATAGTCAGCGGCCGCGGCTCCGAATATGGACCGCAGCAGCTCAAGCAGCTCTATTGGTGAAGGCGCTCAATCAACTCGGGATCCGTGATCCTGTGGTGCTGGGCCATTCTTGGGGCGCCTTTGTCGCTATCGCTCTCGGCGTGCGGAAGGATTATCCGATCCGGGGTCTTGTGCTTGCGTCCGGGTATTACTTCCCGACCGTCCGGTTGGACGTGTGGCTGATGTCCGGTCCAGCCATACCGGTCCTGGGCGACTTGGTCAGTTACACTGTCGCGCCGATCATTTCGTGGGCCGTCTTGCCGGGAGCTCTCCGTAAGATCTTCGCGCCCCGTTCTGTCCCGCAGACGTTCAAGAATGAATTTCCAGCGTCTCTCGTTCTCAGACCCACACAGTTGAGGGCGGCTGCGGAGGAAAGTGCACTCCTCATTCCAACTGCGACACAATTCCAATCCTATTATTCGACCATGGCCCATCAAGTGCAAATATTCCATGGAACAGAGGACCAGGTGATCGAACACAAACAAGCGCAAGATTTACATCAGGCGCTGCTTCGGTCCGATCTTCACCTCATTCCGAATGCCGGGCATATGGTCACGTACGCAGATCCCGCCACCATTGTGCAAGCCGTCAATTCAATGGCAAATTCCTAAGCTGGTGGCTTGTGGGACCTCGCCGGAAGGAGAGCACTCTGCTTGCGCGAAGCGAACTTTCCGGCATCTTTGCGATGAGCCAGCAGTGACGTCCTGAGAGCACCGGTGGCCATGGCAGACCCGGACTCACCGATAAGGCGCCACTGCTGCTTCAACTCGCCTGCGACGGCGTCACTGCACCCTGCGGCGCACTGGCGCAGCGGCCGGCCGCAATTCCATTCGCGATATGCCTGCCGCGATGTTCACACCTGTTTGCGCCTGAACGGATACCGGTTGCAAGGCGATCGTGCGATCCGACCCGCCCACAAGGAGGTTGGCACCAACTCCGGCGCCAACAGTGCCGCCGGCGGTCGCGCCCGCATAGGTTCCGGCCAACGCGGCGTGGCGAACCGCGGTCGGTGCATAAACGGCCCAAACGAGCTGACCGCCGGACGTGGCCCCTATATCGAGACCAAGCGTGCTGACGGTGCCTTCATAAGCCTCGCGCGCCCTGCCTCTCGCCGATGCATAGATGCAGCTCAACTGCCGTTGTCCGGCAACAATCATGCCGACTCCGGGCGATATGTTGCACGTGAGTGTGCCGACTCTCGGTCGTCCGGCCTCCTGCGCCGTTGCCGGAACCGTGGCGAGCACGAGGGCCAGGGCCGCGCACGCTGTCGCCAAATTGGTCAGCCTTGTTTCGTTCAGCATTGTCCCAATCATGAGGGCCTCCGTCGAGCGTATTCTGATGGTCCTTCAATACGCGCCGGCCCTGCGATGTTCCTGGTGTCGGGAAAGCGAATCTCAATATCACAGGACAAAATCACAGGACAAATCTCTGATCTGTCGAACCAGCGCCGGACGCGACGTGTGGCTCCGTTCTGACGCTCATGCGACCAGCACCGAGGACGATTATTTCGGGTGCCGAGGTGTCTCCAAGGTGGACACAAAATCGCCAAGTGATTTGCAGCGGCGGCGAATGAGATGGACGCGCCTTAGCCGACGCGCCAGGATTCGAGCCCCGCCGGGCTTCCCCTGGCGGCCGGCATGGCCTATGACGCTGCAACGCAAAAATTCCCCCAAAGACAAGCATGATCCGCCTCGACAACGTCAGCAAGCAAGCCGGCCACCAGATCCTGTTCATCGAAGCCTCCGCCGCTCTCAACAAAGGCGAGAAGATCGGCCTCGTCGGTCCGAACGGCGCCGGTAAGACCACCTTGTTCCGCATGATTGCCGGCGAGGAACTGCCCGATGAGGGCCAGGTCTCGACCGATCGCGGCATTACCATCGGCTATTTCAGCCAGGATGTCGGCGAGATGAGCGGCCGCAGCGCCGTGGCCGAAGTCATGAATGGCGCAGGTCCCGTCAGCGAGGTCGCGGCCGAGCTGCGCGAGCTCGAGGCTGCGATGGCCGATCCTGACAAGGCCGACGCGATGGACGAGATCATCGCCCGCTATGGCGAGGTGCAGCACCGCTTCGAGGAGCTCGACGGCTATGCGCTCGACGGTCGCGCCCGCGAGGCGCTCTCCGGCCTCGGCTTCAGCCAGGAGATGATGGATGGTGACGTCGGCAAGCTCTCCGGTGGCTGGAAGATGCGCGTGGCGCTGGCGCGCATCCTTTTGATGCGTCCCGACGTGATGCTGCTCGACGAGCCGAGCAACCATCTCGATCTGGAAAGCCTGATCTGGCTGGAAACATTCCTGCACGATTACGAAGGCACGCTGCTGATGACCTCGCATGACCGCGAGTTCATCAACCGCGTGATCTCCAAGGTGATCGAGATCGATTCCGGCTTGCTCACCACCTACGCCGGCGATTACGAATTCTACGAGCAACAGCGGGCGCAGAACGAGAAGCAGCAGCAGGCGCAGTTCGAACGCCAGCAGGCCATGCTCGCCAAGGAGATCAAGTTCATCGAGCGCTTCAAGGCGCGCGCCTCGCATGCCGCCCAGGTGCAGAGCCGGGTCAAGAAGCTCGACAAGATCGAACGCGTCGAGCCGCCGCGCCGCCGCCAGAGCGTTGCGTTCGACTTCCCGCCGGCGCCGCGCTCGGGCGAGGACGTCGTTGCGCTCAAGAACGTGCACAAGGGCTATGGCAACAAGCGCATCTATGATGGTCTCGATTTCATGATCCGCCGCCGCGAGCGGTGGTGCGTGATGGGCGTCAACGGCGCCGGCAAGTCGACGCTGCTCAAGCTGGTTGCCGGCGCGAGCGAGCCGGACAAAGGCACGGTGGCGCTCGGGGGCAGCGTCAAGATGGGCTATTTCGCCCAGCATGCGATGGATTTGCTCGACGGCGAGCGCACCGTGTTCCAGTCGCTGGAGGACGCGTTTCCAACCGCGGGGCAGGGCTCCTTGCGCGCGCTCGCCGGCTGCTTCGGCTTCTCCGGCGATGACGTCGAGAAGCGCTGCCGGGTGTTGTCCGGCGGCGAGAAGGCGCGCCTGGTGATGGCCAAGATGCTGTTCGATCCGCCGAACTTTTTGGTGCTGGACGAGCCGACCAACCATCTCGACCTCGCCACTAAGGAGATGCTGATCACGGCGCTGTCGGATTTCGAAGGCACCATGCTGTTCGTTTCGCACGACCGGCATTTTTTGGCGACGCTATCCAACCGCGTGCTGGAGCTGACGCCGGAGGGCATCCACCAATATGGCGGTGGCTACACGGAATACGTCGCACGCACCGGGCAGGAGGCCCCGGGATTGCGGAGCTAATCTTTGCTCTTGCCCGCGAGCTTGGCGATTGTCTCGATCTCGTTGGTCCAGATGCCGCCGGAATAGCCTTGCGGCAGCCGCGCGAACTTTCCGGCGTATCGATGCCGGTGGAGAACTCGCCGCTGCTGTAGGGACCGAGCACGAATACCGCGCTGTTGACCTCGTTCATCCGTGCAAGGAAGCGATCGGGCCAGCCCCATAGCCAAGGTGCAGCGTTGATCGGCACCAGCACCATGGCGTTGCGGCAAGCCGCAGGCACCAGGCCGGTCCAGCCATAACCGATATAGCGGATCAGACAGGTTCGGATGGCGGCGCGTGAAATCGTGCGGACGTCGGGGCTGAGGCGCCGGATCGCGTCGATCGGCTCGTCGCCGCCATAGACCATGATCGTTCGGCGGCGCTCGGCCGGCAGCGCGTTCAGTACGGTGGCAAGTTTCTCGCCTTCACTTGCGTCGCGGCTCTTCACGTTGATGAGGAACTGCCGGTCGGGGAAGGCGGCAAACACATCGTAGAGCGTTGGCATCATTCCGACGCCTTGCCGCGAAACGGGAATGTCTTGCCGCCGTCGGCGGTGTAGCCGTAGCCGACATCGAGCGTTTTCAGCCTCGCCATGCTCTGCTCGCGCGTGACGCCGTGGCCATCGGTGCGGCAGTCGAGCGTCCAATCATGGAATACGGCGAATTCGCCGTCGGTGGTCGGGTGCACGTCGAGTTCGACGACATCGGCACCGGCCTCGAAGCTCGCGCGCATCGAGCGCAGCGTGTTTTCCAGATAGTCGTGCGTCGTCCGCAACATTCGCGCGGCGGTGCAGGTGTCGCTCTTCAGGTCGCGCTCGTCGAAGCGTTGCGCCATGCCACGATGGGCAAGCAATACCGGCTTGCCGTCGCGATGGGGCGCCAGAAGACTGGTGTTGTTGATGTAGAGGCTAGCAGCGACGGCAATCATGGCCGCCGTCGCGAATTTCAGTTTCCTGCCCACGAGGTATTCCTATTCCGTGATCATGATCCGCGGGGTTTGGGGTTGATTTGCGGCGATCCAGGCATGGGAGACCTATGCGCAGCCGGGTTGAAGGCATCGAGTCCGTGCGTTACGCTTTCTCAAAAAGGGGAGCGAAACAACCATGAAGCAACTCCGGATCGGCGACATCACCATCGATGCGGTGATCGAGCGGGAAGGGCCGTGGCGGCGGCCGCAGGACTTTTTCCCGGCTTATGACGAGGGCGTGTTCAAGCGCCATCTGCCGACCATGGAGCCCGAAGTGTTCGACGCCGAGCGCGGCATGATGGTGATCACCTACCAGACGTTCGTGGTGCGCACGCCGCGCTACACCATTCTGGTCGACACCTGCACCGGCGAGGACAAGGGCCATCCGCCGCCGTTCGATTTTCCGGGCAAGGAGCGCTGGCGCAACGAACTGTTCGCGCTCGGCATCGGCTTCGAGCAGATCGACTACGTCTTCTGCACGCATCTGCACATCGACCACACCGGCTGGAATACGACCTTGCGCGACGGGCGCTGGGTGCCGACCTTTCCGAACGCGAAATACGTCTTTCACAAGGGCGAGTATGCGGCCTGGGAGGCCGAGCATGCCAAGGGCAGCAACCCGCCCGGCACCGTGTTTCGCGACAATTGCCTGCCGATCGTCGAGGCCGGGCAGGCGCTGCTGGTGGATGATGACTACGCGCTCGATGACACTGTGACGCTGACGCCGACGCCTGGGCATTCGCCCTGCCATTGCTGCGTGAACATTGTCTCCAAGGGCCAGCGCGCGGTGGTCGCGGGCGACCTCATGCATCACCAGATCCAGTGCCGCGAGCCGGAATGGTCGGCGAAGCCGGACTGGGATCCGAAGCAGTCGGCAGTGTCGCGGCGAAAATTCTTCGCGTCGGTTGCGGACACCGACACGCTGATTCTGCCGGTGCATTTTCCGGCGCCGACGGCGGGATGGATCAAGCCGCTGGACGGCGCGTTTGATTATCGCTTCAAGCGGGGGTGAAGCTCTGATTCAGAGGGGCGAAGGAGGAGAGGCAGCGCGCGGTTACGCGCCGACCTCGCACTTCTTCATAAAACTGTTCTTGGCGGCACCGGCGAGCGGCTTGCCGTCGGAGCCGACGGCCTTGGGTGCACAGGCGTCGGCCTTGCACTTTTTCAGGAACGAGGTCTTGGCGGCGCCGGCCAGCGGTTTGCCGTCCTTGCCGACCGCCTTGCTCTCGCAGGTGTCCTCGGCGAAGGCCGAACCCGCTGCAAAGGTGGCAACGACCGCTGCGAGCAAAATCCGCTTCATCATGGGTGTCTCCCTAAACCAGAATGGCGGGAAGATTGGAGCCGGGAATCATGGCGCAATCAAGCAGGATGAGCGGGCGCCGTCCGGTCGGCCTGCCAATTTTTCGGGCGCGATCGGCAAACGCCCCCACTTGTTGCACTGCTCGCTGACCGGGCGGGGCGATCCTGCTAGCTTCGAACAGTTGAGAGAGAGGGAGCATCGTGATGGACGCCGTGAGCCCCGAAGACCAGGCAGCCGCGGATCGGCATTCTCATCTGGTTCGTCCCCAAGACATGGATTGGCAAAAGACACGCTTTCCGGGCTGCGAAGCCAAGACGCTGCTGTTCGACCGCAGCAGCGGTCTGATGACCGCCTTGATGCGCTTTGCCCCGGGATCGGTGCTGCCCGATCATGAGCATGTCGGCATCGAGCAGAGCTACGTCATCGAAGGCGCGCTCGTCGACAAGGAGGGGCCGGCCAAGGGGATCGCCTGCAAAGCCGGCGAATTCATCTGGCGCGAGGCAGGCAGCCGGCACGCCGCCTGGTGCCCGGAGGGCGCCCTGATCCTGGCGATCTTCCAGGTGCCGAACAAGTTCTTCGAAGCCGACGGCCGCGTCGTCGACGCTGCCGGCCAGGATTGGGACGAAACCTGGGGGCACACTGGCGAGCAGCGGGCGCGGAGCATCTAGCGCTGTCAGACGCCGCGCATGAGCAGGGCCTTGAAGTCGGCGCGTGCACGCTGCGCCTCGGCGCGCGCGACGTCCGAGGCATCGCCCATGCCGAAATAGCCATGGATCAGGCCGGGACCCTCATGGTGCTTGACGCGGACGCCGGCCGCCTCCAGTGCCCGCGCATAGGCCGCGCCCTCGTCGCGCAGGGGATCGAACCAGGCGGTGGTCACGACCGCGGGTGCGACACCGGCGAGAGATGCCGCGCGCAGGGGTGAGACCCTCCAGTCCGAAGCAAGGCGGGGATCGGCGAGATAATGGCCGCAAAACCATTCCATCGTGGCACGCGTCAGGAAATAACCATCGGCATTCTCGGCGCGCGAGGGATAGCGCGCGTTCTCGCGCGCATCGGCATAAGCACCGAGGACGTCGGTTACGGGATAGACCAACAATTGCGCGGCAAGCTTGATGCCGGCATCGCGGCAAGCGATCGCGGTGGTCGCCGCGAGATTGCCGCCGGCGCTGTCGCCGGCCACGCCGACGCGCTTCGCATCGCCGCCAAATTCCGCGACGCGGTTGAAGATGTCACTGACGGCGGCGAAGGCATCCTCGAAGGCGCCGGGAAAGCGCGTCTCGGGCGGACGGCGATAGTCGACGGAGACGACGACCGCGCCGGTCTCGATCGCGAGGTTGCGCGCCTGCCGGTCGTGGGTTTCGAGATCGCCCGCAACCCAGCCGCCGCCATGGAAGAACACCACCGTGGGTGCAGGTGTCGAGCCGATCCGATAGACGCGTGCGTCGAGCGGGCCAGCGCCGCCTTTCACCTTGATATCCCGCACGCTATCAACGCGCGGTGGCGGGATGGCCGCACGCGAGGCAGCCAGTGCGCGCAAGGAGTCGCGGGCGCTCTGTGGCGTCATCGTGGCGGGATCGCGCATCGGCATGAGCGGAATGATCTGGGCGATGACGGGATCTAGCGGCGCGGCCATGGCGTATCTCCTCGCGGGGTTCTTGGTCTTGCTTGCGGGTCAGCATAGATTTTGCGCGCCGCATCGGCAACCGGCGCTCTGCCGCAACACCGGTCGAACGGGCAGGGAGATTCCGGAGGACGAGGTGATCATGACCTGCGTTGCGCTGAGCTATCCCGACGACAGCTTTGCCGCGAATGCAGTTCGCTCGGACCGCGAACATAACGACGAGTTCGTGCGCTACGTGGGTTTTGCCGAATAGCACGACGTGAAGGAGATTATTCTCCGGCGGAATTTTTTTGGCGCGGAGTCGTTAGCGGCCTCTTGCAATCTCGAAGGTGCGGGAGGAACAATATGCAGACTAAGAGGTTTGTTGCTGGCGCGAGGGAATTGACATGCGGCGGCTGGCTAGCCTGGTTCGACGTTTATTTGGTCCGCGAATGCGGCGCCCGATCGATGACGATCCAAGTCTTCCTTTCACACCCGAGGAGCTCGGCCGGCTGATCCGCAGTGGCAAGCACGAGGACATGAAGCTGCTGGCCGACGGCCTGGCCTGCCGGTCCATTCCGCACCGCGCCAGATATCGCGCGACGCACTGAAGCGCCGCGACGCTCGAGCATCGCGACGCTCAAGTATCGCGACACTCAAGCGCCGCGACAAAGAGAATCGCTCCGCGCCTCAGCGACATGCTAGGATGCGGCCCATCATGAGCAATCGCATCCTCGTCCTCTACGGTTCCTATCGTTCCGACCGCATGGGCATCCGCCTTGCGAACTTCGTCATCAATCGTCTGCGCGGTCGCGGCCAGGAGGTCGAATTCATCGACGCCAAGACGATCGGCCTGCCGATGCTGGACCGCATGTACAAGGAATATCCCAAAGGCACCGCGCCGGAGGCGCTGGAAAGGCTGGCCGGACAGATCCGCGGCGCCGACGGTTTTGTCTTTGTCACCGGCGAATACAATTGGGGCATCCAGCCCGGCCTGAAAAACCTCACCGACCATTTCCTCGAAGAATGGTTCTGGCGTCCGGCTGCGATCGCGAGCTACTCGGCCGGCCGGCTCTCGGGCGCGCGCGCCGCGACCGCCTGGCACGGCACGCTGTCGGAGATGGGCATGGTGGTGGTGTCGAGCACGATCGGCGTCGGCCCGATCGCGCAGACGCTGTCGGACGACGGAGAGCCGATCGGCGACGGCGGCAAGGCGCTGGAACGCTCGTTCCCGCGCTTTGCCGACGATCTTGCGTGGTGGATCGAGGCGGCCAAGGCGCAGCGGGCGCGCAAGGCGCCGCCTTATTGAGACGTCTTACGCCGCCCTGACCTCGCCAAGGAAGCGGTCGAACTGTCCGGCGAGATCGCGCGACTGGGTCGAGAGCTGCTCGGCGGCGCCTAGCACCTCCCGGGCGGCGGCTCCCGAGTCATCCGCGGCGCGTTGCACGCCGGAGATGTTGCTGTTGACTTCCTGGGTGCCGCGGGCGGCCTCCTGGACGCTGCGGGCGATCTCCTTGGTGGCCGAGCCCTGCTCCTCGATCGCGGCGGCAATCGCAGCGCCAATCTGGTCGATCTCGGCGATGACGTCGGCGACGTTGCGGATCGCGGCAACGGTCTCGTCGCTCGCGCTCTGGATCGCGGTGATCTGCTCGGAGATTTCGGTGGTGGCCTTGGCAGTCTGGCCGGCCAGCGACTTCACTTCGGAAGCAACCACCGCAAAGCCGCGGCCGGCATCGCCGGCGCGGGCGGCCTCGATGGTCGCGTTCAGCGCCAGCAGGTTGGTCTGCTCGGCGATGCTCTGGATCAGCGTGACGACGTCGCCGATCTTCTGCGCGCCCTCGGCGAGCGTGCGCGCGGTATCGTCGGTGCGGCGGGCATTGTCGACGGCGCGGGCGGCGATCTCGGTGGATTGCGCGACCTGACGGCCGATCTCAGCGATCGACGAGGTCAGCTCCTCGGTGGCGCTGGCAACCGTCTGCACGTTGGTCGAGGTCTGTTCGGAGGCGGCGGCGACGATTGCGGCCTGGCTGTTGGTCTGGGCCGCGGTCGAGGTCATCGACTGTGCCGTGCTTTCCATCGTCGCGGAGGCCCGGGACAGGCCGCCGACCAGCTCGGTGACCTTGGCCTCGAAGGCGCGGGTGAGGTCGTCAAGCGCCTGGGCACGGCGCATCTTGCCGTCGTTCTCGGCCTGCTTCTCGGCGGCGAGCCGGTCGGCCCGGATCATGTTGTCCTTGAACACCTGAACCGCCGCGGCCATCGCGCCGATCTCGTCGGAGCGCTCGGCACCGGGGATGCCGTCGGCAACCTCGCCATCGGCAAGCCGCGACATCCGCCTCGTCAGGCTGACGATCGGGGCGCAGACGCGGCGGCGAACCACCACAATGAGGCCGACGCTGGCGACCAGCACGGCAAGGAGGCCGACGAGGGCGAAGGTGAAGCTGGTGCGTGCGGCCGAGGAGGCGCCGGCAAGGATCTGCTCGGCGTTATCATAGAAGGCGTCGCGAACGTCGATGATGGTGCCGAGGCCGCGCTGCGTGGCGGCGTAATAGGTGTCCACGTCGTGTTCGTACTTGCCGCTGACCGCGCCGTCCTTCACCAGCTTGAGCTCGCGGCCGAACTCCTCGACATAGACCGCGTTGAACTTCTCCAGCGCAGCGGCGACGTTCCTTGGAGTCGCCGGATTGCCGCGCAGTTCCTGTAGCGTCATCACGATCTGATCGTTGCGGCCCTGCGAGCGGCTGATCTCGGCCTTCTCGGCGTCGGTCGCCGGTTTCTTGCCGCCGACGAGATTCTTGTGCAGGCTGGAATTGAAGCCGCCGATGTCACGCAGCGTCATCGCGATGTTGGCGTAGCTGGCCTGCCGGTAGGCGTCGCCGTTGAGAATCGCCATGCGGCGGACCTGCTCGTTGAGCAGCGCGGTCACGCCGCTGTTGAGCACGGCATTGTCGGCGACGATCTTCTTGGCCGCGTCCTTGCGGGCCTCTGCCGGCCCTGCGAGCGCCTTATCGATGGCCTCGCGCAGCGCCGTGAATTTCGCATTGATGCCGTCGATGTTGCTGCCGATGGTGCTGCCGTCCTCGAAGGAGCCGGGCAGCTCTTTGCGCAGCGCGTTCATCCTGTCGCGAGCACCGTCGGTCTGCTTGCGCAGCTTGTCCTGTTCGGCAAGCAGCGCAGGGTCGATCGTGGCGGGGCCGTAGAGAATGTTGGTGGAAAAGCCGCGCTCCGGGTTGAGATAGCGCGGGATGTCGCTGGCCGCTCGGACGATCGCCAGGCGGCCTTGCGCCTCGCCGATCCGCTCCATCATCTGGTATTTGGTCACGGCGACGTAGACGGCGAGGCCGCCGCCGACGGTCGAGAGCGAGACGATGGCGGTGGTCAGGAGCGTACCGATTTTCATGATCTGTCCGGCAATTGGCGCGGGGAGAATTATTTTGCTCGGAAGATAGGCAGCCGGTATTAATCTCGGGTTTACGCTGCCGCTCGCGTCAACTCAGCCGGATGCCCGTCCGTCGAGCTTCGCCAGGATCTCCAGCGTGGCGCGATCGCGTTCGCCGGCGAAGTAGCGGGCGAGGGCCTCGCCGAAAATAGGCTCATTGGAAACCGCACCGAACAGCGTCATCGACGAGCGGAATTTCGTATCATCCGGCGCGCCCAGGATCGCGTTGATGGTCCGCCCCTGAACGGCGAGCACGAGCCTGGTACATTCGATCAGGCGCGCCCCGAGGACGGGATGGGCGAGATAGGCCTGGGCCTCCGCGCGGGAGCCGATCGCGTAGCGCTGCGACATGGCGCTGACGCCGAGGCCGGCGACCTGCGGGAAGATGAACCACATCCAGTGAGTCTGCTTCCGGCCCCGGGCCAGCTCGCCCTGCACGTCGCGATAGACCGGGTCCTGGGCCCGGATAAAGCGCTCGAGATCGAAAGGATCGGTCATTGGATACCTTGGGAAAGCCTTGCCGGACCCGTTGCCAGCCCTTGCCGGCCGCGATTATGCCTAACTTTTGGCTCCCAATGTGGTAGCTGGTATAGAGTCTCCGGGTGGGGGTTGGGCACCCCCGGGGTCGATTTGGGGATCTGATGGTTTCCGACGCAGCACATGCCGGGAGGCTGTTGTCGCGCCGCCGTGTCGGGCGAGCCGAAGCGATTTTGCTGTCTCTGGCAGCGATCGCGCTGGCGCTTGGCGCCGCCGCGTGGGTCGCGGATATGGGCGATTCGTCCCCACTGGTCTCCGCCGCGTTGCCGCCGGCCAATGCCCCTTCATTCGAGGATCGTTTCGCTTCGGCCTCCGGCAATCCGCCGGCCCGCGAACTCGGCCTCCGGACGCTGGAGCGCTCCGCCCTGAACGCGGTCCAGCTCAAGCTTCGCGATGCCAAGGCCATGCTGGCTGAGAGGCTCCAGGGCGACGACTGGCGCTCGATCCTGACCGAAGAAGACGATCGGCCTGCGGCCGAGGAGGCGAGGCCCTCGCAGCGCGCCGACACCATCCCGATGCCGCGCTCGCGTCCGGTCCAGGCCGATCTCGCCTCCCAGATCGCATCCAGCCAAGCGTATGCCGACACTGGTTCACGGGTCGATAACCGCAATTTCTTCGAAAAATTCACCGACAAGATCAAGCTGGCCTCGCTGACGCCCGACAGCGGCCTGTTCGGCAAGGCGCCCGATCTTGCGGCCCTCGGCTACGATTCGCGGACGGCGGTCTATGACATCTCGGCCAAGGCGGTTTACCTGCCAAGCGGCGTGGCGCTCGAGGCCCATTCCGGCTTAGGCCCGCTGATGGACAACCCCGACCATGTCGATCGGCGCATGGTCGGCGCGACGCCGCCGGCGACCTACGAGCTGAAGCCGCGCGAAAAGCCGTTCCATGGCGTCCGCGCGCTGCGCATGACGCCGGTCGAAGGCACCAACGCGCTCGGGCGCGTCGGCCTGCTCACCCACAATTACATGCTCGGACCGCGCGGCGATTCCAACGGTTGCGTCTCGATCAAGGACTATGACCGTTTCATCAAGGCCTACGACAATGGCGAGTTCAACCGTCTGGTCGTGGTGCCGAGCCTGCGCGGCTCTGCGACCGCTTCGCAGCGCGCGAGCACTGATTCCTGAGACTTGCCTGCCGCGGCGGGGCTGCCGTTTCCCCTTCGTTAAGTCGTCCTCGTCCAGAAGCAGCCCATGAGTGATCCATCAAACTCCGAGACCCCGCTGCGGACGACGTTCAAGATCAAGCTGAACGGTGACACGCTGGCGATTGCGACCGTCGGCCAGGCCTATCAGTTCCTGACCAATTTCAAGTCTGTGGAATGGATGGAATTCCGCTCCCTGCATGAGGATGCTGTCGAGGCGCTGGAGGGCGCTGCCGGTAACGCCATGTTGGCAGTGCAGGCAACCAACGCCGTGCGCGCGCTGTTCGTCAGTGCGAAGCTGCTCTGACGGGCTCACAGTCCCGCAGGCCCGATGGACCCCAGCGCAATTCGAGGACGGACATCGTGGCCGAACGCCGATATGCTTGAGATTTACTATTAGGGAGAGACCCCAATGAAACGCCGTACATTTCTCAAGGGCGGCGCGGTCGCCGGCGCGACGACGCTGGTTGCGGCCCCTGCGCTCGCGCAAGGCGCGCCCGAGATCAAATGGCGCCTAACCTCGAGCTTCCCGAAGTCGCTCGACACCATCTACGGTACGGCGCAGACGTTCGCGAAATACGTCGCGGAAGCGACCGACAACAAATTCCAGATCCAGACCTTCGCCGCCGGCGAGCTCGTGCCCGGCCTGCAGGCGCTCGATGCCGTCAGCACCGCCTCGGTGGAGATGGCGCAGACGCCGCTCTATTTCTACATCGGCAAGGAGCCGGCGCTGGCCTATGCCACCGGCGCGCCGTTCGGCATGAACCATCGCCACCAGGAATCATGGTGGCACTTCGGCGGCGGCGCCGATCTCACCAACGAAGCGCTCAAACCCTTCAAGGCCCACGCCATCCTCTGCGGCAATTCCGGCACCCAGATGGGCGGCTGGTTCCGCAAGGAGATCAAGACGGTCGACGACCTCAAAGGACTCAAATTCCGCATCGCGGGCATGGGTGGCCATGTGCTGGCGCGGCTCGGCGTCGTCCCGCAACAGATCGCCGGCGGCGATGTCTATCCGGCCCTCGAGAAGGGCACGATCGATGCCGCCGAATTCGTCGGTCCCTATGACGACGAGAAGCTCGGTTTCCAGAAGGTCGCCAAATACTATTATTTCCCGGGCTGGTGGGAAGGCGGCGCCATGCTGCACATGATCGTCAACGATGAGAAATGGGCCTCGCTGCCCAAGCAATATCAGGCGATCGTCAACCAGGCGGGATCTGCGGCCGGCGCCTGGATGCTCGAGAAATACGACAGCGTGAATCCGGCGGCGCTGAAACGGCTGATCGCCAATGGCGCGGAGCTGAGGGCCTTCCCGCAGCCGGTGCTGGAGGCCTGCTACAACGCGACCCAGGATCATCTGAACGAGCTCGCCGCCAAGAGCGATCTGTTCAGGCGGACGAAGGACAGCCACGACGCCTATATGAAGGAGCTGCTGTTCTACACGCAGATCGCGGAGAACTTCTACGACAATTATCTGCTCAGCAAGACACGCAACAAGAGCTGAGCGCGCAGCTCTCGTAGCAACCATCTTAATGGTTGCTACGAGAATTTTCGTACGGCGAGCTACGTCGCGCCTAGTCCCAGCTTCGCATAGATCCTTCGCGCATAGACGCCGAACGCATCCGTGGTCTTCAGCGGAAGGTCGCGCGGGAAGGGCAGGTCGATCGGGAAATAATCGGCCATCTTCGCCGGACCCGCCGTCAGCACGGCGCAGTGCGAGGACAGGAAGACGGCTTCCTGGATCGAGTGCGTGACGAAGATGATTGTCTTGCCGCTCTCACGCCAGATCCGCAGCATCTCGAGATTCATCTGCTCGCGCGTCAGCGCATCCAGCGCACCGAACGGCTCGTCCATCAGGATCAGCTTTGGATCGTGAATGAATGCGCGCGCGATCGCGGTGCGCTGCTGCATACCGCCGGAGAGCTGCTGCGGATATTTGTGCTCGTAACCGGCAAGCCCGACCAGATTGAGCAGATCGTGCGCCCGCGCACGCGCGGCCTTCATCGGCAGGCCGACGATCTCGGCCGGCAGCAGCACGTTGTCCAGAATGGTGCGCCACTTCAAGAGCAGTGCCTGCTGGAACACCATGCCGATGTCGCGGGTCGGATCGAACGGGCTCTTGGCATTGCCGATTGTCACTGTGCCGCCGTCAGCGCCGTGCAGCCCAGCCAGGATCTTCATTACCGTGGTCTTGCCGCAGCCGGAGGGGCCGACCAGCGAGACCAGCTCACCTTCCTGCACGTCCATGGTGACGTCGGAGACTGCCAGGAATTCGGCGCCGCCGCTGCGGTAGACTTTCCGGACGCCGCGCAGGCTGATGAAGGGCTCGGAGCTCATGCCAGCCATTTGTTCAGATGGGCGGCGACGAAGGCATCGTCGCTGAGATCGGCGTGCTCGCGACAGACGCGGTCGATCTCCTGCTTCTGGCCGGGGCTGAGGCCCTCGTTCGGATCGAGGCACCACAGGCCCTGCATCAGGCCCTGACGCCGCAGCACCTCGTGGCAGCCGGCGATGCAGCCGTGAAAGTTGTTGGCGACGTCGAAGAACGCGCTGTTGCAGTCGGTGACGCGGGCGTCGAGCGCGAGTAGGTCGGCCGGAACGCTGTCCTTGTGCCGCGCGGCCTTGCAGCGCTCGAAGAGTTGTATGGCGCTTGCGGTCCACACCGACCAATGGCCGAGCAGGCCGCCCTTGAAGTAGGTTCGCGTGGTGATGCCCTTGTCGCGCAGGTCGAACGGCAGGGTGAGGTCGAGCAGGATGTGGTCGTCATTGCCGGTGTAGAGCGCGACGCGGTCGAGTGCGGCTGCGGCGGCAACACCGCGGAGCACGTCGAGAGTCCTGTAGCGGTTAAACGGCGCGATCTTGATCGCGATGACATTGTCGATCGAGGCGAAGCGCTGCCAGAACTGGCTGGAGAGGATGACGCCGCCCACGGCCGGCTGGAGGTAGAAGCCGACCAGCGGGATCTCCGCGGCCACCGCCGTGCAATGCGCGATGATCTCATCCTCGGAGGCGCTCTTCATCGCGGCGAGGCTGAGCAGGCCGGCGTGATAGCCGACGTCGCGTGCGGTGCGGGCCTCAGCGATTGCCTGGCTGGTTGGGCCGGCAAGGCCTGCGACCATCGCCAATGGACGCTTGGTCCAGCTCGCGGCTGTCTCGGCGGCGAGCTCGAGCACGGGACGGTAGAGGCCGACGTCGCGAATCGCGAACTGCGTCGTGTGCACGCCGACGGCAAGGCCGCCTGCGCCGGCATCGACGTAATAGCGCGTCAGCGCGCGCTGATGCGTCTTGTCGAGCTGGCGCTCGGCGGTGAGGGCGAGGGGATGCGCCGGCAGCACGGTGCCCTCGGCGATCAGCTTGCGGATGTCGCTGTTGATCTGGCTGTGGTGCATGATGTCCTATCCGAATTCGGGGCCGGCGACGGCGAATGGCGTTTCTTCGGCCGCGGCGGTTGGAGGGCCGAACCGCATGCGCTGAAACGGCCGCTCGATGGTCCAGCCCGAGGCGGTCAATCCGTCGAGGAACGCGGGTTGCGAGGCGACAGCGTCGAGCAGGAGCGGGCCATTCTCGGATCCCGCAATCACGCGAACCAGAGCCAGCGCTTCGACGGCATGATCCGCGAACAAGGGGCCGATATGGCGCGCGGTTCTGTCATCCCGGACGAGCGTAATGCTGCTATTGGCTGCGACGATACGCGACCCGGCGCGCTGTGCGAGGGCGGTCAGCAGAGCGGTCCGTTCGAAACCTGTGGCGCGCTGGTCGCGGGCACAAAGCGCCTCGAGCGTTGCGGACGACGGCGCCGCCGCAGATGCCGGCGTAGGTTTCATCAGCTTCAGCCGCCGCAATTGCAGAGTCGGTGTGAAGCCGAGGCGCCCGTAGACGGCGGCGCCGTCGGGCGTCGCATCGAGCCAGCTCGTGAGACCGTTCTTGCGCGCCGCTTCCAGGCAGGCATCGACGAGGCGTGTCGCCAGACCACGGCGGCGATGCCTTGCCGACACCAGCACCATGCTGATCCAGGCGTTGTTGCCGGAATACGGCAGCAGTGCTGCGGTCGCCACCAGTCGCGCGCCCTCGCGGATGCCGAACACGACACCATCGCGCAGGAAAACGCGCCAATCCTGTTCGGTCTGGTTCCAGCGCGCTTCCGTCGACAGCGCCAGCCCGGCGTTCGCATCGGCGACGCCGAGCTTGATGACGGGCGGACCGTCAGTAGCGTCCATCGCGCACCTCGTATTTGGTGGGCTTGCCAAGCGTCGGCATGGCGCGGGAGACCCAGTCCGCGGTCCAGGCGATCAACTGCTCGGTGTCGACGACCGGCAAACCGAACAGTTCGACCGCTTTCGACGTGTCGGTCAGCCATGCCGTCGGCTCTTCCTTGCCTGTCAGCACCGGTGCGCGGCCGAACCTCGCACCGAACTTCTGCGCGAGATCGCGCACCGCGAGGATCTCGTGGCCGCTGACATTGATCGGGGAGGTCGGTGTCGTGCAATGGGCGAGGCAGCGCAGCGCCTGGGCGGACGCATCGCCCTGCCAGATGAAGTTGACGTGACCGAGGCTGACGTCGATTGGCGTGCCCGTCAGCACTTTCGTGGCGATGTCGTGCAACACGCCATAGCGCATGTCGATCGCGTAGTTGAGGCGGAACAGGCGGCCCGGTGTTCCGAATTTGCGCGAAAAATATTCGAACATCCGCTCGCGTCCGACGCAGGACTGGGCATACTCGCCGGGCGGGTTCGGCGCCATGTCCTCGGTCGAGCCCTTACCGTCGACGGGGACAAAGGGATAGATGCAGCCGGTCGAGAACGCCACGATCCGGGACGCGGGGAAGGCCTGCGCGACCAGGGCCGGCACATGCGCGTTCATCGCCCAGGTCAGCGACAGATCGCCCTCCGCGCCGAACTTGCGGCCGGCCATGAAGATGATGTTGGGCGCCTTCGGCAGCGCGTGAATGGCGCTTTCGTCCATCAAATCGCAATTGATCGTCTCGATGGCGCGCGCGTGCAGCCAGTCCTTGACACTGGCGTCGCTGAAGCGCGCGACACCGATGACGCGGCGGTCCGGCGCGGCAGCTTTTGCGAGCCCCGCCAGCGTCGGGCCCATCTTGCCGGCGACGCCAAGGATCATGATGTCGCCCTCGACGTTCCTGAGGTCATCGATCAGTGCCTGCGTCGGCCGGCACAGGAGCTCGTCGAGCGCAGCGACGTCAGGGATGGTCTTGGGCAGGGTCTGGCGGGTGAGCAACATGGATTTGGTCCTTAGTTCTGCCGTTGTCAGGTCTGTCTCGCGTCGCCAACCACGAACATGCGTTCGAGGGCGAGCACCAGGCCGTAGAGGGCGACCCCCAGCAGCGTTAGCAGCACGACGGCCATCACCATCGCGGGCGTGTCGAGCGACGACTGCACCTGGATCATGAGGTAGCCCAGCCCGCGCTCGGAGGCGATGAACTCGCCGACGATGGCACCGGCCACCGCGAGGATGGCGCCGACCTTCATGCCGGAGAAGATGTAAGGCAGCGATCCCGGTAGCTGGATCTTTCGGAAAAGCGTCCAGCGCGAGCCGCGCAGCGATTTGACGAGATCGAGCAGATCGGGCTCGACCTCGCGCAGGCCCCGCGCGGTGGTGAGCAGGATCGGAAAGAAGCAGATGCTGAAGGCGATCAAAATGTTCGGCACGATGCCGTAGGAGAACCAGACGATGAAGAGCGGGCCGAGCGCGACCTTCGGAATCATGTTCAGCGTCACGAACAGCGGCAGCAGCGCGAGGCTGAGCAGCGGCGCCCAGCTGAAGATCACGGCCAGCGCAACGCCGACGAAGGCGCCAAGCGCGAAGCCGCCGAGGATCTCGATCGCCGTCACCAGCGTGTTGGCACCCCAGGCATAGCCTGTGGTTGCCAGCGTCTGCACGGTGGCGAGCGGCGAGGGCAGGATGAATTTCGGCACGTGGAAAGCATCGACCGCGACCTGCCAGAGCACGAGCACAGCAAGATGCACGATCAGGATGATCGCAAAGCTGCGCGAGGTGCGGGCCGCGTCTCCTGTCACCGATTGCTCCCTGTTGCGACGGTCACTTGCCGCTACGACGAGCCTAACCGGTTTTGAGCGAAGTTTCAACCAGTTGGTTGATTAGGGTCGCAGCGACTGCAGCACCAAATCGGCGACGTGCCTGCGGCGGGCGCGGCGCTGGGTGCGGCTCGACAGGTCCTTACCGAAGATCGCCGACAGCGTCGGCGTGTTGGAGAAGAAGAAATAGCTGAGGCCCGCAATCGAGATATAGAGCTGAACGGGATCGATCCCCTTGCGGAACACGCCGGCGCGTACCCCCTCGTTGAGGATGTGGGAGACGCTTCTCACCAGCGGGGAATGCATCGCCTCCAGCCGCGTCGAGCCGCGGACGTGGCGAGCGCCGCCGCGGTTCTCGTCGTTCAGAAGCACGATGAAATCGGGGTTTGCCGCCAGATGGTCGAATGAGGCTTCGATCAGCCTGCGGATGGCCTTTTCCGGCGGCAGGCCTTCGAGCTTGAGCTTGCGCTCCTGCTCGCGGATGTCCTCATAGACCCATTCGAGCACGGCGAGGTAGAGCGCGTCCTTGTCGCCGAAATAGTGATAGACGAGCTGCTTGTTTACGCCGGCACGCTCGGCGATCTCGTCGACGCGGGCCCCCGCAAAGCCGTGCCGGGCGAATTCCAGCCGCGCCGCGGTGAGCAGCTTGTTGCGGGTGGCGACGGGATCACGGCGCTGCGGCACGGTGTCGCCAGATCGTTTTGCAGGCATTTCCAACCAAACAGTTGACAAGTTGAGGGCGGGCTTGTTGCATTGGTATCCTCACATGGCGAGAGCGACAAGCCGGGTCGCGGCAATGAGGAGAGGTGCGATGAAGCATTTGCAGGCGGCGGGCTCTGCCCTGGTATTGGCGCTGACGCTCGGTGTGTCGGCGATGCCTGCGCGCGCGGGCGAGGCGGTCAATCTGATCCTGAACTGGACGCCGACGGCCGATCACTCGCCGTATTATTACGCCAAGGCTCAAGGCTGGTACGAGAAGGCGGGCATCGACCTGACGATCGAGACCGGCAAAGGCTCCGGCGTCTCCGCCGCCAAGGTCGGCTCCGGCGGCTCGCCTTTCGGCGTCGCCGATCTCGCCACCATGCTGGTGGCCAAGAGCAAGGGCGCCGACACGGTTGCGGTGATGAGCGTCTATGCCAATACCGGCCAGACCTTCTACTGGCTGAAGAGCTACGGCGTGAACGGTGTGAAGGACTTTGCCGGGCACAAGATCGGCAACCCGCCTGGGGATGCCTCGCGCGTGATGTGGCCGGCCTTCGCCAAGGCCGCAGGTCTGGCGCCCGATTCTGTCGGCTTCGTCAATGTCGGGCCGACCGCGAAGATCGCGGCGCTGAAGAGCCACACCGTCGACATCATCAGCGACTTCTACAACGAGCACGATCTGAAAGTGATCGAGTTCGGACCCGATCTCGGCTACATCAACTGGAAGGACATCGGGCTCAATCCCTATGGCAATTCGCTGATCGTCAACGGCGCTTATCTGCAGAAGAATCCCAAGGTGGTCGAGGAGTTCGTGCGCGTCACGCAGAAGGCCTTTGCGGCTTGCGTCGCCGACGTCACGCCATGCCTGAAGGCGCTGCTCGATCAGGTCTCCGGTCTCGACAGGGAGAACCAGGAGCGCCAGTGGGAACGCATCAAGTCCCTGATGACCGACGAATTCACGACGACGAAGTCGCTCGGCTGGATCGACGGCGAGCGGATGAAGAAGGACTACGAGCTGGTCCAAACCTATCTCGGTATGGAGAAGCCGTTCGACGTGTCGACGGCGTTCACGACCAAGATGCTCGATCCCTCCATCAAGATGGATGCCAGCAAGGTGAAGAAGTAAGGGCTCTCCCGACATGCCGCGGGCATGCCCCCGTGAAGGCGGGGCGTCCAATACGCCGCGGCCTATCCAGCATCCACAACCATCTCAAGTACTGGATCACCTGCCGTCGCGGGTGATGACAGCGGTGTGCTGGACGAGAGCGCCCGCGCGACGCGCGGCCGCTAGCCCAACGGATTCCACGTGACCCCGCGGGGAAATTAACCGGCCATTAACCATATCCGCCGCATCGTTAACCATTCAATAATTGGGAACGAGTCGGCCGATATGGAGGCTGCAGTAAAAACTCAACGCCAAATGGTGCGCCTGCGGGGGCGCTCCTATGTGGCCTTCGTGTTCGTGCCGACCGTTCCGATCCTGGACTGGCTCCAGGAGATCGATGCGACGATCGCCCGCTCGCCGGGCTTCTTTGCCGGCCGGCCCGTGGTGATCGACCTGTCCTCGGTCGATCTGAGCCAAGCCGGCATCGGCCATCTCTTGACCAGCCTGCAGGACCGCAACATCCGCGTGCTCGGCGTTGAAGGCGTGGAAGAGGCAAGGCTGACCCCGACGATGCCACCGCTGCTCTCGGGCGGACGCAGCTGTGTGGTCGAGCCGAACGCGCCCAAGAAGACCGAGACGAAGGCCGAGACCAAGCCGACCTCGCTGCTGCTCGAGGCTCCCGTGCGCTCGGGCCAGACCGTGATCTTCCCCGAAGGCGACATCACCATTCTCGGCTCCGTCGGCTCCGGCGCCGAGGTCGTCGCCGGCGGCTCCATTCACATTTACGGCGCGTTGCGCGGCCGCGCCATGGCCGGGGTCAACGGTCACACCAGCGCGCGCATCTACTGCCAGAAGATCGAAGCCGAACTGCTTGCAATCGATGGGTTTTATCAGACTGCCGACGACATCGACGCCGCCCTGCGCGGCCAGCCTGCCCAAGCCTTTCTGCAAGGCAACACCATGCGAATTACCGCGCTGAACTGACCAGAGGAGATTTTTGAAATGGCTAAGGTACTGGTCGTGACATCAGGCAAGGGCGGGGTCGGCAAGACCACGACCACTGCCGCACTGGGGGCCGCGCTCGCGCAGCGCGGCGACAAGGTCGTCGTCGTCGATTTCGACGTCGGCCTGCGCAATCTCGACCTCGTAATGGGCGCCGAACGCCGCGTGGTGTTCGACCTCATCAACGTAGTGCAGGGCGTAGCCAAGCTGCCCCAGGCGCTAATCAAAGACAAGCGGCTGGAGAATCTCTGGCTGCTGCCGGCCTCGCAAACCCGCGACAAGGATGCGCTGACGGAGGAGGGCGTGGGCAAGGTCATCGCCGATCTGCGCAGCCGGTTCGACTGGGTGATCTGCGATAGCCCGGCCGGCATCGAGCGCGGCGCCTCGATGGCCATGCGCTTTGCCGACGAGGCCGTGATCGTCACCAATCCGGAAGTCTCCTCGGTACGCGATTCCGATCGCATCATCGGCATGCTCGATTCCAAGACGGTGCGGGCCGAGAAGGGCGAGCGCGTCGAGAAGCACGTTCTCATCACCCGCTACGATCCCTCCCGCGCCGCGCGCGGCGAGATGCTGACCATCGACGACATTCTCGAGATCCTCGCCACGCCTTTGCTCGGCATCATCCCCGAGAGCCAGGACGTGTTGCGCGCCTCGAACGTCGGTACCCCCGTGACGCTGTCGAACGCGGACGGCGCACCGGCGCGGGCCTATAGCGACGCGGCGCGGCGGCTGTGCGGCGATACCGTGCCGATGCAGGTTCCGACCGAGCGCAAGGGCTTCATGGATCGTCTGCTGCGACGGAGGGCTGCATGAGCATGGGTCTGCTCCGGCTTCTGCGCGGCAACAAGGCCTCGTCTGCTCCCGTCGCTCGCGAACGGTTGCAGATCCTGCTCGCGCATGAACGAGGGATGCGTGGCCAGCCCGATCTGCTCGGGGTGCTGCGTGAGGAAATACTCGCCGTCGTGTCCAAGCACGTCAAGCTGGACCCGACCAAGGTCATCGTCCGGCTCGAGCGCGGCGACGATGTGTCGACCCTAGAGGTCGATATCGAGGTGCCCAACGATTTCGAGCGCAAGCGCGTGGCGGTCGCGTAGGGGACGCGGCAAGCGACTTTCATTGGGGTGGGTGAGAAGGCGGTCCGCCGGGCATGGCGGGCCGCCTTTGTCGCGAGGTAAGCGGAACGGGTCGCATGGCGAGATCGTTGTGGGAGACCCGCGGAGCGCCGCCGAGCCGGGCGCCGCGGTTTCCTTCAAACGGAGAGCGCCCATGATGTCCGAGCTCCAGGTCCACACCGTCGCGCGGCAGATGCTGGAACAGCATGGATTCGCTGCGATTGCGAAGGCCGCCGAGCAGGCGCAGGCCTGCGAGGGCCGCGGCGAGGCCGAAGAGGCCAAAGAATGGCGTCACATCGCCGATGCCATGAAGATCATGCGCGGTCCGCACCAGAGCTGACGACTTAAGCGCGGGCGTACTCAACGCTCGCCGCGATCGGTGGCTTGCGTCGAACGTCGATTCTGCGTCTGGGGCTGCGCCCGCTCGCCTGTGGCTTTGCAGGGAAGGGGTTCCCACGAGCCGTCCGGCGCCTGCTGATAGGCAGTACAGGGCGACGAAGTGGATTTTTCCTCGCTTCTCTGGGCGTCGGAATTCTTCGCCAGCACGGGCGCAGTCAGCACCGTGGCGGCCGCAATCGCGCCGGCGAAAACGAAATGGATATTCCGCATCAGGGCTCTCCGGTTCGAATTCGAAGAGGCCGCATGCTGTGGAGAATTGTGACGATTTTTGGTCGGGAGCGTCGGCTGTTGGCAGCGTGCTTAACGCTGCAACAGCCGCCTCGTTAGCCGCCCTTGCTGCGGATCAATCCGGCGAGGTTGGTCTTCTGGGCCTCGCACCAGCCGGGCATGCCGAGGCGGCGCTGGTCCATGTCGGTCGCCTGGGTGGCGACTGCGACCTCCGCCATCAAATCGTCGTCCTGCTTCTCGCCCATCTTGCCGCCGGTGTGCATCCAGGCGATCGCCTTGCGCACCTTCTCGGTGGTGCCGTCAGGCAGGTGCATCTGCTGCGCCTTCTGCACGAGGTCCTGATAAACGAGATCCGTGTTGGGGCACTCGACCTTGGCGGCGAAGGCCTGCAACACCATCGTCACATAGGTCGACCGCGGCGGCGCGTCGGCCGCCTGCGCCGGCGCGGCCAGCAGCAACAAGCCCGTCATCAGAAAACCGGTGCGCATCCTTGGTCTCTCCTCCGTTTTTTTGAGAGGCTAGCGTCCGCCGCGCTGCTCCGCAATGGTGCCGGGAGGCCATTGTCGTTCCTCGGCGCGGCGCGCTAGATTGTGTCCGCCGGCCCCGGAACGCAACATGAGCCTGTTCAGCACGCCATTCGACCCCGCACGCGACACCGCGCTCGTCACCGGCGCCGGCAACGGCATCGGCCGCGCGATCGCGCAGGCTCTGGTCGGCGAGGGCGTCCGGACCGTGTTTGCCGATATCAATGCCGAGCGGGTGAGGGTCGCGATCAGCGCGAGCAAGAGACCCGAACTGGCGGTGCCCTGGATCGGCGATCTCGCCAGGCTCGAGGCATGCGATGAGCTGCTGGCCGCCGCGCAGACAGCGCTCGGGGACATCACGCATTTCGTCCACAGCGCGTCTCCGCCCCGGCGAGAGGCGGACCATGCGCTCGCGGTCGATCGCCAAACCTGGCAGCAGATGCATGCCGTCAATCTCGATGCCGGCTTCCATCTGGCGCGCGAGATCGCGACACGGCTGATCGCGGCGAAGCGGCCGGGCTCGTTCCTGTTTCTCACCTCGCTGCATGCCGGCACGCCGCGCAACCTGCCGCACTATTCGACGGCGAAGGCGGCAATGGCGATGCTGGTGAAGGAGCTCGCCAAGACGTTTGGCCGCCACGACATCCGTGTCAACGCACTGGTGCCCGGCGCGATCGCAGCCGGCGGATTCGTCGCGGATGCCGCGCTGGCGCGGCACATTCCGCTCGGGCGCCTCGGCGAGGCCGATGACCTCGCCCCGATGGCGCTGACCGTCTTGTCGAACAAGCTGTCCGGTTACGTCACTGGCGCAGCCTTCGTCGTCGACGGCGGATTGTCGCTGACGAACTGGTTCGAAGCGCCAGTGGTTGACGTATAGCTAGCGCTGCCACGCAGGGACGGGATCGAGCGGCGTGCGATAGACCTCGTTGTGATCGCGGTCCGTGACGCGCACCGAGCAACCCTTCTGCTGGAGCTCCGGCTTCACCTGGGACAGCTCGGTCGCCAATTGATCGGCCCGATCGGAGGCGACCTCGATGTCTTCGAGGATGATTCCACCCTGGTTCTTGAACTCTTCACCAACCACAAGATCGAAGGAGTAGTAAGGCATCCGAATTCCCCGGTGTGACGACCCAAGTTTGAAAAACGAGTCTTCAACGGAAAGTCTCGACACACCCGGCATGGTACCACTGAGTCGATCGTTTCGAATGAACCGGCCGCGCAATCTCTGTGCTTATGGCGCAGAAATGATGTGCAGCAAGCGGGCCCGTTAAGAATTTATTAAATATGCGGCGTGATCATAAAGCATGGAATTGCAACAGAACCGGGCTCCGGGAACCGGCAGTTGCAAGAGAAGGCCGCCGGCATAGATCCCGACGGCCTTTTCTCTTCGGAAGACACGCAAAGCATCGCTTCCCGTAATCGTCCGGACCCAACGCATTACATCGACTCGGACAGCGTAGGCGACGTTGCGACGCTGGTGTCGCGCTAGCGCAGCGGCATTGGCGGACGCACGACAGGTCCATCGTCATCGGCTACGGCTTGCGACGTCGCAACCGGCGGCGGGACCGCCGCAGCCTGCGATGGCGGCGGAGGTGCAAGCGGTGCTGGCGTATAGGCCGGCATGTAGGTCTGGCTTACGGCCGGCTTGGGCTTGCGAACTGGCGGCATCGCAGGCCGCGGCGGCAGCGCAGAGGTGCGCGCGCGCGGATCGGCCGGCTTGGTCTCAACAGCCACCGGCCTGGGCGCAGGCGGCTTCGCCATCTCGCGCGCCATCTGCTCCTGTCCGGCCTTCAGCTCGGCGATGTTGGCCTTGAGCTGCTCGATCTGCTGCGCCATCGCGGCGAGATCGTTCGTCATCGACTGCATCGATTGCGCGGTATCGGGCTGCGCTGTCGCGGGCGCGGCGGCAAGCTGGGTTGCAGGCGGCGTTGCAGATTGCTCCGCCGTTTGTTCGGCTGCCGCTGGTGCTGCGGGCGGGGCGGCTTGCGCCGCGGCGACGGGCGTCGTCTGCGACGTCGAAGACATCAGCGACGTCGAAGGCATCAGCGACGCCAATACCGGCGTCCATTCGGCGAACATTTGCTTTGCTGTGTCGCCATGCTTCTCCCAGCCAATCGCGGCAGCCGCGCAGCCGCCGGCGAACAGGAACGTGACGAACGCACCGCGCAGCCACTTGCCAACCGCGGATCGCTTCCGATGGCCGGCACCATCGCTGGCCGTCACGCGAACCGCCGTGTCGACCGAAGGTGCCGCGGCGGGTTTTCCGTAGACGACGTTGATGGTGGGCTCCGGCGCACGCGCCGGACTCGGAGCGAACTTCGGCTCCGGACGGGGCGCGGTCTCCGGCGCCAGCGCCGGTGCCGCGCTCCCCGGGCGCGAGGCCAGCACGATCTCGGGAGAAATCTGAACCGAGTCGTGCGGATCGTTGTCCTTGACCGTGTCCTTCACGATCTCATCGACGATTTGCTTGCTGTTCAGCGTCGCCAGCATCGCAGCTCCTTTGAAGCCCAGATGTTTAAAGCCTTGGTCGTCCGCATTGGCGCGAGCCGATCATCTGTTGTGGTGGGCCCATCCCAAGTCCCGGGGAGCACGAGTCCAGCCGGGTTTGACCAAAGCAAGGCAAGGAGATGGAGATGATGCGACCCTCTCCTGCCGTTTGTGGTGATGGAACCCGCCTTGTCGAACACGTGTAATTGTTCCGCGCTTGCCTTGTTTTTTGCACGATTTTGACAGCATGTAGTGGCGCTGGGGGTGCTATCCGCTATCGGGGGCCGGCGGTGCCAAGATCTTTAATCATTCTATTCGTTGCTGCTCTGCTGCCGCTCGGCGGTTGCATGCAGACGACTCTCTCTCCGTCGACCGACGCGAGCATGACACCGCGCGACCGGCAGCTGCTCGCGCATGCGCCTTACGCGAGGGCGAACGTGCCCGAGCAATATTTGCGCCACATCGTCGATTACCATCGCAAGGAGCAACCAGGGACCATCCTGGTCGATACCGATGCGCGCTATTTGTATTTCGTGCTGCCCGAGGGCAAGGCGATCCGCTACGGCGTCGCGGTCGGCGAGGAAGCCATGGCGTTCTCAGGCGTCGCCCGCGTCGGCCGCCTGGCAGAATGGCCGGACTGGGTTCCGACGGCGGACATCCAGGCCCGGCTCGGGCCATATCCGGCGCGCGTTCCCGGTGGCCCGGCCAATCCGCTGGGGGCCCGGGGAATCTACCTCTATGTCGGCAACAAGGACACGCTCTACCGCATCCACGGTACCAATCAGCCCGAATATATCGGGCAGGCGATCTCTTCAGGTTGCATCCGGATGCGCAACGAGGACGTCATCGATCTCTATGACCGGGTGAAGCTCAATTCGACGGTCGTGGTGCTGCCGCCGGGGCAGAACGCGCAGGCCGAGACGGGCACGCGCTGGCGCAGCTGAGGGCTGAGCGATCGGCCGCTTCTGTCGCTCATGATCATTGATCATTGCCAGCAATCGGCGACATGGGTCGTCCCGCGCCGTCTTATTCCGGCCTGGCGATCCGCCATTGCAGCGTCGTGGCATTGCCGTTGGCATCGCCCGGCGCCTTGTCGGCGGGCGAGGTGTAGAGCGGGCGATAACGGTAGGCCCACATCTTGCTGCCGTCGTTGCGGTTGATCACGGTGAAATCGCCGACAGCCTTGGCGTCGGCGGTCGCGGCGAGCGGGACCCAGCTCTCGGTGCACTTGCCGTTGCAGTTCGATGTCTTTCCGGTGGTGTCGCGCTCGTAATAGTAGAGCGTCATGCCTTTGAGATCGACCAGCTTGGGACCCTGCTTGGTCAGGACCACCTTCGCCGGCGCGATCGTCGCCTCAGGTTTCGGCGGAGGCGGAGATTCGCCGCCGCCATGGCCGTTTGCGAGCGCATGACCTGCCGAGAGCGCGATCGCCGCGGCCGCAACAACGAACCTGAACATCCGAAACCCCCGAGCCGCAAAGTTAACCGCGCGTTAAACGCCGAACGGGCCGACCGTAGCAGCCGAACGTTAGTTCCAGGTTTCGCGGCGCTGCGACAATGCGTACAAAACGACGGGCCTATGCCGGCACTTCGCGCAGCGGCGCGCGACTGAGCTCGTTGCCGGCGGCAATCGCCTTGCGCAAGAGCCGCATCAGCTCCTCGCCTTCCTTCGCGCTGAGGCCGCGCAGCATGATGCGCTGCGCAGACTCGACGGCGGGCGTGATCTTGCGCAGCGTGCGCCGGCCTTCGTCGGTGATCTCGAGCTCGCGCGCGCGGCGGTCGCGGCTGGAGGGGCGGCGCTCGGCAAGGCCCTTCTGCACCAGGCGATCGATTACGCCGGTGATGGTGGTGCGGTCATAGGCGATCAATCCCGCGAGCGTCACCTGATCGAGCCCCGGATTGGCCTTGATGGTCGCGAGCGCGGCATATTGCACCGGCGTGAGATCGAAACCGGCATCTGCGACTTCAGCCAGGAATACCGCGACCGCGATCTGCTGGAACCGGCGCGCCAGATGCCCGGGCATGTCGTTGTTGTCTTTCACTGAATTCTCCGTTTGGGCAGGGACGGGCCGGTCGTTGACAAGTATACTGATAGTCAGCATACTGAGCAATATCCAAAGAAGTTGGCGGGAGAGGTGCTCATGCAATTCCATCTGAATGGATTTCAGCCGGGCGATCCCGAGATTGCCGATCCCGCCGACCGCGTTCAAGCCTCGGGTGCAGCGGGCGCGGTGCCTGAAGAGGTCGATGTCCTCATCGTCGGCTGCGGACCCGCCGGCCTCACGCTCGCCGCCCAGCTCGCGCAATTCCCTGATATCAAGACCTGCATCGTCGAGCAGAAAGCAGGCCGCCTGCTGGTCGGCCAGGCCGACGGCATCGCCTGTCGCACCATGGAGATGTTTCACGCCTTTGGTTTCAGCGCGCGCGTGCTGAAGGAGGCCTATTGGGTCAACGAGACGACGTTCTGGAAGCCAGACGAGCGGCAGCCCAAGACGATCGTCCGCAGCGGTCGGGTCCAGGACGTCGAGGACGGGCTGTCGGAATTCCCGCACGTCATCCTCAACCAGGCCCGCATCCATGATGGCTTTCTCGACGTCATGCGGAAATCGCCGGCCAAGCTCGAGCCGTATTACAGCCGGCGCGTGCTCGATCTCGATGTCGATCCGACCGCTGCTGCCGCCAATCATGCCGTGACGGTGCGGCTCGCCCGCGTCGATGCCGGAAGCGAGGGCAAGATCGAAACGATCAAGGCGCGCTATGTCGTCGGCTGCGATGGCGCGCGCAGCACGGTACGAAAGTCGATCGGCCGGGAGCTGCACGGCGATTCCGCCAATCACGCTTGGGGCGTGATGGACGTGCTGGCGGTGACAGATTTCCCGGATATCCGTTTCAAGTCGCTGATCCAGTCGGCGAAGGACGGCAGCTTGCTGATCATCCCGCGTGAAGGCGGTTACATGGTCCGCCTCTATGTCGAGCTCGCCAAGCTCGAGATCGGCGAGCGCGTCGCCAATCGCAACATCAGTGCCGACGACGTCATCGCCAAGGCGCAGCGGATCTTGAGGCCGCATACGCTCGAGGTGAAGGAGATCGCCTGGTGGTCGGTCTACGAGATCGGCCAGCGCCTCACCGACAAGTTCGATGACGTGCCGGACGCCGAGATCGAAACCCGCCAGCCGCGTATCTTCATCGCCGGCGATGCCTGCCATACCCACAGCCCGAAAGCGGGGCAGGGCATGAACGTCTCGATGCAGGACGCCTTCAATCTCGGCTGGAAGCTCGCCGCCGTCCTGCGCGGGCAGTGCGCCCCAGGCCTGCTGCATTCCTATTCGGCCGAGCGCCAGGCGGTTGCCAAGGAGCTGATCGACTTCGATCGTGAATGGGCAGGGATTCTCGCCTCCGCCGCGAAGGCCGGCGGTGCCGATGCGGCGAGGACGCAGGACTATTTCGTCCGGCACGGCCGTTACACGGCCGGGACCGCGACGCATTACCGTCCCTCGCTTCTCACCGGCACGGCAGCACATCAGCATCTCGCGGCAGGTCTCGTGATCGGCAAGCGCTTCCACTCCGCGCCGGTGATCCGGCTGGCGGACGCCAAGCCGGTGCATCTCGGTCATGCGGCGCGGGCCGACGGCCGCTTCCGCATCTACGCGTTTTCGCCTGCGGAAGATCCCGCCGCAGCGGGATCGGCCATTCGCGCCCTGTGCAAGTTCCTCGCCGAAGCAAGGGAGTCGCCGATCAGGCGATACACGCGGGTCGGCGCCGACATCGACAGCGTGATCGACCTGCGCGCTATCTTCCAGCAAGGTCATCGCGAGCTTGCCGTCGAGGCGATGCCGCCGCTGTTGCTCCCGCGCAAAGGCCGCTACGGCTTGATCGACTACGAGAAGATGTTCTGTCCCGACCTCAAGAGCGGCAACGACGTCTTCGCCATGCGCGGCATCGACCGGAAAGCCGGCTGCATGGTCGTGGTGCGGCCGGACCAGTACGTCGCGAATGTGCTGCCGCTCGACGGCTTTGCTGCGCTCGCGTCGTACTTCGACGCCGTCATGTTGCCAGCGAATTGACGGTCCGGCTGCGCGCCCGGGTGCTTTGGCGATGAACGGCGAGTGAATATTGAACCGCGCGCGGTGTGCATTTCGATCTTTCGACGCGTGCGACCACCGTACGCGGAACGCCCGTTCCGCTTGCGCGTTCCGACTGGCAGAGGAGGAACACGCCATGAGACTCAAAAGCGTTTTGCTTGCCGCATTGCTGCTTGCCCCGACGGCCGCGCTGGCCGCGCCGGGCATCGTCACCGTCTCGACCGGCCTGCGTGCCGGACCGGGCACGGGCTTTCCCCTGGTCGACCGCATCCCCGGTGGTGCCCGCGTCAACATCCATGGCTGCCTGCGCGGCAATGCCTGGTGCGACGTGAGCTTCTCCGACGATCGCGGCTGGGTATCGTCGCAATATCTCGAATACCTCTATCGCAACCACTACGTCTATCTCCCCGATTATGTCGAGGAGATCGACGTGCCCGTCGTCCCCTTCGTGTTGACCTCGTATTGGTCGAACTACTATGCGGGACGTCCCTGGTATCGCCGCCACGCCTATTGGAATAATTACTGGACTTCGCATCAGCGTTTCGCGACGCGGATGACGCTTGATCCACGTGCGGCTCGTATCGGCCGCGCGGCAACGCGCGATGCGGCGGTCGCACTCGAGCGCAGCGGCGTGCACGCCAGGGGCAATGTCGCGGCCACCGCACGGGATGCCGTGGTCGGGCGGCCCAATGCGCTCGCCAAGCGCGACGCCGCGGTTACGATCGACCGAACCCGCGCCGCGCGGAATGAGCGCATCGCGAATGAGCGAACCGCCGTGCAGGGCCGCAGTCCGCGCGACGCGCAGGCGCGCATGATGCACGACCATGCTGCGAGCCGTGCTGCCGTGCGCGCGCAGCCGATGACGCGCGCCCATGAAGTGCCGCGCGTGTCGGCCGCGCCTGCAGCCCCGCCGGCGATGCCGCACGTCGCCCAGCCGAACGTCGGCCATGGCACGCCGATGAATGCCCGAGCGCAGATGCCGGCGCCGCGCGCGGCGGCACCCGCGATGCCGCACCCCGGCGGCGGCGCTCCGCACATCAATGCGGCGCCGCGTGGTGGCCCCCAAGCGGGCGGCCCCGGTGGCGGCCATCAGAAGCACTGACGTTGCTTAGGAAAGCCCGGCCCTTGCGCCGGGCTTTCTGCTTGTCGGACCCAGGTTCTCTGCGCATACAATTTAAGGAAGTTTTTCGCGAGCAGATTTCATCGATCGTAATATGTGTACTCAAAGCTGTAAGCATCCACTCGGGGCAGCGGGGCACGGGAGGATGACGATGAGACAGAGTCAGGCGGAGACGCGCCGCCAAAATGTCGCGAAGCGGTCGATGACCAAGGAGGCCAAGCAGCTGTCCAGCCTGATTGCCGGACTGCGCAAATCCCTCGAAGCGATCCACAAGGAACGGGCGAGCGCAAAGCTCACCGGCGCCGAGATGGGCATGCTCGACGAGCGCCGCAACAATCTGCAGCTCACGATCGCAGCCCTCGACGATCGCCTGTCGGCGGTGCAGGGGCTGATCAATCTCGGCCGGCCGCACATCATCAGGGTGCACTAGCGACGCTCGCGCAGGCGCTATCGGTTCCGTAGCAGTCGTGACGGCGCCGGGGGCCGATTCGGCACCATGTGACGACGCGCCTGCGGCGCTGCACGCTTGGCGGCAAGCAAACCCGCACAGCAGAGGCGCGTCCCTGATGCGGCGCGCGCTCATCCGGTTACCGGGCTGTGAGCGCGCCGGCGCCGTACTGCCCGCGGATGGCACCAAATTGCCACGCTCCTGGCGAATTGCCGCCAAAGCCCGCTGCCACGAGAGGGGCGGGGTGCGGGGCAACGCCAGGGGATATGCATTGGCCTACAAAATGGTCGCAGAACGCGACAACGAGAAGTATAGCTTCGCCCGCGAGAGCCGGCTGCTCATCGTGGCCAAGGCCAGGGTGTGGGCCAGCGAGGGGTGGCAGGTCGTCATCACCGATCAGGACGGCAAGGCCTATGCGCCGCCCGAATTCGATCAGCTGTCGGCGGCGTGACCGCAAGGCGGTCCAAGGGACAATGTTGATTTCGCTGTTTCGACCGGGGCGCGGCTTGATCGCGCCCTTGATTACTCTTGCCGCGGGCGCCGTCCTGACGGCGACGGTTGCAGCCGCGCAGAACCTTGACGCCGGCAAGTCGCCCGCAAGGCTCTTTGCCGACGGTTGCGCCAGTTGTCACCGCACCCCACGGGGCCTTGCCAAGGGACGCTTCAGCCTGACGCTGTCCTGGTTCTTGAAAGACCACTACGCAACCAGTTCCGATTCCGCCAAGGCGCTCGCCGCCTATCTGGAGTCGGTCGATGGGCCGCCACCCCGTAGTGCGGCCAAGCCTGGCGCAAAACCGCCGCGATCCGCGCAGCGTCCGCCCAAACCGGTGCGGGGCCAGTAGCGCGCACCGGGACTGCCGCGTCAATGCACCGTCGTCTCCGAGAACAGGTTGATCACCACGACCCCGGACACGATCAAGGCGATGCCGACGAAGGCGGCGCCGTCGAGCATCTGGCGGAATAGCACGAAGGAGACCGTGGCGGTCAGGATGATGCCGACGCCGCCCCAGATCGCATAGGCGATGCTCAGGGGGATGATGCGGATTGCCGCCGACAGCGCATAGAACGAGGCGACATAGAACAGCACCATCGCCAAGGTCGGCCAGGGCCGCGTGAACTGAGCGGATTGCTGCAGGAAGGCGGACGCCGTGACTTCGAACACGATGGCAAGTGCGAGCGCCGCGTAAGCATTGAAGGCGGAGGTCATGAGCCTCTCGGCGTAAGAAGATTCTGCGCGGTATACGTCGAGCCCCTGGAACGGGCTTTTGCCGTGAGCAGGTAACACGTGTGAGTGACGAACCTGCGACACCGATTGGAATGCGGACACGACGGTGACGCCGCCGAGGCAACGAAGCCGCCGCGCGTTCCATCGCGTGGCGGCTCGAGATGCCGCGGTGCGTCGACACCGCGTCAGTTGATCCGCACCGACAGTTCGACGTCTTCGACAAAGGCCGTGGACATGTAGCCGTTTCCCGGCTTGCGCATACGCGCCAGATAGTCGGGGCTGTCGTCGGCGTTATCGGCGACGATGATCGCGCCCGGCCTGAGATGGCGTTCGAGCAGATCCAGAATATCCGAGTAGAGCGCCTTGGCACCATCGAGCAGCACGAGGTCGATCGTATCGGGCAGATCGGCACTGAGGGTCTTCAGCGCATCGCCTTCGCGGATTTCCACGAGGTCGATCACACCGCCGGCCGACAGGTTGTCCCGCGCCCGCGCTGCCTTAGACGGCTCGAACTCACTGGTGATGAGGCGGCCGCCGCCATTGTCACGCAGAGCTGCAGCAAGATGCAGGGTCGAGATGCCGAACGAGGTGCCGAACTCGACGATCGCCTTGGCGCGGGAGCTGCGGGCCAGCATGTAGAGCAGGCTGCCGGTCTCGCGCGAGACCGCGAGCGGAGCGTCCCTCAGGCGTCCATAGAGATCGCGGTAAGCGGTCTTGCTGCGCATCATCCGTGCCCGGTCGGCATCGGACAAGTCGGCGATAGCGGCCAGCGTTGCGCTGCTTGCAGCTTCGGCCTCGTCGAACAGTCGATCCAGCAGCGGCGTAAGCGATGTGATGGTTGGGGTGGTCATTTGGCGTCTCCAGGGTTCGCAGCGAAGCGCGTGCTTGCGCGGAGACTGAAATACGACTAATTCGTCGCATTTCCTATTCGCATTGCTCGCAGGCATCATGGCCGACCGTCGAAGCCGTTCAATTTCCTCGCGAAAACAGCCGCAACAGGCCCGCTCCACCGGGCTGGTGGCGGCCATCCTGGATGCCGCTGTTCAGGTCTTGGCGAAGGAGGGGGCGCAGCGTTTCACGACGGCGAGGGTGGCGGACCGGGCCGGGGTGAGCGTTGGATCGCTCTACCAATATTTTCCGAACAAGGCGGCGATCCTGTTCCGCCTCCAGAGCGACGAGTGGCGGCGCACCAGCGAGCTCCTGCGCGGCATCCTGGCGAACCGGGCGACGCCCCCGCTGGCGCGGCTGCGCGCATTGGTCCATGCCTTCATCCGCTCCGAATGCGAGGAGGCTGCGATTCGCGTCGCGCTCAGCGATGCCGCACCGCTCTATCGCGACGCGCCGGAGGCGCAGGATGCGCGGGCGGCCGGCGAGGGCATCGTCGCCGCCTTCATGCGGGAGGCGCTGCCCAAAGCCTCGGATGCGACGCGCACCCTCGCCGGCGAGCTGATCACGACGACGCTCAGCGAGGTCGGCAAAAGTTTTTCGGAAGAGACACGGAGCGAGGCGGAGATCGCAGCCTATGCTGATGCCATGGCCGACATGTTCTGCGCCTATCTTAGAAGGCTGGCGCGGCGCTGAGGCATTGCCCGCACGTGCTGCCGCAATCCTGTAGCTAGGATGGAGGTGCGCTCTATTTCGGCTATGATTGCTGCACTTGCCTCGCGTAGCATTTGCCCCTACGGACCTCTGATGCTCGTCATCTCCATTCAAAGTCAGGTGGTCCACGGCCACGTCGGCAACAGCGCGGCTGCCTACGCCGTGCAGGCGGAGGGTGTGAATGTCGCGGCGGTGCCGACGACGCTGCTGTCGAACCATCCACGCTATCCGAGCCTGCGCGGGCGGGTGCTGGAGACCGAGCTGGTGGCCGATCTTCTCAGGGGCGTAGAAGAGCGCGATCTCGTCGACGAGGCGGCCGTGGTCGTCACTGGCTATCTCGGCTCGCCCGGTAATGCCGCCGTCGTTGCCGAGTTCGTCGAGCGGGCCTTGGTGCGCAATTCGAAGCTCGTCTATCTCTGTGATCCCGTGATCGGAGACGATGGTCGCGTCTATGTCGCCGATGGAATTCTGGACGTGCTCCGGCGCCGGCTGCTGCCGGCCGCGAACCTGACCACGCCAAACCGGTTCGAGCTCGAGCTGCTTGCGGGCATCACGATTGCCGATGCGCAGGACCTGCGCGCGGCCTGCGCGGCACTCGCGGGGCAGGCCCGCCTCGACGTCGTCGCTACCGGCTGCACGCTCGCGGACACGCCCGAAGGACAGTTGGAGACGATCCTCTGCGCCGACGGCCATTTGTCGCGCTTTGCCACGCTGCGTCTGCCGATCCGGCCCTATGGCACGGGCGACCTTCTCACCGGCCTGATCGCGGCGCATCTCGCCAAGGGTTTGGCGAGGGAGGTCGCAGTGCGGCTGGCGGTCGAAACCATCTTTGCGGTGCTGGTGCGCACGCAGGAGGCCGGCACAGCCGAGATGCGTCTCGTGCCGCTGCCGACGCCGGCCCGCAAGCCGTAGCTTCAGGTCGCGCGTTTGCCGGCCGATTGCGCCGCCCTCTGCGACTTTGCCGGGCTCTTCTGCTCACGCATGGCCTGTGATTTGGGCGGCTTTGCGTGGGCCGCAGCGCGCACCTTTCTCGGCTTGGCGTTGGCAGCTTCCTTGCGCTCCGCCGTGCCCCGGCGCGAGATGTATTCCTGGCCGTCGATCGGGCCGACATGCGGCGGATCGCGGCCGAGATAGGGCCGGCCGATGCCGAATGCCTTGCCGTTGGCGTCGACCCACTTCCACAGGATTTCAGTCGAGACCCAGCGTTGCGCGCGATTGCTACCCTGGGTGCTGACGATGTCGGCGGCCATGCCGTGCCCATAACCGCCACGCGTGCTGCCGCCGTGATAGGAGCGGTCGGAGGCGGCCTTCAGGCCGCTCGCGATCGACTGGCGATAATCGTCACGGAACGCGCTGGTGATGCCCGGCGAGAGGCCGGCGGCTTCGGCGGCGAGCAGCGTGCGAAACAGCTTTCGCTTGAAGCTCTTGTCCATGCCGCCGATGACGTAGTCCATCATCGACATGCCGGCATGCTCAGCCGCCTTGGGATCCTTCCAGCCGAAATCCTCGTCGACCAGCTTGGTGAAGCTGCGCATCACGGTCACCGTCTTGCCCTTGCGCTTGACGGTGACGGCGCGGCGTTCCTGCACCTTGATTGAATCCTCCTTAGGCGTGCGCTGGTAGAGCGCCCAGAGATAGCGATCGATGCAGGCGTCCACGACGAAGCATTCGTCGAGCACGGCGACGGTGTCTGCGGGTGGCGACGTCTTGCTTGCAACGGGGGCGGATCCGCTCGCGATCGTGGCGGGGGACAGTGCGTCCGTGGCCACGATCTCGGTGGGATCGGCGGATGCGAGTTTGAAGGGCTCTGGCGCTGGCGCAGGCGGAGCCTCGCTGACGCTCGGTGCTGGTTCGGGCGAAATCTGAGGCGCGGGCGGCTCCGGCGACAATATCAACGCGGGATCGGCCGACGCGAGCTGGACGGCGGGGGCAGGTACCTCCGCCTCCGGCGCGGCTGCCGCTTCGACAGTTACGAGGCTCGCCGCAGCCGCCGCAATGTCGGCGGTCAAGGCGACACCGTCCTCGATGGTCGCAGCGCGTGGGACGTCGGCAAGGTCGAGGCGACCGAGATCCTTCGCGCGCGAGACGGCAGCCGCATTGGCGCCGCTGTTCTCGATAAGGGCTGGCGCGTAGGCCGACAGGGAGAGCAGCAGCCAGGCAGCGAGAACGGCCGAGGGGCATGAGACCGCCACAAGAAGAGACTGCCGATCATTCATGATCCCTGCCTCCAAACGTTCTGTTCGAACCAGTCTTGTTCGAACAGTCATGATGCAAACAGACTTGATGCAAACAGTCTTGCACGGAAAGGCACGCAGCGCGTCAATTGTTCGGAAGAGGGTGTGGCGGCGCAATGGCGTAAATCAACGAAAACGGGCTTTTCGAAGAGGTGTTGCGAAGTTGCAACGCGGGTTCCATGGCGGCCCCATGTGCGGCTGCGCCGGAATGCCTGCAACCAGCCGGTTTGTCGTCAAATTGAGCGATCCGAATTTACTCAATCTTCGATTGCCACAACGCACTTTTCGCGCTCGCAATTTCTGGTAGAGACAGAAAGGCACGTCAGTGAAGTTGAAATGCAAATGGGCCGAATTCGTCGCCAATGAATCCGGCGCCACTGCGATCGAGTACTGTCTGATCGCGGCCGGCATCGCACTCGCGATTATCGAGATCATCTATGCGCTCGGCACCAATCTCGTCGCAAAACTGCAATCGCTCGCGATCGCGCTGAAATAGGCGGTGAGGGGCTTTCGCGATTGGCTGTTTGACAAGACGCCCTGACGCTTCGCGGCAACTTTGCGCACGGCCGTGCGTTGATCGGCCCATGAGCACGCATTCCTCGCTTCGTCCCATGGACGACTTCGATCCCACCGAGCCCGCCATCCTGCATGATCGTCTGTCCGACACGATCATCACCTGGACCGCCGAACAGGCCGATGACTACCGGAAGGCCAGCCGGCCACGTGAGGATGGAACCGTAGCTTGGAAGGCCTACCTCTTCGATGGTTGGGGCAACGTGCTCGGCGGCTGACCTCCGCCCGCAACGCGCGATGGCCCCGCCGGCGTGATTCGGCCAAGGCTTTGTACCGTGTTAAGCATATCGCCATGCACTGCGTGCGCTGTTGCAATGCAACAGCGGATGTCGCAATGCAGCACGACGCGCTTAAATGTGCTCCGAATCTTCCATCAGGAGCATTACCAATGAACAAGAAGAAGACTTTGACGATCGCCGCCACATTCCTGACGATCGCGGGCGCGACTTCGGCTTTCGCCGCTGAGCTGCCGACCTATGAGGCCAACGGATTTCCGGTTTCGCCCTTGCAGGTGCGCGTGGTCGGTGGGACGCATGTCGAGCAGCAGGTCGCGGCGCCCACGACGGTTGCTTCAGCGCATCAATTGAAGGTGCTCAGCCCCCGCAAGGTCAAGACCGCGGACGTCACGACGGGGGCCGCCCGCTGAGTTGAGATCGCATGAAGGGCAGGCGGGTCTCGCCGCGCGCGCGATCCGCCCCCTCGTGCGACCATGAACGACGCGGCCTGGAACGCGATCTCAGCCATAGTGTAATCACCGGCATCGAGCAAGCGCTTGGCGCGTTGCGCGCGCAGCGTCTTGGCAAGCTGTTGCGGCGTGGCGCCGACATGCCATTCGAACAGCCGCGCCAGATGGCCGCGACGCAGCGCGCATCGCGGCGCTGTTCACCGATGCCGCCGAATGGATCGCGCCGAAGGGCAACGCCACCGCGATCGCGCTCGGTCACATCGACCACTTAGTGGGCGCGCAAAGCGATAGCAGCGGGGATGGGGAAACAAAGAGAAATCCGGCCTTTGCCGGGACTCCGCAAACTCCCATCATCGTGACGCAGCAATTGACGGCTATGGCTTGCGCTCCTCCTTACCCGGCATAGGTAATCGGAAAGCGGATGTCCGCGTCACCCCCTTCCATATAACATCACGGCATGAGCGAGATCGAAACCCTGTTCGGTGTCCTGCGCCAGTCGGCCGACGCGCCCGTCGTCGACATGCTCGAGCGCATGGTGCGGGAGGGGCCGGACCATGCCCTGTGCAAGATCAATGCGCTGCATCTGGCAAGGATGGCCAATCTCGGCGAAGAGCAGGTGATCGCGGGGCTGCTGCATGCGGTCGGGCTCGGCATCCTCGAGATGACCTGGAGCGTGATGTGCCCGAGCTGCGCCGGCGTGCTCTCGGCCAACAAGAGCCTGAAGACCGTCAACAGCCCGCAATATCACTGCGCCTTCTGCGCCGCCGGCTATGAGACGACGCTCGATAATCTGGTCGAGGTGACCTTCGCGGTCAGCCCGCGCGTGCGCAGGATCGCCGCGCACAATGCCGAGGAGCTGCCGCTCGCCGAATATTACCGCCAGGTGTTCTGGAGCTCGGCGATCGAGCTTCCGCCCGACCTCGACGGCCTGCTTCGCGAGCTGACCCTGGAATCCGTCGACCTGCCGCCGGGCGAGCGCGCCATTCTCTCGCTGCAAGTACAGCCGGGCATGCTGATCGTGTTCGATCCGGTGACGCACACGGCGCAGTACATCGAGGTGAAGGGCGAGGAGACGGCCGAGCGCCAGGCCCTGTCGTTGATCTTGAACAGGACCGAGGTCCCGGTCGACGCCGTGAGCCTGCGCCCGGGACCGCTGCGGCTGACGCTCGAGAACCGCACCGACGGCCGCGTGCTGCCGGCGGTGTGGGTGATGAACCAGCGGCTCGACGATCTCCTGACCCGGCGCAAGCCGAGCCTCACCGCAAAGCGCCTCCTCACCAACCAGACCTTTCGCGATCTCTACCGCACCGATACGCTCGCGATCGGCCAGCGCCTCAAGATCCTCAGCCTGACCTTCCTGTTCTCGGACCTGAAGGACTCCACCGGGCTTTACGAGCATGTCGGCGACCTCGTCGCCTTCGATCTCGTCAACGAGCATTTCCGCCTGTTGCAGGAGATCATCGCCTCCGAGCAGGGCGCCGTGGTCAAGACCATTGGCGATGCCGTGATGGCGACCTTCGAGACGCCCGATCGCGCCATTGCGGCCGCGATCCGCATGCGCGAGGCCATGAGCGAGCTCGGCGCCCAGCGTCAGCACCAGGGCCTGCTGCTCAAGATGGGCATTCACGAGGGCTCGTGCCTCGCCGTCACCCTCAACGGCCAGCAGGATTATTTCGGCCAGACCGTGAACATCGCCTCCCGCGTCCAGAGCCTCGCCGCCTCGCGCGCGATCGTAGTGACGGAGGCGGTGGTCGACAACGCCGAGGCGCGGACGCTGCTGGAGGCCGGCGGCCTCAACCCGACACGTCGCAGCGTCGCGCTGGGCGGGATCGGGGACAAGGTGTCGGTGTACGAAATCCCTTAAGACCGTCGCCCGGCGCGCAAGCGAAATTCGGGATTGCACCTGCGGCACCATCCCGGATTGCGCGACGCTCCATTCGGGCTACGCTCGCTGCGCAACCGCGCAACGAGTTGATCATGGCCTTCCTCCTCAACATCGACGTCCCCGACGTCGCGCAAGCGACGACCTTCTACACCGAAGCATTCGGCCTGACGCTCGGCCGTTGCTTCGGCGGCGACTTCGTCGAGCTCTTGGGCTGGCCGGCGCCGGTGTATCTGCTCACCAAGCAGGCCGGCACAATCGGCGCCGGCGGCGATCGCCGCCGCTACGCGCGGCACTGGACGCCCGTGCATATCGACGTCGTCGTCGATGATGTCGATGCCGCCGTCGAACGCGCGCTGCGCGCCGGCGCGATCCTCGAGATTGCCGCAAGCGATGCGCCCTATGGGCGGATCGCGATGCTGGCCGATCCGTTCGGGCACGGCTTCTGTCTGCTGGCGTTCAGCGAGCGCGGATATGACGCGCTGCTCGGGGCGTAGATCGAGCGCGGGGCGGGGCCCGTCAAAGCAAAGTTGTGAAAACAACCCCATGCACAGTAGAAAACATGAGGGATTTCAGAGTTCTGCAAGTCCGAATATTTTTCCCGTCGGGCGAGCAGGGCACGGGGCGCCAATGCTCCGGGCCGACTTCGGCGATCCCGAATAGCGTTTGACTTGTCGGGCAAAACAGGGGCAAACTGGCATGATGGCGCCCGGTGCGACGGGAAGCTGATACGTCGCCAGGCCGTGGGGCGAGATGCCAAAAAAACTCAAAAGAAAACTGAAGACCTACCAGACTTCGCTCGGCTTCTACGACCAGGCGGTCGCCGCGCCATCGATGAAGGCAGCGCTGGAGGCGTGGGGCGCCAGCTCCAACCTGTTCCATCAAGGCGTGGCGAAAGAGACCGACGACCCCGACATCGTCGCCGCGACCATGGCAAGCCCCGGGGTTGTGCTCAGGCGTCCGGTCGGCTCGGACGGCCCGTTCACCGAAAGCGCCGAACTGCCGACCGATCTCGCCGACGGCGAGGCCAAGCCGAAACGTAAGCCCAAGCCAAGCAAGCGTCCGGCCAAGACGGCAAAGACATCGTCCCACAAGATTGACGATCGACAGGCGCGCGAGGCCGCCGCGGCGTTCGAGAAGGAGGAGCGGCAGCGCGAAGCCGAGCGCAGGAAAGAGGAGGCCGCCCGCGCCAAGGAGCGCGCGCGCCGCGACAAGGCGGTCGCGAGCGCGCAAGCCGCGCTGGACAAGGCGAGGCGCGAGCACGAGGCTCACACCGAAGAGATCGAAGCCGAGCGGGCTGCCCTCGATGAACGTGCGGAGGCGGAGCAGAGCCGGTGGGACAAGCAGAGGATGAAGCTGGAGGAGGCGGTGCGTCGGGCGCGGGAGTAGGCGGCTGCTGGCGGAGCGGCCGGAGTCGCCAAAGCCGGCAGGGGGCGTTCGAGCAAGTCGAAAACGAATTAGGCTTGCCTTGCTTTGCCTCCTTGAGCACTCTGGCGGGAAGGAGGCCAACGCATGAAGACAATGACCGCCGCGTGTGCGCTCGGAACGGCCCTGGTGCTGTGCAGCCTTGGAACGTCAGGTGCTGAAGCCCGGCCGCGGAAGGCGCAAGTCGTTCGTGAACCCCAGCAGAGACTTATCGTTACGGCGCCCGTGCTCAGGCCAACGCCGTGGGATTACTATATCGTTCCACGATATCGCTATCGTCCTGAAGACGACCGGGTCGATCCATACGGCCCGCCACTGGTTTCGTCGTGGGTCCGCTATGAGGGGTGGCGGTGGCCGTACTGGTGGTGAACACCCATCAGATTCTGCGGCATGTGGTGATCGGCCATCGACGGACGCTGAACTGACCGGCTTGCGGTCGGCGCAAAACGCCGGCCGATGATAGGCCGCGCGCCGAATGCGCGGGCACAACACCCGGATTTCGCCACGCGCGCCCCGGGCCACGCTTACTCGACCGCTCATTTCTCGCTCGAGAACTCGAGTCCTTGCGCACCTCCCATCTCCGCCAACCCGCGACCAGAACTGGTTGAGCGCGCCCAGGTTCAACATCGCTGCGTGCGACGTCAGCGATTAGGAAAATGGCAAACCTGAGACTGTCAAGGATTCATTGAGGTAGAACGACATTTATCCCCGTAATAAACCCAATGCTGTTAAGGGTTCGGGGTTGCGTATTGGGAGGATCAATCATGGCAAGTGTTGAACAATTGCGCAGACGGGACGGAGTGAATCTGGTCCAACTCGAAGCGGACATTGCGTCGGTACGCTCGGGAAGCTCTATTACTTCCATTGCTCTGCCTGATTACGTCGAGCACACCGCGGGCGTGTCGCGCGTCGGCGCGCTCAGTGCAGAGGCGGTCATTCGCGACTACGAGTCCGCTGCAAAAGAGATCGAGGCCATGGGCACCGAGTTGATCGACGCCGCGCACAAATGCGAGGCGCTGACAGCCCAGGTCCATGATGCGATCGCTTTCATGCGGGAGACGGCGGCGGGCTATCGTGAAGAGGGACGGAAGATCTTTAAGCGCATCGAAGAATGCGCGCTGTTCACCGAGGACGTCCGCAAGACTTGCGAACAGGTCAAGCGTAGAATGGCCGAAGTCTCGGTAGGCCCGTCTTCCGATGAGGAGCTTGCGCCACAAGAGCCCGAGTTGAGCGGGATCGCCGGACAGGTGACGATGAGCGAGATACGGTGAGGCGCGCGTAGAGCTTAGTTCGTAGGATGGGTCGAGCTGTTGCGAAACCCGTCGTCGCGCGCAGCGTCGTTAGTATCGCTTCCGCTCGTCGAGCTACGGCGGACAAGTCGCTCCGCCCATCCTACGGTCTGCGAAACGCATCATCTAATCGCCGTCACCAGCCGCAAGGCGCTGAAACTGCCGCTTCATCGCGTTGACCTTGGCGACGTAGCTTGCGACGAGGTGATCGCCGCAGCGCTCGCCGACCAGCATCTGAAACTTGCGGCGCGCATAGGCTGTGGCGGGACCTGCGCCGCAGAGATGGATGAAGGCGGCCAGATCCTGCTTCTGTTGCGCGCCTGACTTGATATCGCCCGCGAGGGTGAGGACCAAGGCCACTTGGCGGTCCAGATACACCGATGCCAGCTCGACGGCATGGCTCGGGATCGCGCGGATGTAGAAGCTGTTGAACCCGCAAGCCGTCTCCGTGACCGCGTTGCCGCGGACACAGAACCGGGCCGCTTCAGTGAAGGCGGGATCGGTCATCTGGTAGAGACCGACGGCGCTGGAGGCCGGTCGGTAGATCGCGAGCGGATTGAAGCTCCATCGCCAGCGCCAATAGGTGCGCGCGACGGGATTGCCGGAACTTTCGACCTGCGCCAGCGCGGCCAGCAATTCGGGCGTGATAACAGCGGTGGAATAGGTGCGGAAGAGCGGCCCGTAATGCGCCCACGTCTCCGCCGGCTCCTTGTCGAGGGCATGTCCGAGAAGGACGAACAGCTCGGTCGGCTTGCGGATCAACTGATAGGCGATGTTCACAAGCGCGATGGCCGCAAGCAGGATTGCCGCGCCGGCCGCGATCCGAACCATCCGCGGTGATCGCACGAATGTCTTGCGCATCCACCGGGCGCCTCGCCGGAGCTTGCGAAGGCGAGAGAGGAGGCGCTTGCTTTTTTTTGCCATGCCGTTTCGGGAGTGCGACCAGCGCAGATGATGGACTTGGTTAACGCAATCTAGGCTATTTGTTTGAGCATGATCTTTGCGGAAAACCGGTGCGCACTTTTCGCTCGCGGCTCATGGCGTCAACATCAGCAAGGCGGAGCCCGTCAACGGATTCGGAATCGCATCCTCTCTGACATCCACGGTCGAAGGTACCGGATCATGAAGCGCAGCACAGGTACTCCGGCATCGTGATCGAGGACGACGATCGCCGGCACAGCGTGTCATACAAGGTGTTCTGGACCTTCACGTATCGGAACGGCACGACGCGGCAGGTCGAGCAGGGTATCGACTACACGTTCGTTTCGGCCGGTAGCTCGCAGAATGGCCCTATCCTACGGGCCTTAAATCCAATCGCGCCTTCGGAAAAAAAAGCCTGCCCTGCGGGCTCACCAATCCGGATAGCCGTAAGGTTCAACCATGTAGGGCGGCGGAGGCATCCAGGGGCCTCGCGGCGGTCTGGGCCGTCGGGGTTCGGCCGCTGATACATGCGGCCGGGCATGCGCAGCCGCATCGTTGTTCGTCACGCTTCGCACGACGGGCTTCGCGGCTGCAGACGCGGACGAAGCGGTGAGTTGTGTCTGCAGCGCCTGGACCTGCGCGGCGAGTCGCGCATTGTCCGCCGCATCCTTCTCCTGCGCCGCCTTGAGCTGTTGAATGGTGTCGGCCTGCTCACGCAGGCTCTGCTCGTTGCGGCTCTTCAGCTGCTCGAGCTTGCCGTTGATGCTCGCAAGTTCGCTCGTGATGGCCTTGAGCGATTGCGCAAGATCGGACGACGACGGGTCAGGCGCTGTGGCGTCAGGCTTTGGGGCGCTGTCCGTTTCCTTAGCTATCGGCGGCGCGGGCAGCGGGCTCGACTCGTCCGCAGCAGCCAGTTGCACTGCCGGCGGCTGCGCCGGACTTTCCACCACGGGCGGGGGCCTGCTCGCGGCCGACGGAACCCATCGTGCCATGATCGACGTGCCGATCGATTTGGCCTCATCGCGATATTGCGACGCGAAGGCGGCTCCGAGAAAGCCGATCGCCAGCACCAGGCCGACCAAAGCGCGCACCAGGGTCCGGTCTCCCTTCATGCCTTGATCGCGAACCTTGGCATCAGGCGCCGCCTTGTTTCCGGAAGTTGCGGCTGCCGTCGCACCAAGACTTGCGTGCGAGGCCCGCTGGCCTTCGCTGTTGCGTTCCATTCCGGAAACCAGCCGGTCCAGCCGCGCAAGGTCTTCCTCTGCGCTCTTGATCCGGTCATAGGCCCGCGCCAGCCCGCCGTCGGCGCGCGCCTCATCCGGCTTGGCGGTGTCAGGCTTGTCGGCACCAGGCTTGTGGGTATCAGGGCTGGGGTCGTTCGTTTCAGGCACCGATGCGCTCTCCATCCGGTCGGGCGTCAATGGGAGGCGGTCCGATCACTGCAAGGATAGGTCTCGCCGCTGTCCAACACAACGCGTGTGCAAAGGAAAAATTGTGGCGGGCTCGGGAGCGCGACGGAGCGAGGCCGCTAACGCCTCCGGCGCACGAATTACGATGCAAGTGCACTTAATTGACACCGACCAAGCGTGAATCGAGCCGAGATTCGGCAGGGCGGATGGCGGACGAATCTAATGCACTGTCACCGTGATTCCTGCGGGTTGTCATAGGAATTCCTGCCTCCCCACATCTTCAGCGCGGCTTGCGTCCGCTGATCGCGTGCGCGCGGGCGCTGCAGGTGATGCGGCCGTCCGTGTCGGCGGGCAGGCGCGCCCTCACGCGCTGCATGAGCGCGGCGACGTCGGCCGCCGGCATGGCCGCGATCACGGGTGCGGTGGAGGGGGCCTTCGTCTCCACATTCCAGAACTCGTCGAAATCGGCAAACGTCCGCTGCACGGTGATCTCCCGGGTCTCGATCTGCTGCAGCCCGGCCGCGCTCCAAAGGCCCTGAAGCGCCGCAAGAGTGGACACTTCCATATGCGGCGGACGCGTCGGCGACAGCCCCATCGCGTGCATCTCATCGAGGATCGGATCGAGCGGAAATCCGCCGCCCAGCATGTCCCACATGTAGGTCGCAACGAGGCCGCCGGGACGAACGATGCGCGCCAATTCCGCGACACCCTTCGAGGGGGTCCGCACGAACACGAGAACCAATGCCATCACCGCGGCATCGAAACTTTCCACCTCAAAGGGCAGTGCCATGGCATCGCCGGTTTGAAACACGGCCCCGCGCGCGCCGGGACGCCTGCGGGCAAACGCGAGCTGTCCCTCAGAGGGATCGATGCCCTGCACGTCGCTGGGCGCGCAGCGTGCAAGAATGAGCTCGGTGAAGGCGCCATTGCCGCAGCCAACATCGATCCAGCGCAGCCCTTGTGGTGGCCTAAGCCAGTCGAGAAAGATCTCGCCGACCGAACGGCTCCAGACACCCATCACCTGCTCATAGGCGGCGCCGTCATCGAAGCGAAGCTCGGGCATGGAACCGCTCCCTCGGCGCTTGTCAGCAGGCAATGCGCGGGCTGCGAGGTTAACACATTGGTCATTTCTTTGCGGGCATTTTCACGATCTCAGTCAGCAAAGAGGCACCATGTCCGACATCACCATTCCCGGCGGCAAGATCCGTTCCTTCGTCGAGCGGATCGAGAACCTCGACAGCGAAATGCAGGAGTTGAGCGAACAGAAGAAGGAAGTCTTCGCGGAAGCCAAGGGCGAGGGCTTTGACGTGAAAATCCTCAAGGAGATCATCAAGCTGCGCAAGGAAGACAAGAACGAGCGCGATGAGCGCGAAAGCCTGCTCGATCTCTACATGCGCGCGATGGAGACGGCGTCGCCGGAGCAGGCGAAAGCGGCGTGAGAGGATCGCGGTAATGCAAGGAGAGATAGCCGCGGCTTGCGGCTATCGATGCCCCAGAACGACGACGGGCTGATCGATTTATGATCGGGCTTTTGGTTCGATCTCGCTGCAATCCGGGCCATCAATAGCGCCCGCCGCTTCCCTTTTGCTGCGTGATCCAGTCCGACAATGTTTTCCGTGCCGATCCCGCAGTCCGGCCCGGCGATGCCTTCGGATTGTCGCGGACGCCTTTCATCGAACGGGTGCGCGGCGCTTGCGTTGCGCCAGCGCTCTTCAAGGCAGAAGTCGATGCGTCTGCGGCTTCCTTCTCGAGGCGTAATTGTTTCAATCGCGCCATCTTGATGCGCTCTGCCTCCACTTCGGGTCGTTCGGCGAGCTGCGGCTTGTGCTGAGCAAGCTCGGCCGGGACCAGGACACCGATGATGGTCGTCTCGCCGAGCGCCTTGCAGGCTTCGAGCCGATGCAGTCCCTCGACTAGAACGAGGCGGTCTCCGTCGCGCCAAACGGAAATGGGAGCCTGCTGTCCGATGTCCAGAATACTTTCCGCGATCTCCCCGACGACCTCGGGCTTGATGGTTTTCTTCTGCTTCGTGGGAACGAAGATCTTCTCGATCGGGAAGCTTTCCGGTTTGGGCATGACTTCACTCCGCTTCTACCGGGCCCGCGCAGCTACCCTGCAAGTTCAAACCTAATTGTGGTGATCGGCTGCTCTGGATCGATCTTTCGATAATATTTCTCAAGATCCTTCTGAAGCTCGGTGACGTTCTGAAAGCCCTCCCACTGCGCGTGCTGATCAGAAAGCGCCTTGTAGGGTTCAGTCGCAACCGAGATGACCTTGACTTTGAGCGAATTCGCTCCGTCGGTGAGGTCTATATTTTCCCCCTCAACTGCCGCGATGCCTAAACGGATCGTGGCCGTTTTCTTGCCCTCGCGAGCGGCCTGAAAATCCTCAACGCTCACCTTGATGCGCTTTTTATAGGTGAACTGTCTGTTCACGATAGCCATCTACTTCTCCGTGTTACTTTGCGCCTGGAAGCTTAAACTTGCCCGTAAGGGTGGAATAGGACGTGACGCTCAGTAGAACGCCAACCACCACCGAGATTATGCCCCAATCTATGTGATCTTTGGCCAGAACAGCGCCAATCACTACACCGGCCGCCCCCAGGACCCCTGATAAAACTCCCAACTTCATCCTCGACGGGTCCATCGTCGCGCGAAGATCCAGGGAGAAGTTGGGGCCGATCGGGTATTTCCCTTCGGGTGTAGGGCCTGTAGTTAGATGCAACTTGCAATCCTGCGGACGGAAGCTGTCGATCGCGGCGATTTGGCCTTCCACCGATACATGCTGAAATCTACGTAGCGGTAGCGATTTTCCTTTGAACGCGGAGAGGGGCTCTGCATCGCAAGAAATCGAGATCGCCCGCGGTTCTCCTTCTGGGGCGTTCGAATCTTCCTCCGCTTGGGGCTGTCGGCTTTCGACTTCGATGCCAACCTGATCTAGCCCATTTACGGTAAAGACGGACCGCGACCTCTTCAAACCGCTTGACGAGGGGCGCTCCTCGATGTGCGGCTTGATCCCGATCGCATCCTCACCAGATACGAGCTTCGCGACCCTCCAAAAAGAATCGCCAGCGAACTGCGAGGGCGCGACACCCAACTTGTTAATGATGGCAGCCCAATTTTCTGCATCGGCACCGGCCCGCAAACTGCGGAAGTGCTCGTCTCCTTCCGATACCGCGATCCACTTCGAGAAGGGCGCCTCATTGCCCTCAATCAACGGACGCAGTATCTCGGATAGCGCATGTTCGTTCGGCGCCGGGTAACCTTCCAACTGCAGGTCGATGTAATACTGATCGACGGAGAACGCGGCGCTGCGAAGTGTGGCCAGGCGAGTTCCAACCCATAACCCGTCAGCGAACGGTATCGTACCTGCCGGCGGGTCGCCGTTTTTTTGGTAACTCTTGGATTGTGCGTAGACCAGCAAAACCTGATTGCCGCCGCGCCGCGCTTCCATTTCCGCCAACGCCCGTGGCGAAAAATACTTCGTTCTGTAGTCGTATGGGATGACGCAACCTGCGGGCATAGCCAGCAAGTTATGTACATCCTGGTAATATTCCCGCTTGGTGCTGCTGTCGAAAATTACCCAGAACATCTAGTTCGCTTCCTCCGGCTAACAGGAATCGGCCCTGAACGGACGAAACTGCGCAAGGCTTCCTGACGACTTCCCGACACGACTGCCTTGGCCAGATACTTCGCCTTCCAATACGCTAGGATAGTCTCGATTGCCACTCCACGAGCCCTGCGTCCGCGGCCGGATCTCAAAGCGTCTAGATCAGCCGTATGGAGGACTCCCAGGTAAACACCCTTAGGGTAAGAGCTTTGCAAGATGGTGCTGGAGCCAATGCCGCAATTGCGCATTGCGACACGCAGCACATGGATCGGCCGAACAGACTTGGAGAATTCGCCCTCTGGCGCACTGACAAAGCCTGGCAGGAATGCGCGAGCAGCCCCGAGCGTCCTCGGACTAAATCCCAAGGTAGAATAACCGCTGGTCTGGCCGATGCGCGAGAACAATCCGCCTGGTCTTAGGCCGATCCGATTGAGGATTGCACAGTGCAGCCCCGTCGCAGAGGTCGCCACAACGCCCAGCAGCTCTGACCGATAACGTCTTCGGACCTCCCTGACCACCACGTCGCTCATGGCGAGAGAGGCGATAAGCTTGCCGCCCAGTAGGATGTTGTAGGGCGGCAGCGCCACAATGGTGGCTAAGTCCATCAGTCGGCGCAATCCGCGATCCTTCACGCCCTTCCGGTCAACGCCGGACCAATTCAAATAGGCGTCTCGAGCACCCATCGTGTACGGTCCGCTCGATAGCTCAAACACTCCCATCAGCCGCTTAGGCGCCTGCCCAACGTCGTAGACGAGACACCTAACTTGCCGCCCGACGCGATTGGTTGTCGGGACATGTTGAAACAGCTTGGCGTACCGGAATAGTTCGTGATCGGCGACGCTGCGGCAAATCTTAATCTCTGGATTGATGTCTTGGACCTGGATCGTAGCGTCGCCTAGAAGATTTAGGATCCCCTTGGCTTCCAGCCTCTCGGCGAACGACCGCTCCAGTTCAATTTGTTCAAACCTTAGTCCCCGCATGGCCCGCTCTTGGGCTTTGCGACTTGGCGCCGTTACTTTCCAATCAGATTTACCAGAAAGCCTGACGCGATAACCCGCCGCCTTCAGATCCTCGCGTAGGTTCCTCCGAAAGACAGCCTTTTTTGTCGGAGAACGGTGTCGTTGCTGCGCATTCGCTCTGAGCGTACTGGTTGATAGAATAAAGTCATGCTGCTGAATAGTTGTAAACCACGAGCAGGGTACTGCTCGTGGTTTACAGCGGCATGAGACCAGGCGGTTTATAACCGCTACGAACACCCCGTCGTGCTACCGCAAGTATCACACTTCATGCACGTGCCATTCCGCACCAGCGTGAAGTTGCCGCACTCCGAGCACATCTCGCCCTCGTAGCCCTTGGCCTTCGCTTCCGCGCGGCGCTCGGCCTTGCTGGGGACCGCGACCGTTCCGGCGCTGCCGGCCTTGCTCCACTGGAGCTGCTCGAGCTTCTCCGTGGGGGAGAGATCGTGGCTCGCTTCCTGCTTCAGCGCGACTGCGCCTTCGAGGGCGTCGCCGGCGCTCCGGGCGGTGGCGCCGTGGGAGGCGAGCGAGGTGACGCGGCTGCCGCCGGCAGGCGCGCTGTCGTTGCCTTGCGAGACCGCGGTCGAGCCGCCGCGCATCACGACCAGCTTGTCCGTGCGCGAGCGGGTAAGGCCGCGCGAGACCAGCTTGGTCGCGTGGTGGCCGCCGTCCTCGTCCGGCTCCTTACCTTCCTCGACGCCCTTGCCGAGCGCGTCGAAACCCGTCTCGTTGGGGTCGACGTGGGCGAGGTCGAAGCGGGACAGATAGCTCACCGCGAGCTCACGGAAGACGTAGTCGAGAATCGAGGTCGCGTACTTGATGCTGTCGTTGCCCTGCACGGGGCCCGCCGGCTCGAAGCGGGTGAAGGTGAAGGCATCCACATATTCGTCCAGCGGCACGCCGTATTGCAGGCCGAGCGACACCGCGATGGCGAAGTTGTTGATGAAGGAGCGGAGCGCGGCGCCTTCCTTGTGCATGTCGATGAAGATCTCGCCGAGACGGCCGTCGTCATACTCGCCGGTGCGCAAGTACACTTTATGACCGCCGACGACGGCCTTCTGGGTGTAGCCCTTGCGCCGATCCGGCATCTTCTCGCGCTCGCGCATCACGATGATGCGCTCGACCAGCTTCTCGACGATCTTCTCCGAGACCTGGGCGGCACGCGCCGCCATCGGCTTGTCGTAGAGCTGCTCGATCGCATCGTCCTCGTCCTCATCGTCGCTGATGAGCTGCGAGTTGAGCGGCTGGGAGAGCTTGGAGCCGTCGCGATAGAGCGCGTTGGCCTTCAGCGCGAGCTTCCACGACAGCATGTAGGCGGATTTGCAGTCCTCCACCGTGGCGTCGTTCGGCATGTTGATGGTCTTGGAGATCGCACCCGAGATGAAGGGCTGCGCCGCCGCCATCATGCGGATGTGGCTCTCGACCGAGAGATAGCGCTTGCCGATCTTGCCGCACGGATTGGCGCAGTCGAACACCGGATAGTGCTCGGCCTTGAGGTGCGGGGCACCTTCCACCGTCATCGCGCCGCAGATGTGGACGTTGGCCGCCTCGATCTCGCGCTTGGTGAAGCCCACGGCCTGGAGCAGGTCGAAGCCGGGGGCGGCAATGGCTTCAGCGCCGATGCCGAGCTGGTCGCGGATGAAGTCTTCGCCAAAGGTCCACTTGTTGAAGGCGAACTTGATGTCGAAGGCGGTCGGCAGGGCTTTTTCGACCTTGGCGATGGCTTCATCGGTGAAGCCCTTGGCCTTCAGGGTCGAGGCGTTGATGCCCGGCGCGTTGGAGAGCGAGCCGTGGCCGACGGCGTAGGCTTCGATCTCCGCGATCTCGCTCTCGCGATAGCCGAGCGCGCGCAGCGCTGCGGGGACCGCGCGGTTGATGATCTTGAAGTAGCCGCCGCCGGCGAGCTTCTTGAACTTGACCAGCGCGAAGTCGGGCTCGATGCCGGTGGTGTCGCAATCCATGACGAGGCCGATCGTGCCGGTCGGCGCGATCACCGTGGTCTGGGCGTTGCGATAACCGTGCTGCTCGCCGAGCTCAAGCGCCGCATCCCAGGCCGCCTTGGCATGAGCGACCAGGTCCCGCTGCGGGCACGAGGCGTGGTCGAGCGGCACCGGGTTGACGCTGAGCGCCTCATAGCCGGAGGACTCGCCATGGGCGGCGCGGCGGTGATTGCGGATCACGCGCAGCATGTGCGCGGCGTTCTTCTTGTAGCCAGGGAACGTGCCGAGCTCGGAGGCGATTTCCGCCGAAGTCTTGTAGGTGATGCCGGTCATCACCGCAGTCAGGGCGCCGCAGAGCGCGCGGCCTTCCTTGCTGTCATAGGGCAGGCCCATGGTCATCAGCAGGCCGCCGATGTTGGCGTAGCCGAGGCCGAGCGTGCGGAATTCATAGGAGAGCTCGGCGATCGCCTTGGACGGGAACTGGGCCATCATCACGGAGATTTCGAGCACGAGGGTCCAGAGCCGGCAGAGATGCTCGTAGCCCTCGACGTCGAAATGCTTCGTCGTGGTGTTGTAGAACGTCAGCAGGTTGGCGGAAGCGAGGTTGCACGCCGTGTCGTCCAGGAACATGTATTCCGAGCACGGATTGGACGCGCGGATGTCGCCGGACGCCTTGCAGGTGTGCCAGTCGTTCATCGTGGTGTTGAAATGCAGGCCCGGGTCGGCCGAGGCCCAGGCGGCGTGGCCGATCTTCTCCCAGAGGTCGCGCGCCTTCAGCGTCTTCGTCACCTTCTTGGAGGTGCGAGCCGTCAGATTCCAGTCGCCGTCAGTTTCCACGGCGCGCAGAAAATCGTCCTTCAGCGAGACCGAGTTGTTGGAGTTCTGGCCGGAGACGGTGAGGTAGGCTTCCGAATCCCAGTCGGTGTCGTAGGTGTCGAACTGGATGTCCTTGTAGCCTTGCTTGGCAAACTGGATGACGCGCTTGATGTAATTGTCAGGCACGAGGCTGCGGCGCGCGAGCTTGATCTCGCGGCGCAGGGCAGGGTTCTTCTCGGGGTCGAAGCAATCGTCGCCCGAGCCTTCGCAATTGACGCAGGCCTTCAGCACCGCCTTGAGGTGCTTCTGGTTGATCTTGGATCCCGTGACGAGGGCGGCGACCTTCTGCTCCTCCTTCACCTTCCAGTCGATATAGGTCTCGATGTCGGGGTGATCGACGTCGACCACGACCATCTTGGCGGCGCGGCGCGTGGTGCCGCCGCTCTTGATGGCGCCGGCGGCGCGGTCGCCGATCTTGAGGAAGCTCATCAGGCCGCTCGAGCGGCCGCCGCCGGAGAGCTTTTCGCCTTCGCCGCGCAGGCGCGAAAAATTGGAGCCGGTGCCGGAGCCGTATTTGAACAGGCGCGCCTCGCGGACCCAGAGGTCCATGATGCCGCCCTCGTTGACGAGGTCGTCACCGACGCCCTGGATGAAGCAGGCGTGCGGCTGCGGGTGCTCATAGGCCGACTTGGACTTGGTCAGCTTGCCGGTGAACGGGTCGACGTAATAATGTCCCTGGCCGGGGCCGTCGATGCCATAGGCCCAGTGCAGGCCGGTGTTGAACCATTGCGGCGAGTTCGGCGCGACCATCTGCATGGCGAGCATGTAGCGGAGCTCGTCGAAGAAGGCCTGGGCGTCTTCCTCAGTCGAGAAATACTTGCCCTTCCAGCCCCAATAGGTCCAGCAGCCGGCGAGGCGGTCGAACACCTGTTTTGCGCTGAGTTCGCTGACATAGCGCTCTTTCTCAGGCAGGGCAGAAAGCGCCTCGGTGTCGGGCACGGAGCGCCACAGGAAGGAGGGGACGGACTCTTCCTCGACCTTCTTCAGGCGCGCGGCGACGCCGGCCTTGCGGAAATATTTCTGGGCGAGGACGTCGGAGGCGACCTGCGACCATTCGGTCGGCACCTCGACGTTCTCCAGCTTGAACACGACCGAGCCGTCGGGATTGCGAATCTCCGACGTGGTCAGCCGGAAATCGATTCCCGCATAAGGTGACTGTCCCGAAGTGGTATGGCGCCGCTCAATCCGCATGGTCTTGCCCCGTCCTTAATATTTGACCGAACCGCCTCCATTCAGGCGTTCCGATCGACATTTCGCTTCGCGAGTCCCTTTGGCCGTTCGGGCTCGGGCATCGCAGTTCAGCCGGTGAACCCGGCCCTTGTTCTCCCGACGGGATTGCTCGGTGCGCGCACCTCACATCCGCCGGCATGTCCAGGCCCATCCGCCCCCAAGGGAATGAGCCCGACATGCGTTCAACGCCCCACCGTCACCTCAACCGTCGCCATGCGAGCCTGTTGCCGGCCCGTTCTGGCGTCCGAAACGTCCTCCATCAAAGGGCAGACAAGCCCTCATCCGCTGCCTTTGGCTGGCGGGCGGAGTGTCGATTTGCGAGACCCTTTGGGGGAGTGCCGGCGGGACGCAAACTCACTCGCGCCGAACGGACCGAAAGCTAGGACTCTCCGTTGCGCCCGTCAAGAACTAGTGCGAGTTCCTGAATCAAATACTAAATATGGTGGATTGTGGGGGATAACAGGGGTTTCGGCCGCGCCTGTTGTGGAGCCAAGTATCAGTGAGTCCTCAGGGATTCCCAACCGAAAAAATTTGCATGGTGCACTGTTTGCAACCCTTCATCCCGCTGTTCACAGGGCAGGTATATTTTTGGCCGATGGGATTGCGTCAGCGGGACTCACGTAGCCCTACGGAAGGTGAGGGCAGGCATGCCCGCCGAGGTGGTGGTTTGCGCAGCGAATCCGCGCCAAGCTGACCTTCGATTTTGCCGGACCAACCCCCATGCACGATTCGACCCGCCGGGATGCGCGGCCGCGCATCGCCCCGGCCGGCCTCATGTTCCTCGCGATCACCTCGATCGGTTGGGGCTTCAACTGGCCGGTGACGAAATTCCTGCTCGCCGAGCTGCCGCCGCTGACGCTGCGCGGGGTCACCGGCGTGCTCGGCGCGGTGCTGCTGGCGCTGCTCGCGGTCGTGCGACGGCAGAGCCTGCGGGTCGAGGGCGCGGTCTGGCCGCGCTTACTGACCGCCGCGGTGCTCAATGTCACCGGCTGGATGGTGCTGATGGGCCTGGCGCTGCTCTGGCTGCCGGCGAGCGAGGCGGCGCTGATCGCCTACACCATGCCGGTCTGGGCCTCGATCATCGCCTGGCCGGTGCTGGGGGAGCGGCCGACCCTCTTGCGCACGCTGGGGCTGGCCATGGCCTTTGCCGGCCTTGCCTCGATCATGGGCGGCAACGGCATTGCCGCCAGCGCGGAAAAGCTGCCGGGCATCATCATGGCGCTGTGCGGCGCGTTCGGCTTTGCCGTCGGCACGGTGTTCTCGAAAAAGTACCCGATCCGCCTGCCGCCGATCACGGCGGCGGCCTGGCAGATCGGAATCGGCTGCCTGCCGATCTCGATCATCGGCCTCCTGGTCGAGACCACGCATCTGTCGCGGGTGACGCCGCTCGGCTGGTGGCTCTTGGTCTATTCGACCGTGGTGCAGTTCTGCATCGCCTATGTCAGCTGGTTCGCCGCGCTCGCGCGCCTGCCGGCCTCGGTCGCCGCGATCGGCACCATGGCCGTGCCGGTCATCGGCGTCGTCGCCTCGGCGATCGCGCTCGGCGAGCCGCTCGGCGCGGGCCAGATCGCCGCGCTGATCTTCACGCTGGCTGCCGTGGTGCTGGCGACGCGTTAATTTAGGTTGCCGGCATCCCGCCGCCGAGCGCCTTCCGGATCATCGCGGCGAGCTGGTTGCGGCGGTAGGGTTTCGTCAGCAGCAACACGCCGTCGTCGAGCTTGCCGTGGTGGACGATGGCGTTGTCGGTATAGCCGGAGGTGTAGAGCACCTTCAGGCCGGGCCGGCGCCTGACCACCTCCTCGGCGAGCTCGCGGCCGCTCATGCCGCCGGGAATGACGACGTCGGTGAAGAGCAGATCGAACGGCTGGCCGGCCTCGATCAATTGCAGCGCGGCCCGGCTGTCGGCCGCGGCCACCGTCTTGTAGCCGAGGCTCTGCAGCTGCGCAGTGACGAAGTTGCGCACCAAGGTGTCGTCCTCGACCACGAAGATGGTCTCGGCGCCGCCTTGGGCCTGCGGCGCGACGGGAGTGGCCACGTCCACCGTGCCTTCGCCCGGCGGCAGATAGAGCTTGATCGTGGTGCCGTAGCCTTCCTCGCTGTAGATTTTGATGTGGCCGCCAGACTGCTTGACGAAGCCGTAGACCATGGAGAGGCCGAGGCCCGAGCCCTTGCCGACTTCCTTGGTGGTGAAGAACGGCTCGAACGCCTTCTGCTGGACCTCGGCCGGCATGCCGGTGCCGGTGTCGCTGACGGCGAGCATCACGTAAGGGCCGGGCCGGACGTCCGGATTGTTCTGCGCATAGGCCTCGTCGAGCTCGACCCGGTGGGCCTCGAACAGCAACTTGCCGCCGTTCGGCATGGCGTCACGAGCGTTGATCGCCATGTTGAGCACGGCATTGGTGAGCCGGGACGGATCGATATGCGCCGTCATCGGCCCCTGTTCCAGCACGGTCTCGATCTGGATCTGCTCGCCGAGAGTGGGGCGCAGGAGCTTTGCGATGTCCGCGACCGCGGCGCTGATCTCGACGTTGCGCGGCTGCAGCGGCTGCCTGCGCGCGAACGCCAGTAGATGCTGGATCAGGTCGGCGCAGCGCTCGGCGGCATCGTCGATCAGCCGCGCCGTGCGCTGGAGCTCGGGCTGGTCCTTCAGGCTCGCCACCAGCGTCTCCGTGTTGCCGGAGATCACGGTCAGCATGTTGTTGAAGTCGTGCGCGACGCCGCCGGTCAGCTTGCCGATGGCATCCAGCTTCTGCGACTGATAGAGTTGGCGCTCTGTCTCGCGCGAGGTGGTGGCGTCGTGATAAACCAGTACAGCGCCGGAGATATTACCTTGCCCATCCCGCATCGGCCGGCCGCTGATCATGAGATGGCGGGGAGAATTGTCGCCGTGCGGGCGGACGATCATCTCCAGCTCTTCGAACTGCTCGCCGCGCAGCACGCGCGTCGACGGCAGCTCGTCGGCCTTCAGCGGCGTGACGCCGTCGCCGTGAAACACATCCGACAGCGCGCGCAGATTGCGCAAATTCATGCCGGCGCGATGCAACAACATGCGCTCGGCGGCCGGATTGGATAGCAGGACGGTGCCCTCGGCATCGATGACCAGAACCGCCTCCGCCATGCTGCGAAACGTGCTCTGGAGCACGTTGACCGACAGGCGCAGCTCGTCGTGGGCTGCGACCAGATGCTCGGTGCGCTCGGCCACCGCTGCCTCGAGCGCCTCCTTGGCGGCCGTGGTCTCGGTCAGCGTGCTCTGGAGCGCGACCGTGGTCCGCCGGCTCTCGCGCATCACCAGCCCGACAAGGAGCAGGATCAGCACGGCGCCCGCAACGTCGATGCCGAGCAGCACGATGCCGGTGCGGCGCGAATCCTGGGAGCGCGCGGTGAGCAAGCGTTCTTCCTCGGCGCTCAGATGGTCGAGATTGCGCATCACCGTGTCCATGAGGCCGCGGCCCTCGGCCTTGCCGTTAAGCGCGGCAATGCCGGACTGGTCGTTCTCAGTGCGCAGGCGCATCGCCGCGGCGGCGATCTCGATCCGGCGCAGTGCCAGCGGCTCCGTGCCCTCCAGCAGCGCGACCTGATCGGGATGGTCGCGCACGTCGCGCTTGAGCTCGGCGAGGGCCGGCCCGATCCGGGCGCGGACTGCCTGGAACTCATCGCTGAAACCCGCGCTGCGATAGAGCTCGTAGCCGCGCGCGGCGCTCTCGGCACGGCGCAGCAGCACGCGCAGGTCGGAGATCTTCTTCTGCACCTGGACGGCTTGGTTGACCCAAGCCGCATCGGACCGCGACTTGAAGTCGAGGGCGATCGAGGCTGCGGTGATGATCAGGAGGATGGCAAGTCCAGCACCGAGAATGACGCGCTGCGTTGGAATCAAGGGGCTTCTTTCTTGTCCTTCGGCTGTGCGCTCTCGGCGGCACCGGCGAGGCATTCCCGGATCGTGGTCAGCAGCGCGTCCGGGGTGAACGGCTTGCGCAGGCAGCGGGTCGCGCCGAGCTCCAGCGCCATGCGGAGAAAGTCGGGGGAAGGCGAGGCGGACGAGGCGAAGGCGTAGCCGGACATCGCGATCAGCGGCGTAGCCGGCGCGCGCTCGTGAAAGATGCGGATGGACTCGAAGCCGCGCATGTGCGGCATGAAGATGTCGACCAGCATCACGTCGAAAGCCTGAGTTTCGAGCGCAGCCAATCCCGCTTCTCCGCCGTCAGTCAGCGTGACGTCGAAGCCCTGACGTTGGAGGAGGACTTCGATGGTCGCACCGACCATCGGATCGTCATCAACCACGAGAATACGCGGCATGACACTTCCCAGCAATCGAGGTCCCCACTGTGATGGTGATATCCGCGAATCGTAGGTCGGGTCAATTTTGGATTGGATGGCAAGGGGTATGCACGGCGCGGTGAATAAAGGTCCCTTTGAATGAAGCGTGGTCCGAAATAGGCGCGCAGCAAGTGAAGCGCACGACCAATACGAGAAAAGCGCCGCATCGCTGCGACGCCTTTTGCTTCAAATGCCACAGATCGGCTTACGGGCAAGGATGCCGCCGGCCGTCATAGCCGAGATACGTACCCGATGCCGGGTCGTACGACTTGTAGCGCTGTGCGCAATAAGTGGACGAGTCGCCGCCGCCGTCCGGCACCACGGCCACTGTTGGCTCATCATAATAGCTGTCGTAGTAATAGGGGTCGTCGTAATAGCCATAGCCGCCGCCGTAATAGGCGTACGAGCCGAGGCCGCCGATCGCCGCACCTGCCGCGAAGCCGGGCCAGAAGCCGCCGTGCCTATGATGCCAGTGGCGACCGCTCCAGTTGCCCCCGCCCTGCCAGTTGCCCGCGGTTGCGACACTGCGGCTGCCGCTGAAGGACGGCGACATCGCGGGGCGGCTCACCGTGCCGGCCGCGAAACTGCCACCGCTTGGACGCATCGCGGTGCCGGCCGCGAAACCGCCGCCGCTTGGTCGCATCGCTGCGCCGGCCCCGAAATTGCCGCCACCGCCCTGGAACGCGGCGCCGCCACCGCCCATGCGCGCACCGCCTCCGCCGAAATGAGCACCGCCGCCACCGCCGCCACCGCCGACATGGGCGCCGCCCGCTCCGACCACGGCGGCACGACTCTGCGCGAAGCTCGGGCTCGCCAAGGGAAGAACCAACGCCATCGCCGCGGCAGCACTCAGGTATTTCAGACTGTTCATGGTCAAACTCCTTTCCCGGAAGCAAACCCTATGAAAGCGTTGGGGTTCCTGGGATCACGCCGGTTTGCGTGCGAAAGAGAGCTTCAGCCGCTGCCGCTGTACCCGGGATGAATGGATCGCGGCCGCTTTGCGGCAGATCTTGCTCGGTAGCCGGATCTGCGGAGGCACCGACGGACCCTCCGAACTGGACATTTTGCCGTTCGGATGGCATCAGGACCCGAGTAAGCAGGGCCCTTGCCGCATGAAACAATTCTTTCTCAAGTTCTTCACCTGGTGGAATGGCCAGACGTTTGGCACCCAGCTCTGGACCAAACGGTACGGCGAGCTGGTCGGCCAGGACGAGCAGGGCAATCTCTATTATCGCACCCGCGGCGGGGCGATCGATCCGACGCTCGGCTTCGAGCGGCGCTGGGTCGTCTATAACGGCTATGCCGAAGCGAGCCGCATTCCGCCCTCGTGGCACGGCTGGATCCATCACGTCGTCGATGTGCCGCCGACCGAGACCAACTATCAGCCGCGCGAGTGGGAAAAGCCGCACCAGCCGAATCTCACCGGTACGCCGAAGGCCTACCGTCCTTCGGGCTCGACCCTTGCCAGCGGCCGGCGGCCGAAGGCGACCGGCGACTATCAGCCCTGGACCCCCGCCAACTGAGCGTCTGCCCGGACGCGAATCTTCATCGCGCCACTGGATGCACGCGCATCCGTCTCGTACCGCTGGGGACAACGGGAACAGCGGGGATGCCGCTTGCGCCGGCGTTGCGCTCCCGCCAGCGATGCGGCTCAATGGTCCCATCTTACGGAGATGGGAGACCATCGCGTTCGGTTCGGGCAACAGTTCGCGACTGTCCCGAGATGCAGCGGCCGCCGACCAGGACTCGATCGCGGAGATAGGCCCCCGGTCTGGAAGTTCGAAATCGCCCGATGGAATGTGCAGCCGCCGTAAGACAGGAAAGGCCGCTTGGGAAACCGAGCGGCCTTTTTCTTTGGGGGACCAGCACGAATTTCTTTGGGGGACCAGCACGAAGTGCGCGTGCCCCAGACGCAGCGCAGCGCTACATGTTGGGCGCGTCCGGGACGCGAGAGCGCAGGCTACGCCATCCGCTCCGCTGCGCGCTTCACCGCCTCGAGCCGCCGCGCCTGGTTTTGCGCGCCGCGTTCGCGGAGCAGGGCCAGCACCTCGGCAGGCGCGGTGTCGGGCGAGCCTGAATTGAACGGCGGGGCGGGATTGTATTCCATCTGGAGCTGGATTGCTTCCGCCGTGGTGCGGTCGACCAGGATCGAGACCAGCGTCAGCGCGAAATCAATGCCGGCGGTGACGCCGCCGCCGGTGATGCGGTTGCGGTCGATGCAGACGCGTGTCCTGGTCGGCGTTGCGCCGAACTGGCCGAGCATCTCCATCGCGCTCCAATGGGTGGCGGCGCGGTAGCCCTTCAATAGGCCGGCGGCGCCGAGCGCCAGCGATCCCGTGCAGACCGAGGTGACGTATTTGGCGCCTTCGGCCTGCCAGCGCAGGAAATCGAGCACCTCCTCGTCGTTGAGCAGGTCGTTGGTGCCGCCGCCGCCGGGCACACAGATGACGTCGAGTTGCGGGCAGTCGGCAAAGGTCGTGGTCGGCGTCAGCGTCAGCACGGAATCGCTCGGCACGGGCTCGATCCGCTTCCAGATCAAGTGCAGCTTCGCGCCCGGAAGCATGGCGAACACCTGCAAGGGTCCGGTGAAATCGAGCTGGGTGACGCGCGGAAACACCAGGAGTCCGATCTGGAGCGGTGACGACATGGGAGCCTCCGAGAATGAGCTTGACGCCGGCAGGATCGCATGGTGCCATTCCGTCCGAAATGGCATAATTCCCTCAATTTCGGACATGACTATGATCGGCATCCTGATCTTCCCGGATTTTCAGTTGCTCGACGCGGCAGGCCCGATCTCGGCATTCGAGGTCGCCGCGCGCTGCACCGGCATGGCCCCCGGCATTCGCGTGCTGGCGGCGAAAGCGGGGCTCGTGCGCAGCTCGTCCGGAGTCGAGATGATGGCGCGCGATTTCAAGCCGGCGAATGCGATCACGACCCTGGTCGTGGCCGGCGGCGTGGGCGTCGCGGACGCCGCGCGCTGTGAGGTCACGCGCGCCTTCGTGCAGCGGCTGGCGCGGCGTGGCGTGCGGGTCGCCAGCGTCTGCTCGGGTGCCTATGTGCTGGCCGAAGCCGGCCTGCTCGATGGGCGCCGCGCCACCACTCATTGGGGGCGGACGCGCGATTTCGTCGCGCGATATCCCAAGGTGAAGTTCGAGCCGGACCAGATCTTCACCCGCGACGGCAATGTCTGGACCTCGGCAGGCATCTCCGCGGGCATTGATCTCGCGCTCGCGATGGTCACCGAGGACCACGGCGAGGAGATCGCGCAGCAGACCGCGCGCCAGCTCGTGCTCTATCATCGCCGCAGCGGCGGCCAGTCGCAATTCTCCTCGCTGCTGGAGCTGAAGGCGCCGAACGGCCGCTTCGGCGCGCTGTTGTCCTGGGCGCGCGAAAATCTCGATGCGCCGCTGACGGTGGAGGACCTTGCCGATCGCGCCGGCATGAGCGCGCGACATTTCGCCCGCGCCTTTGCCGCCGAGACCGGCACGACGCCATCCAAAGCAATCGAGCGGTTGCGGCTCGAAGCGGCACGCGAGCGCGTGCAGTCCTCGCGCGAGGCGATCGAGCTCGTCGCCGAAGTGACCGGATTCGGCGACCCCGAGCGAATGCGGCGCGCCTTCATCCGCGCCTTCGGCCAGCCGCCTCAGGCGCTGCGGCGCGCGGCACGGGCAGGTTAGGGCGCGCGAGGGCGGGACCTCGCCGTGTGCGGTCCAACGCATTGGCATTTGAAAGGCGGCGGATACCGTGCCTGAGACGTCGGCGCGAGTTCTCGAAGACGTGCGGAATGTTTGCGGCCGTCACGCCGCCGGCGCTGCCGTCGACCTCCTCGAGATTGAGTCACCGATCAGGCGGCGCGGCAGCTTCGCATCCGCCTCCTCCGCCTGGTGTGGCCCCGGGCGCTTCGTTCCTCAACTGCGCAACAGCACCGCTTCGCGCAGCGCACGGCTCGAGCTTAAGACAGAGCCGATTCCCAGGACCATCAGCAGCAAGCCCAGCCAGGTTGCTGTCCAACCCTTTCCTTCATGGCCCGCCTCCGCAGGGGGCATGCCCACCGGAATAGCCGGTGGCACCGAGGCGGCGGCCGCGTCGCGTACCGGCGCGAGGGGCTTCTCCACGTCAATTTGGAACGGCACGGAATGCTCGGACGTGTACTGGCCGGTGGGAAGATCCGTGAAAGGTGCGGCTGGCATCACGGCCGTCGTGCCCGTGCCGACAACGAAGGCGGCATCAGCCACCTTGACTTCGCGTGCAGGCGGCATCGGCTGGACCCCCTCTGCCGGTGCGGAGCGTTGCAACTCCGCACGTGCATCAACCACCGGGCTGCGCCTGAGCCGCGCGGCTTCGTTCTGGTCGGGATTGGCGCCGCGGTTGGCGACGCGACGATGCGCCGGCTTTTGCACCCGCGCGACACCCTCGGCCAGGAACCAGCATTTGCGGTGGCCGTCCCGCCGATAGACCCAGTGTTGGCCGGCGCCGGTCGAGTCGCCGGGCCGCGGCAAGCATTCCGCTTGCACGGGAGGGCTTGCCGCGGGCTCGCGCGAAGCGTTACCGAAAAGGTCGGCAAAAGGGTTGGAAAACGCAGGTGTCGCTGCAAGAGCTCCAACAAGAACCAAACTCGTCAAGCAAAGCCGCAAATAACCGGACATCGAAAACTCCCGGTGTTGCGCCCCCCTACCAGCTCGACCCTTCGCGGCAAGATGGGCCGCGATGCGGCTCAAATTTGGCAGCGCCATGGATTCATTGTGTACCCGCTGGGAGATCCTGGGCCGAATCCAAACCCGCTCCAGCATCTCCCGCTTGCAAAATGCAGTGGCCAGCTCATGTGGTTGAGCCCCTCCTGCCGCCAGGCGGGTGGGGCTCAATAGGTCTGCGGAAATGGCGCACGGAAGCGCATAAGGATTTGATTGCAGCAGTTGCGGGCAGGTCGAGAATACCCGGGCCGCCCAATCCATGCAGATGCGCTGTCTCATCCGAGACGTTTGTTCGTGCTTTGGATATTGCGAATTAATCTTCGGCTCACAGCAAATCGTTTGAAGGCTAATGATCGCCGGTATAGCATGGGCCTTTAAAGGGGTTGAACGTGCCGCCTTCGTTAATGTGCACTCAGCCCGCGGCATGCCACCTCGTCCCAGAAGTCAAGGCATCATGTCATCTTCCAACCGGATTGCGCTCTTCATCGACGGAGCCAATCTCTATGCCACGGCCAAGACGCTCGGCTTCGACATCGATTACAAGCGCCTGCTGAAGGAATTTCAGAGCCAGGGAACGTTGCTGCGGGCGTTCTATTACACCGCCATCATCGAGGATCAGGAATACTCCTCGATCCGTCCCCTGACCGACTGGCTCGACTACAACGGCTACACTGTCGTCACCAAGGCGATCAAGGAATTCATCGACGCCTCCGGCCGCCGCAAGGTCAAGGGCAACATGGACATCGAGCTCGCCGTGGACGCCATGGAGCTCGCCGAGCATATCGACCAGATGGTGCTCTTCTCGGGTGACGGCAACTTCCGCTCCCTGGTCGAGGCCGTCCAGCGCCGCGGCGTGCGGGTCACCGTGGTCTCCACCATTGCCAGCCAGCCGCCGATGATCGCCGACGAGCTGCGCCGCCAGGCCGACGTCTTCACCGACCTCGTCGAGCTACAATCCAAGCTCGGCCGCGACCCGTCTGATCGCCCGGCACCTCGCGAGCGCGAGTTGCGCTATCGCCCGGCACCAGGTCAGACCATCACGGGGCCCAAGGGAAATGATAGCTTGCTCGAGGAGTGAGCTGCGAACGAGACCGTTGGTGGAATGGCCGCTGGTAAGGCTCGGGTGCCGACGCACATGGTCGTTCTTCGAGCTGGGCGCAGAGATGAGCATGGCGAATAAGCCCGGCATTTGCGCCGGGCTAAATCGCCAATAAGATTCAGGTTCTCAGCAACGGATCAATTAGAGAGGAGTTCGCGGGTGGCAGTCGGTTCGGTTTCTGACATTAGGATGCTCGCTCACGAGCTTGCATAGCTGTGTTGCCGCCCAGCTCGCTCCCGCGGGGAGGCGCGATCGGGCGGAGATGCGCAATCGGGGCGCAACACGACCTAGTACCGAAGCATTCGAAATTGATGTGAAGCCAAAAGCGAAAATAGTTCACGCGCGGCACGGTGTCAGAACCAAATTAACTGCGACAAAATAACAAATTTAGTTATGTTCGATAATCGTGATGACTCCACCACAAAATAAAAAAATATGTTGGGGAAAACACGGGAGGTTGGAATGGAAGCTGCCCGCCGCTTTCGCGCAATGGCGTCACTTTGCCGGCAGACTGCCGCGCTTTATCCTGAGAGAAGCTGGAAATTGCTCGCCGAGGCAGAGTACTGGGAGCATCTGGCGACTGCAGCTTTAGCTCACTGAGTTTCGGCCGCGAATATTCACTTCCTTGGTGTTCTTGGTGTTTTCGTCGACTTCTGAGTTCAAATCATATTCTGAGGCAGCAATGTCCAGCACTGGTCAGGTTTATACTTGCGCTGTCCTGCGCGAACGTCTGCAAGCGATCGTGGCGGAGCTTAGAGAAGTGGAGACGCTTCGAAGAAGGCTCCGAAACGTAGAAGCGAGAACAATCGGCCGAAGACGGCGTGCCAAAGTGGGCCGCAGATCAAGAGCCGTTTGAGGACGCTCAGTCACCGCAACATTGAACCCGCATTGGACTCACTCAGGACTTCGACGTGCGGTTACTCGCGCATAATGGAAAGCAGCGAGACGAAAGCGGGACGAAGTTTGGCCTCCGCCCCAGTCTGCCCACTGTTAGGAGCCGTGGCAGACGCTTCGCCGGCGGCCTGCGAATTAAAGGTATAAGCAGGCTATGTGGGATTTAAACAGTTAAACAGTGGCCCGCGTAACTGGCGTTGTAGCCGAATGCTGCACTGAAAGTCTGATTCGGGGTACAGAGGACATTCGCAGCGTGGGCCCCGGTCCAATTACGCGCGGAAGCAGACATCCTGGATTATGCGCACTGCTTAGGTAGCGCTACTTGCCGTTGCTCCGTCGGAAGTATCTGCGCGCGCGGTCAATCGCCGCGCGATCGGCATCAGCATGTACGGCGCAAGATGAATCGGAAACTGCGTCAGCGCGAAATAGAGCCAGGTCGACGCCGGCAGCGCGCCGGCGGTTGCTGCCAGCATCAGGCCCAGATTGCGCTGGGACACCATTAGGCCGATCGCGAAGGCGCGTTCGGTGCCGACGCGACGGAAGATCAGCGTCGTCACGGCAAGCAGGGTGAAGTAGACCATAAACGCGAGCAGCGCGACGGCGATCGTGAAGAGGGGATCGGCGACGAGGTCGGTGGCGACGTCGCCCATCACCGCAGAGGCGAACACCAGCAGGATAATGATGTTGAGGCCGTCGATCGGCCGCTTGTGGCGCTGGATCGTGTCGGTGCCGAACAGGCGACGGATGGTCGTCGCGGCAAGCAGAGAGGCAGCGAGGATGCCGAGCAGCTTGAGGCCGAGCGTCAGCGGCGAGATGCTGAGCATGCCGCCGAGAAAGAGGCTCGCGAACAGGGACGCCGTGAAGGGCACGAGCGCGGTCGAGGTCACCAGCGTGACCAGCACCAAGGTGGCATCAAGGCCCATCAGCGCGGCGAGCGCCGGCGAGGCCATCATCGGCGAGGCCGTGCCCTGGAGCATCAGCGCAAGCGCAAGGCCGGGCGAGCTAGTGGTGAGCCCGGTCACGTAAGCGGCGAGGGCGACGATCAGCGGCACGCCCATCGTGGTCCAGGCGGTGGCAGCTGCGACCAGCGCCGGCCGGCGCAGATGTCCGTACAGCGCCACGAGATCGACGCGCATGAAGGAGATGCAGAGCAGAAGGAAGATCGCCTCGGTGACATAGGGGCGCAGCAGCGCGCCGAGCGGCGGCACGGCGACGGCGATGAACACGATGGCCGCCACCGCGCGGGTGCCTTGGCCGCCGAGCCATGTCAGCCCGCGCAGGGGGAGGGCGAAAAATGATCGAAGAAGAGAGGCCATGCAAACGGCGTTCAGCCCAATGCTTTCAACCACGCGCCGATCTCGCGCGCGGCGACATTGGCCTCTCGCAGCAATTTTCCCATGGTGAAGAAGCCATGGAATTGGCCGGGATAATGCTTGTAAGTGACGGGCACGCCGGCCTGCTTGAGGCGCTCGGCGTACTCGGCGCCTTCGTCGCGCAGGGGATCGGCACCGGCGGTGAGTACGTAGGCCGGCGGCAGGCCGGCAAGGCTCGTCGCGCGCGCCGGCGAGGCGCGCCAGTCATGGATGTCGGCGGCGCCGTTGAGATAGTGGTCGCGGAACCAGCGGATCACCGAATGGGTCAGCAGCACGCTGGTCTCGGGCTCGCTGTGGGAGCCGTGCGTCATGGCGAAATCGGTCGCCGGATAGATCAGCACCTGTCCTGCGAGCGCGGGACCGTTGCCGTGGCGCGCGGCGAGCGCGACGACCGCGGCGAGATTGCCCCCGGCACTGTCGCCGCCGATCGAGAGGCGCGAGGCGTCGATACCGAGCTCGCGCGCATTGGCGGCGACCCATCCGGTCGCGGCGATAGCGTCCTCGGGTGCGGCGGGAAACTTGTGCTCAGGCGCAAGGCGGTAGTCGACCGAGATCACGATTAGCGCGCCCTCGACCGCGAGCTGGCGGCAGACAACGTCGTGGGAGTCGAGATCGCCGATGACCCAGCCGCCGCCATGGAAGAACACGAGCGCCGGCGACAGGCCGTCGTGCCGGCGCGGCTCGTTCGGAACATAGAGGCGCGCCGGGATCACCCCATGCGGCGCCGGGATCGCGAGCTCTGCGACGCGGGCGAGCTCCGGCGGCTCGGGGTTGGTGGCAAAGCGCGCCTGCGAATAATAGGCGCGCGCCTCCGGTGCGGTCAGGGTCTCGTAGGCCGGGCGGCCCGCCTCCTGGAAGGCCTTGTAGACGGCAGCAGCATCGGGATCGAGCACAACGGGCATGGGCAGCGGCCTTCTGGGTTTCCAGTTCTGGTTGGATGTCGTTTCGCACGGCGATGCCCGCCTCCCGGGAAGGGGCTGTCCTCCGACTATCCCATCGGGAGGCCGGTCTGGCCAGTCGGCGCCGGGGGGGGGGGCAGGGATACCGCCCTTCCCCCGCCGTATTCGCCGTGTTAACCGGAGGGCCTGCGAGCGGCGGTATTCCCTATAAAGTGTCCAACGAGCCCGATTCGCTGTTGAAGCCGCGCGAGATGTTCAAAACCTTTTCCCTGACAGGCCTTGCGGCACTGCTGGCCGCCACCGTGTTGACGGTTGCGACGCCTGCGCAGGCGCAGATCGGCACGATCTTCTCCGATCCGCCGCCGCTGCGGCCGCCCGGCAACATTCCGCGCGGCCAGCCGCAGCCGCAGCAGATCCCCGAAGACGACGAAGAGGTGCCGGAGCTGCCGCCGCAGGGCCGCGTGCTCCCGTCGCGCCCGATGCCGCCGCCTCCGGGCCGGCAGGGGAACGTGATGCCGGGGCCGGTCGAGACCCAGCCTCTGGCGCCGCCGCCGGGCTCGACCGTGGCTCCGCCGAACCAGCCGCCATCCGCGGCGATCGCCCCGCCCGGTCCGCAAGGCGCCCCGGGTGGGCCCGGTCAGCGCCAGCCGCAGCAGAAGGGCGCAGTCCCGCAGGCGCCGGCGAGCCTCCAGCCGGGCGACGAGGTCGTCACCGAGCCGCCGGCCCAGAAGATCGTGAACAAGAAGGCGACCTTCTCCGGTCTCGACAAGATCACCGGACGCATTATCAATTTCGACGAGGAGATCGGCGAGACCGTCCAGTTCGGCGCGCTGCGGGTCAAGACCGACGCGTGCTATACGCGGCCGGCAACGGAGGCCACCAACACCGACGCTTTCGTCGAGGTCGACGAGATCACCTTGCAAGGCGAGGTGAAGCGCATCTTCTCGGGCTGGATGTATGCCGCAAGCCCCGGCCTGCACGGCGTCGAGCACCCGATCTACGACATCTGGCTCACCGACTGCAAAGAACCGCAGCAGACCATTGCGACCGCCGCGCCGGACCCCGCGGCCAAGCCGGCCCCGCCACCGCCTGCGCAGAAGAAGGCTGTGCCGAAGCAGGCCGTGCAGCAGCGTCCGCCGCAGCCCTTGCCGCCACCTCCGCAACAGCAGCCCGCACCGCCACCGCCGCCGCAGCAGCCTGGCCTGTTCAATTTCCCGGGCTTCAGCCGGTAAACTCAGTGATCATTGCCGCGAGGCGATGATATCGAGCGCGCGTGCGCCCGGGATCGGTTCGCCGGCAGAGAGCCTCAGGAAATCGCCGGGCTCGCCGGCGAGCGCCTTGTCGAGCAGCGCGGTGTAGCGCCGCCGCGAAATCTCGACCGCACCGAAGCTCTTCAAGTGCTCGGTGACATATTGCGTGTCGAGCAGCTCGAAGCCGCCATGGATGAGCCGCGCGACCAGATGCACCAGCGCGACCTTCGAGGCGTCGCGCGCGGTGTGGAACATGCTCTCGCCGAAGAAGGCGCGGCCCAAGCTGACGCCGTAGAGCCCGCCGACAAGGTCGTCGCCCTGCCAAGCCTCGACGCTGTGGCAATGGCCGAGCTCGTACAGGCCGCCATAGAGATCGCGGATGCGCTTGTTGATCCAGGTGTCCTCGCGCCCGGCCTGCGGCGCCGCGCAGCCGGCGATGGTCGCCTTGAACGCGGTGTTGACGGTCACGCGAAACGTATCCGAGCGTACCGTACGCGCGAGGCGCGAGGCGACGCGAAATCCCTCCAGCGGGATCACGCCGCGCAGTTCCGGCTCGACCCAGAACAGGGTCGGATCGTCGGCGCTTTCCGCCATCGGAAAGATGCCGCAGGCATAGGCACGCAACAGCACGGCCGGCGTGATTTCAGACGAGGCAGAGTCGCGAGACGTCATGGCGCGCGACAATAGCAGGATCGCGATGCGGTTGCGATGGGTGACGCAACGCCTCGCGCCGTCAGCCCGCGGCGGCGTGGTTGGTCTTGCCGGGGGCCGTGGGCACGCGGCGGAACCTGAGCACGATGCGGGTCCCGGAATGGGCGGGATCACGCTCCACGGAGGCGTCGAGCTTGGCGGCCATGGCCGCGACGATGCGCTGGCCCATGCCGGTGGAGCGCGGATCCGCCTTGCCATTATCACCGACACCATCGTCCGTAATCGACAGCAGGAGATCGTCGCTTTGCGAGGCCAGCTCGACATGGATCGGGCCGGCGCCATCGGGATAGGCATATTTCACCGCATTCATCACCAGCTCGTTGACGATGATGCCGACGGCGACGGCGCGGTCCGGATCGATCTCGATCGGCTCGGCCTTCAGCGTCAGGCGGGACATGCGGTTGCCTTCGGCTGAGCGCCTGAGATCCTCGAGCAGCGAGTCCAGATACTGGTTCAGAACCACGCTCTTCAGGTCCTGCGAGGTGTAGAGGCGGCGGTGCACCTGCGCGACCGCGGCGACGCGACCCATGGCATTGGTCAGCGCCGCTTTGACCTCGTCCTGCGCGGCGGAGCTCGCCTGAAGATGCAGAAGCGAGGCGATGATCTGGAGGGAGTTGCCGACGCGGTGGTTGACCTCGCGCAGCAGCAGCTCGCGTTCGGCGGCGAGCGCCGCGTAGCGGTCGCGCGAGGCGTGGATCTCGGCTTCGGCTTCCTCGCGCGCCCTCTGCAATTCGGCCTGGCGCAGCGCGCCTTCGGCGGCGACGTGGAGGAGCGGGATGAAATCGCCCTGGACGTCCTTGACCAGATAATCGGCCGCCCCGGCCTTCAGCGCGGTGACCGCGATGCTGGAATCCTGCGACGCCGTGACGAACACGACCGGGGGCGCGTCCGGGATCGCCATGATCTGCTCGAGCGTCTCCAGCCCGTCGAGGCCCGGCATATACTGATCGAGTGCCACCACATCGATGCCGCCCTCGGCGCCCGCGCGGCGGATGCGCTCAAGGCCTTCCTCGCCGCTCGCGGCATGAACGACCCTGTAGCCGCGCCGCGTCAGGCCGCGATCGACCAGGCGCGCCAGCGCGTCGTCGTCGTCGATGTAGAGCAGTGTTGGCGTGTGCTGATTCATGTGGCGGCGGGCGGGACCTGGATGACCGAGAAGAACAGGCCGAGCTGCCGGATAGCATTGGCGAAGTTCTCGTAGTTGACCGGCTTAGTGACGTAGACGTTGCAGCCGAGCTCGTAGCAGCGCTTGATCTCCTGGGTATCATCGGTGGTGGTCAGCACCACCACGGGCGAAGCCTTCAGATATTTATTCTCCTTGATCTGCTTCAGGATGTCGATCCCGGTCATGTCGGGGAGGTTGAGGTCGAGCAGGATCAGGAGCGCATTGCCCTTCTGCACGAGCCCGGTGCCGTCGGCGCCGAACAGATGCCTCATCGCGTCCGTGCCGTTGGCAAAGGAGACGATCTCGTTGTTGACGCCGGACCTTCGGATGTTGCGCTCGATCAGGCGGGCGTGGCCCTCGTCGTCCTCGATCATGATGATGGTAACTGGCTGAGTCATCGATCTGCGTTCCGGTTGCTCATGTTCCAGGCGATCGGCAGCGTGATCGTGAACGTGCTGCCAGCGTTCAGTTCCGATGATACCGACATGGTGCCGCCGAGGCGACGCACAAGTGCACGCACATGTGCAAGACCGATGCCCTGGCCGGGCTTGTCCTGGGTTCCCGCGCGGCGGAACAGGTCGAATATCCGCTGGTGATCCTTCGGATCGATACCGCGGCCGTTGTCGCTGATCTCGAAGATCGCGTAGCCGAGCTTGGTGCGCCCGCGGATTCTGATCTCGCCGGGCACGCCGCTCTTCAGGTATTTGATGGCGTTGTCGATCAGGTTGGAGAAGATCTGCTCGAGCGCGAGGCGGTCGCTGACGAGGTTGGGCAGGGGTTCAACCTGAATCTCGGCCTGTGCCTCGGCGGCCTGGTGCGCCAGCGTCGACACGATGGCTCCGATCAGCTCGCCCGTGTCGATTTTCACCGGCTGGAATTCGCGGCGGCCTTCGCGTGTGAGGTTGAGGATGGCGGAGATCAGCCGATCCATCTTGGCGATCGACGTCTTGATGAAGCCGAGCGCTTCGCAGAAGTCCTCCGAAAGCTGCTTGTCGGCGCCTTCGAGCACGATCTCGCCGGAAGCGGGCGGCGGCCCGTCGGCGGCGACATGGGTGAGACCGCCGATACGGCGGAAAATGTCGCCGCCGAGCTCTTCGAGCTCGCTGGTAAAGCCCATGATGTTGACGAGTGGCGAGCGCAGATCATGGCTGACGATGTAGGCAAAGCGCTGAATCTCGTCATTGGCTTCGCGCAGGTCCGCGGTGCGCTCATCGACGACAGTCTCGAGGTTGGCATAGGCATCGCGCAGGCGGTTCTCGGCCTCGTCGCGGGCCCGCGCCGAACGCCGCACCAGCCAGATTGAGATCATCGCCAGCAGCACGACGAGGCCGGAGCCAATGCCGGTCATCGATGCGGCGAGGGTCTGGCTGCGGTCGGAATTGGCCGTGCGGAGGCGGAACAGCCGTTCCTCTTCCTGAAGCATTCCGGTCGCGATTTCGGCGATCGCGGCCGTGGCGTCGGTAGAGGCGAACTCGCGAACCAGCGCTGTGGCCTTGTCCGGCTGATCCTGGCGGATGAAATCGATTTCCTGCGCCAATTGGCCGAGCCGCGTCTCGATCGCCGAGCTCAGCTTGTCGATGCTTTTGCGTTGTTCCGGATTGTCGCCGATCAGGTGCGTAAGCCTGTCGAGGGCAGGTACGATGGCCGCCACGGCTTTGTCATGGTCGGCTTTGAAATCCGCCCCTCGCGTCAGCAGGTAGGCCCGGGCGGAGCTTTCGGCACGCCGGATTTCCAGCAGGAGGGCGTTAATCTGGTTCTCGGCCTCGATGGTGTGGATGACCCATTTGCTATCATCCCTGGCCTTGTTGACGAGGTAGACGGAGCCGGCGCTGATCACGGTCAGCACCAAAAGGCCCGCCGAGAACAGCAGGATCTGCCAAAATGCGCGCCGTCGCTGCGCCCAAGCCTTCACGACGGTCTTAGGTTCAGCAGAATTCAAAGCGCCCCCTTGGAACTGTCCCCGCGGTCCAGAACGCAATCAGGGCCAAACGGTTCCAGAAACAGGGAGGATTATCTGGGGGTAGGTTCCGCCTTGCCGGCCAGGTACTGTTCCAGCCAGTGGATGTGATAGTCGCCGTTGATAATGTCGTCCTCGCGCACCAGCGCGCGGAACAACGGCAGCGTGGTCTCGATGCCCTCGACAACCATCTCGTCCAGCGCCCGGCGCAGTCGCATCAGGCATTCGGCGCGGGTCTTGCCGTGCACGATCAACTTGCCGACCAGGGAATCGTAATAGGGCGGGATCGTATAGCCTTGGTAGACGGCGGAATCGATGCGGACGCCGAGCCCGCCGGGGGGATGATATTGCAGGATGCGGCCCGGCGAGGGGCGGAAGGTTTGCGGATTTTCGGCGTTGATGCGGCACTCGATCGCGTGGCCGATGACCTGGACCTCGTCCTGCCGCGCCGGCAGATCCCCGCCCGCGGCGATACGAATCTGCTCCAGCACGAGGTCGATGTCGGTGATGCTCTCGGTGACGGGATGCTCGACCTGGATGCGGGTGTTCATCTCGATGAAGTAGAACTCGCCGTCCTCGAACAGGAATTCGATGGTCCCGACGCCGAGATATTTCATCTCGCGCATCGCTTTCGCGCAGGTCTCACCGATCTTGGCGCGCGCGGCCGCGGCAAGTACCGGCGAGGGGCCCTCTTCCCAGACCTTCTGGTGGCGGCGTTGCAGCGAGCAGTCGCGTTCGCCGAGATGAATGGCGCCGCCGCGGCCGTCGCCGAGGATCTGGATCTCGATGTGACGCGGCTTCTGGAGGTATTTTTCGAGGTAGACGGAGGCGTCACCAAAGGCGGACTTGGCTTCGTTGGCCGCGGTCGACAGCGCCACCTGGAGGTCGGTCTCGCTGTGGGCGACCTTCATGCCACGGCCGCCACCACCGGCCGCAGCCTTCACCAGCACGGGAAATCCGATCTTCTTCGCGATCGAAAGCGCATCATCATCGGGACCGACGGCGCCGTCGGAGCCGGGCACCACCGGGATGCCGAGGCGCTTGGCGGTCTTCTTGGCCTCGATCTTGTCGCCCATCAAGCGGATGTGCTCGGCCTTTGGACCGATGAAATGCAGGTTGTGCTCTGCGAGGATTTCCGCAAAGCGCGCGTTCTCGGACAGGAAACCGTAGCCGGGATGCACCGCATCCGCGCCAGTGATCTCGCAGGCCGCGAGCAGTGCGGGCACGTTGAGATAGCTGTCCTTCGAGGGTGGCGGCCCGATGCAAACGCTCTCATCCGACAGGCGCACATGCATGGCGTCGGCGTCGGCGGTGGAGTGCACCGCCACGGTCGCAATCCCGAGCTCCTTGCAAGCCCTGAGGATGCGAAGAGCGATCTCGCCGCGATTGGCTATGAGGATCTTGTCGAACATGTTGTCCTGCAGCGAATGGCGAATGGCGAGTGGCGAATGGCGAGTAGGGAAGGCTGACGCCATTCGCTATTCGCTATTCCCCATTCGCGTCACTCAATGATCACCAGCGGCTCGCCGTATTCGACCGGCTGGCCGTCCTCGACCAGGATCTGTGTCACCGTGCCGGCGCGCGGTGACGGGATCTGGTTCATCGTCTTCATGGCTTCGATGATCAGCAGCGTCTGGCCGACCGAGACCTTGGTGCCGACCTCGATGAACGGCTTGGCGCCGGGCTCCGGCGCCCAATAGGCGGTACCGACCATCGGCGAGGTCACGGCGCCCGGATGTTTCGACAGGTCGGTCGCAGCCGTTGCGGGCGCGGCGCCGGCCGGCTGCAGGGTGGCGGGAGAGGCGGTGACCGGCATCGGCATGGTTGCGGCAACGCTGACATTGCGTGCGACGCGCAGGCGCAGGCCCGCACGTTCGATCTCGATCTCGGTCAGGCTGGTCTCATCGAGCAGCAGGGCAAGCTCGCGGATGAGCGCGGAATCCTCGCTGGAAAACCTTGCGGCTGCTTTGTCGTCTGGCTGGCGCGCCATGTTGTTTGATCCGAATGTCCTGTTGGAAGGGGGGCGTCAGGCTTTGGGCTTGATGCCGAGCTTGGCGGCAAGGCCCTGGATGGCGAGGCGGTAGCCTTCGATGCCGAAACCGCAGAGCGAGGCGAAGGCCGCGCGCGCGGTGTAGGAGTGATGACGGAAGCTCTCGCGGGCGTGGATGTTGGTCACGTGCACTTCGACCGTGGGAATCTGCACCGCGAGCAGTGCGTCATGGAGCGCGATCGAGGTGTGGGAGTAGCCGCCGGCATTGATGATGATGCCCTTCATCTTGCGCGCATGCGCCTCGTGGATGAAATCGATCAACTCGCCTTCGCGGTTGGACTGCCGGCAGTCGGCTTTGAGGCCGAAGCTCGCCGCGGTCTCTCGGCACAGCGCCTCGACGTCAGCCAGCGTCGCGTGGCCATACTTTTCGGGCTCGCGCGTCCCCAGCATGTTGAGGTTCGGCCCGTTCAGGACGAGGATCGTGTCGGTTGCAGGTTCGGCCATTCCAATCCCGGCAGAGGTGCTTCGGCGTGGCGGGGTTATAGGTAACAAAGCGGGCGAGGGGAAGAGTTGAAGGCCTCCCGGGTAGCTTCAAGGACCTCATCCAGTGCGCAAAAACCTGTGCGGAAGCTGCGGAAATTGCTTGTTAACCAGTCCAAAGCATGGCTGCCGGCCGAACGCAAAGGGGCGGGCATCGCTGCCCGCCCCTGAGGTTGCCGTCATCCGGACTTAGGCGTTCAGGACCGCCACGATCTCGTAGGTGTCCGGATTGATGATCACGATCTCATCGCGAACCAGGACGTACTTATAGGTCCGCCACTCCGGATAGATCGTCACGACCCGCGACGGCAGGGGGTGCAGCGTGATGCCCTCGCGCGGAATGCGGGTGCCGACCGACACCTGGAAGTTCACATTCGTCACGGGGGCGACACGCTCCTCGCGGATCACCGACGTGATCTGAGTCCGCTGCTCGGTCGAGAGCTTCGCAGCGGCGCCTGCCTGGCCGACGGTGGTCGAGGTCGAGCTCTGGCCCTGCGCGTTCTGGGTCGAGCTGGTGCCGGCCTGGCCCTGCGCGTTCTGGCTGCTGCTGGTACCAGTCTGACCCTGGGCATTCTGATTGGTGCTCGTGCCGGTGCCCGGACGGTTCTGGGCATTGTTGGTCGAGGTGCCGCTCTTGCTGCCCTCAGCCTTCATGTCCTTCTGGTCCTTGCTGCCGGATTTCGTCGTGTCCTGGGTCATGCTCTTGGACTTGTCCTGCTGGGACTTGTCCATCTGGCCCTGCGCGCGTTCGTCGGTGCGCTGGCCCTTGGTCGCGCCAGACTTATCCTCGGCCGCATTCTTGTTCATCGCGCCGCCGGAGTGCTCGTCCTTCATCGCGCCGGAGGACTTGTCCTCGGAGCCTCGATCGGACTTCATGCTGGAGCCGCCGGCCTGGCCGACAGTTCCCTTCTCGGCGCTAGAGGACTCCTTGCCCATGGAGCCGCGCTCAGCGGCGCCGCCCGAGGACTGCGAGTGCTGCATCTGCTGCGAGCCACCAGCGCCGCTATCGCGGCCCGTGGTGTTTTGTGCGTTCGCCAGACCGGTGCCCGCGACGAGTGCGAGTGCGGCAACCGAGATCATAAAGCGGTTCAACATCGAAATTCTCCTCACGTGTTCCTTACGTCATTGCCCGCGCCGACAACGAAAGGAGATTTGAGTTGTTCCGGAACTTCGCCTGTTCCGCGGCATTTGTTTCTTGAATACCAGATGAATGACCTTGCACGAAGGCGCCACCGTTCGGCGCACGAAAAAGGCCGGCTTTTCAGCCGGCCTTTTTGCGTGTGCGAGTTGTGAAGGGCGCGATTGGCAAGTCGCTTTATCAACAAGTCGCCTTGCCGCAGCGGGCAATACCGATCTTTTCCCTGAGGCTTTCGACGCCGACGGCGCCAATCACGATCTGCTTGCCGATCACGTAGCTCGGCGTGCCGTTCATGCCCATCGCTTCGGCGAGCTTGAAGTTCTCCTCGATGGTGGCGCGCACTTCGGGGCTGGCGATGTCCTTCTCGATTCTAGCCGTGTCGAGACCAGCCTCCTTGGCGGCCTGAATCGCGCGCGCCTTGTCCGCCGCGCCGCGGCCGCTGAGCAGCCTCTGGTGGAAGTCGAGATATTTCTTGCCGGAGGGATCTTGCATGCGCACGGCGACGGCGACCTGGGCCGCCTCGACCGAGCCCTGGCTCAGCACGGGAAATTCCTTCAGCACGACCTTCAGCTTCGGATCGCTCTTCATGAGGTCGAGCATGTCGCCCATGGCGCGTTTGCAATAGCCGCAATTGTAGTCGAAGAATTCGACGAAGGTGACGTCGCCGTCCTTGTTGCCAAGCACGACTTGGCGCGGCGAGTTGAAGATCGCGTCGGCATTCTGCGCGATGCTGGCCTCGTGCTTCTGGGTTTCGGCCGCGGCCTGGCGCTTGCCGAGCTCGGCCATGGCCTCTTCGAGCACCTCGGGATGGCTGACGAGATAATTTTTGATGATCGCCTCGATGTCGGTGCGCTGGGCATTGGAGAAGCTGTCGGCCGACGCGGGCGCGGCTGCGCCGAACATGGCGAGCGCAAACAACGCGGGAGCTAGCAGGCGCAGCGAAGGCATGGGCAAATCCTCTTATCCAAGGCAGGTTTCGGTAAAACGTCGCGGCGGACTAAAGCTCGATGTCGTGACGTCGTGGTGTCGGGCGTCGATTACGTTGCGTCAGTTGCGCGGCGGCTTGGCCGCCAGGATGTCGTCGGCCTTGACCCAGCCGGGTGTGCCGACAGCGAAACGGGTTTTCGCGCGCGTGGCGAGCTCGCGGGCGGTCTTGTTATCACCGCGCAAGTAGGCGGCCTGTGCCGACGCGAGATCCGCCTCGGCATAATCTCCCTTTCGTCCATAGGCCATCGCGAGCTGGGTATAGCCGAGCGCGGCCTCGGGCTCTCGTGCCACCGCGGCGCGGAGAATCCGAACGGCGTCATCGGTGTAGGCCTTATTATCGGTTCCAACCAGAGCCTGCCCAAGTAACATCTCGATGAGGGGCGCATTGTTCGAAAGCTGCACCGCCTTGCGCAGGGGAGCGATCGCCTCGGCGGGCTTGCCGCTCTCCAGCAAGGCCTGCCCGCGCACCTCGTAGAAATACGGATTGTTCGGCTGGACCTGGATCAGCGCGTCGATCTGGGTGAGCGCGCTGCGCAAGTCCCCATGCAGATAGGTGCTGATGGCACGGGCATAGCGCGCCGGCATGCTGTCGTTGGTCTGGGGATAGCGGCGGTACACCGTCTCCGGCCGCTCCATGAACGCCGAGATCTTGGCGCGCACCATGTCATGCCGGAGCTGGAGCGCGGGATCGTCCTTCTTGTCCCAATAGGGGCTTGAGCTTGCGAACTCCTGGAGCGAGGCGACGCGCTCGGCCGGCATCGGATGCGACTGCAGATAGGGATCGGCGCCGCGCGCGGCGAACAGGCTCTCGCTGGTGAAGCGCTTGAAGGTCTCGTACATGCCCTTCGGCGACTGCCCCGTCGCGGTGAGGAATTTCACGCCGGCACGGTCGGCGTTCTCCTCCTGCTGGCGCTGATAGGACAGCAGCGTGCGGCGGATCATCTCCTGCGGGCCGGCGATCGCGGCGGCGCCGGCATTGGCAAGGCCGTTGTTGCCGGCGCTCGAGCTGCGGGTGCTGCCGGCTGCGATCGCGCCGGCGCCGAGCAGCATCGCGATGATCATCTGGGTCTGGGCCGTGGCGAGCTGCTCGCGGAGCTTGGACAGATGGCCGCCTGCCAGATGCCCGGTCTCGTGCGCGAGCACGCCGATGATCTGGTTCGGTGTCTCCGACTGCAGGATCGCGCCCCAATTGACGAAGATGCGGCGGCCGTCCGCGACGAACGCGTTGAACGAGCCGTCGTTGATGATCACCATCTGGATGTTGTGCTTCTCCAGACCGGCGACGCGCAGGATCGGGCGGGTATATTCGCGCAGGAGCTGCTCGGTTTCGGTGTCGCGTAGGACCGGCGGCCCCTTGGCCTGCGCACGCGCAGCCGAGAACGGCGTCAGCGCGATCGCCGTGGCCGTGATGAGAGCGGTGAGGGCGGAAGCCTTCTTGCGCAATGCGATCTGGAGCAACATCAAGCGGTCTGGGTCAAACGGTCTTGGTCAAGCAGTTTCGTGATTGGTTTTTGGCGATTGGCGGCGGACCGGATACGCGATATGCCCTTGTGAGCGTTACCCCTTATGAGCCGTACAATGCGGCTAGTCTGGGGCGCAAGCGCCCCGTTTTCCGGACCGGACGGACCGGTCTGCCAGCGAATAGCGGAAATCGATGCACGATGCGACATTGAGGAACCGGTTGGGGCAGTGGCTCGAGCCCTCCCGCCGCAGCGATGTTCCCCCGTTCATGGTGATGGACGTCATGACCGCGGCGGCCCGAATCGAGGCCGCAGGTGGCCGTGTCATCCACATGGAGGTCGGTCAGCCCGCGGCCGGCGCGCCCAGGACCGCGATCGCGGCCGCCCATGCCGCGCTCGAAGCGGGACGGATCGACTACACCTCCGCACTCGGCATCCCCTCACTGCGCGAGCGCATCGCGCGGCATTATCGCGATGTCCATGGCTGTGACCTCAGCCCCGAGCGGATCGTGGTGACCACCGGCTCCTCCGGCGGATTTATCCTGGCCTTCCTGTCGATGTTCGAGCCCGGCGATCGCGTCGCGGTGACCGTGCCGGGCTATCCACCCTACCGCCATATCCTCACCGCGCTCGGCTGCGAGCCGGTGCTGATCGAGACCACGAACGAGACGCGCCACGCGCTCACCGGCGAGGCGCTGCTTGCCGCCCATCGCAAGGAGCCGCTGAAGGGCGTGCTGGTCGGCAGTCCCGCCAATCCGACCGGGACCATGATGCGCCGCGAGGCGCTCGCTGGCCTGATCGCAGCCGCGCAGGATGCAGGTATCCGCTTCATTTCCGACGAGATCTATCACGGGCTCGATTATGCGTTTCCGGCCGTGACGGCGGCGGCGCTGTCGGAGCACACGCTCGTGATCAACTCGTTCTCGAAGTATTTTTGCATGACGGGCTGGCGCGTCGGCTGGATGGTCGTGCCTGAGATTCTGGCGCGGCCGATCGAGCGGCTCCAGCAGAACCTCTCGATCTCGGTGCCGTCGCTGTCGCAGATCGCGGCGGAGGCCGCCTTCGACGGCGCGGCCGAGATGGAGGAGATCAAGCACGGCTATCAGGAAAACCGGCGCGTCCTGATCGATGGATTGCCGAAGGCTGGACTGACGAGATTCCTGCCGGCCGACGGCGCCTTTTATCTCTATGCCGACGTCTCCGACTTCACTGCCGACAGTTTCGAGTTTGCCAAGCAGATGCTGGAGCAGGCCCATGTTGCGGCGACGCCCGGCCTCGATTTCGATCCCATTCACGGACGCTCGTTCCTTCGCTTTTCCTACGCACGTTCGTCCGAAGAGATGCAGGAGGCAGTTGACCGGATCGCCCACTGGCTTAAATAGCCGCCAGTTTTGACGCCTTCCGGAGTTCATCTTGTCTGAACAATCTGCCGCGCCCGCTGCCACCTCGCATTCTCCTCTCGCCGCATTGATGTGGCCGATCCGGCCGGGTGAAACCGTCGGCGCTTTGCGCGCCTTCGTGCTGATTGCGCTTGGCACCGCCCTGATGGCGCTATCAGCCAAGGTCAGCCTGCCGCTGCCTTACGTGCCCATGACGTTGCAGACGCTGGTGGTGTTGATGATCGGCGCTGCCTATGGCTGGCGCCTTGGCAGCGCAACCATGATTGCCTACCTCGCCGAGGGCGCGCTGGGGCTTCCCGTATTTGCCGGCCCGGTAGGCGGGATCGCTCCGCTGGTCGGACCGACCGCGGGCTATCTGTTCGGTTTCGTTGCGGCAGCCTTCGTGACCGGCTGGCTCGCCGAGCGTGGCTGGGATCGCAGCGTGGTGCCGCTGTTTGCGGCAATGGCCGTCGGCCATATCGTCATTCTCGCCGCTGGGTTCGGCTGGCTGGCCTTTGGCCTCGGCCTCGGTGCCGCGAAGGCCTGGCAGGTCGGAATTGTGCCGTTCATTGCGGCTTCGCTGGTGAAGAACGCGCTCGGCGCGGCGTTGATGCCGGCAGCGCGCCGGATCGTCGACCGCCGCGGGTAATACGCGCAGCAACGACCAGTTCCGATTGACAGGGCCGGCCAAGTTGATCTTGGCTGGTCCGATAGTCTGAGGGGGAGTGAAACGATGACGACGACAACGATCGCGGAGGCGCCGGTCGCGCCGCCCGCGGCCAAGCCGTGGTACAAAGTTCTGTACGTTCAGGTGCTGATCGCGATCGTGCTCGGCGCCATCGTCGGTTGGTTGTGGCCATCGCTCGCCACCAATGAGTGGATCAAGGCGCTCGGCGATGGCTTCATCAAGCTGATCAAGATGGTGATCGCTCCGATCATCTTCTGCACCGTCGTCTCGGGTATCGCCCACATCCAGGATGCCAAGAAGGTCGGGCGCATCGGCGTCAAGGCGCTGGTCTATTTCGAAATCGTCTCGACCTTCGCGCTGGTGATCGGACTCCTCATCGGCAACTTGGTGAAGCCCGGCGCGGGCTTCGGCAGTGGCGCAGCAAACGAGGCGGCTGTCGCAAATTACGCCAAGCAGGCCGCCGGTCAGAAGTCGGTCGACTTCGTGCTGCACATCATTCCCGACACCGTGGTCGGCGCCTTCGCGCAAGGCGAGATCCTCCAGGTGCTGCTGTTCTCGGTGCTGTTCGGCTTTGCTTTGATGAGCCTTGGCGAGCGCGGCCACACCATGCGCAGCTTCATCGACGATGCCGCGCATGCCGTGTTCGGCGTCATCTCCATCGTCATGCGTGCAGCACCGATCGGCGCGTTCGGCGCGATGGCCTATACGATCGGCAAGTTCGGCACTGGCGCCATCCTCAACCTGGTCGGGCTGATCGCCACGTTCTACCTCACCGCGGCGCTGTTCGTGTTCGTCGTGCTCGGCATCATCGCGCGCATGGCGGGGTTCTCGATCTTCAAGTTCCTGGCCTACATCAAGGACGAACTGCTGATCGTGCTCGGCACCTCGTCGTCGGAAAGCGCGCTGCCGTCGCTGATGGAGAAGCTGGAGCGGCTCGGCTGCTCCAAGTCGGTGGTCGGCCTCGTGGTGCCCACCGGCTACTCGTTCAATCTCGACGGCACCAACATCTACATGACGCTGGCAACGCTCTTCATTGCGCAGGCGCTCGGTTACGATCTCTCCTTCAGTCAGCAGCTCACGATCCTCGTCGTGGCCATGCTGACCTCGAAGGGCGCCTCCGGCATCACCGGCGCGGGCTTCATCACGCTGGCGGCGACGCTCGCCGTGGTCGATCCGCGGCTCGTCCCGGGCATGGCGATCGTGCTCGGCATCGACAAGTTCATGAGCGAGTGCCGCGCGCTGACCAATCTGTGCGGCAACGGCGTCGCCTGCGTGATCGTCGCCTGGTGGGAGGGTGAGCTCGACCGCGACAAGCTCAACGCCAACCTCTCCAAGCAGATCGATCCGACCGACATGGAGACCGCGATCACGACGGACTGATCTGCGCGACGCGTCGGGCTTCGAAGTCGTAGGGCTGGTCGAGACTCCTCGATCAGCCCTTTTCTTTCGGCGCGCATCCGAGTAAGGCGCCTGTCGACAGCTAGAACCGCTCCGGCCGGTAGGGCGCGGGATCGATCGCCGGCGTCTCGCCGCTCATGATTTCCGCGAGCAGGCGTCCCGTCGCCGGCCCCAGCGTAAAGCCCTGGTGGCCGTGGCCGAAATTCATCCAGAGGCCCGGATGTCGTGGAGCTTGCCCAAGCACCGGGAGCATGTCGGGTGTGCAGGGGCGCGTGCCGAACCACGGATCCGGCTCGACCCGCTTGCCGAGATCGATCAGCTCGCGCGCGGAGGCCTCGGCGCTGGCGAGTTGCACCGGCGTTGCCAGCGCGTCCATACCGGTCAATTCCGCGCCGGTGGTGATGCGGATGCCCTTGGCCATCGGACCCATGGCGTAGCCGCCGCCCTTGTCGACGAGGGGCAGGTCGAGTGAGGCGCCGCCGCTGTAGTGCATGTGGTAGCCGCGCTTGCGGACCAGCGGAATGCGATAGCCGAACTTGTGCAACAGATCGGGTGACCACGGCCCGAGCGTCACGACGGCATGGGCAGCGTCAAGACGTCCCTGGTCCGTATCGACGGACCAGCCGGTTGCGGTCTGCCGCAGGCTCTGGGCGTCACCGAGCACAACCGTGCCGCCGAGCCGCTCGAACAGCTCGGCATAGGCCGTGACGAGGGCACCTGGATCGGACACGGTCCAGGTGTCGAGCCAATGGATCGCGCCGGGGAGATCGTCGCGCAGGATCGGCTCGGCCTTGGCAAGCTCGCTGCCGGAGAGCACGCGGAAATTCACGCCGAACTCGCGCTGGTCTTCCTCTGCGGTCTTGATCGCGAGATCGAATGACGCAGGGTCGCGATGCAGCATGCGATAGCCGGCGCGGCGGATGAGATTGTCGGCGTGGGCTTCGCGAATGAGGATGTCGTGCTCAGCGGTCGCATAGGCGATCAGCCGGGCCCAGGCCTCGATCGCCTCGCGATGCCGCTTCGGCGCCGAATGCCACCAATAGCGGAGCAGGGGCTCAATATGGAGATGAAGCGACGACAGGCTGTAACGCACGTCATTGGTGCGGCCGGTCGCGATCTTCAGCAGCGTGGCGAGGTCGCGCGGCATCGGATAGGGGCGGACCGCTTCCGCCTGGATCATTCCCGCATTGCCGTAGCTGGTCTCGCGGCCCGGCTCCCTGCGGTCGACCAGCGTGACGGACCAGCCGCGCTGCCGCAGGTGCAGCGCCGCGCTGACGCCGATCATGCCGCCGCCGAGAACGATCGCGCTTTGCATTGGCAGATTTCTCCAGGCTGGTTGTGGGCGAGGTCCGGTCAGTCCCAGGCGAGGAAGCCCGGTGCGGCCGACAGCGGCGGCGCCGCGGCGAGCCGCGCCGGATCGGTCACGTCGGCTGTTTCGAAGAAGCTCTGATCGCCGCGAGCACTGGAATCGCAAAGCTTTGACAACGCCAGTCCCATTCAAAATGATGAAAGCGATCTAGCATATCGGAAACGGCCGGGCAGGTGATCAGCGCGCATAGCATCGAAACAAAAACGCCCGGCTGTGCCGGGCGTTTTGCATTGGATGCTCGGCTTTATTCGCCGCCACCGAAGCGGCGCGACCACCAGCCGGCACGGCGCGGGGCGGGGCGAGTTTCGTTTGCGGCTTGCGGTGCCGGCTCAGCTGCCGGGGCGGGCGCAGCACCCGATTCGGTCGCCTGCGCAACCGGTGTTGCGGGCTCGGGCTGGCTGTTCAGCAGGAAGCTGACCTTTTCCCGGACGGTGGAGCGGCGTCGCGCGGCCTTGTCATCGGCGGGCTCTTCGACCGGCGCTGTGGTCGTCGCCGCAGGAGCCGCTGCGGGAGCGGGCTCGGCCGGTATCTCGCTCTGCGCGTCGGCGCGCGATGCAGGCGCCGCCGCCTGCGGTTCGGCCCTGTGTTCGGGCTCTGCGATCGAAGGCGCGGCCTCGTTGCTGAAGCCATCGAAATCGGCGACGGCGTCGGTTGCTTCCGGCGGAGCGTTGGCTGCGAGCTCGTCGCCGATGGACCCGGCGAGACCTTCCTCGTTGCCACCGCGACGACGGCGTCCGCCACGGCGACCACGCCGGCGGCGGCGATCGCCGCTACCCTGCTGCTCGCCGCGGGCCACCTGTTCCTCGCCTTCCTCGCCGTCCTGCTCGGACTCGGAGTCCTCTTCGCCTTCGCCGGCTGCCATGGCGGCCTCAGGATGCGTGGGCGCGCTATCCTCGCGCAAATCGCCGTCGCGCTGGCCACCGCGGCCGCGGCGGCGGCGGCGGCGCTTGCGGCGCTGACCGTCCTGCTCGACGGCTGTCTCGCCGGCAGCTTGTTCCTCGCTGAGACCTTCGGTCTCCTCGGTCTCGATCTCGGATTCCAGCTCCGGATCGAACTCCTCGTCCTCATAGGCCTCTTCCACCATGGGCGGCGGGCTTGCAGCCGCCTGCGCCGCGAGCAGCGCCTTGGCCGCTTCCAGCGTATGCACCTGCTCGCCGCGGTCGATCACATAAGCCTGAGGTCCGCTGACGCTGGGATCGGCGATGACCGACAGCGTGACCTTGAAGGCGGTCTCGAGGTCGCGCAGGTGGCCGCGCTTGTGGTTCAGCACGTAGAGCGCCACGTCGGTGCGGGTGCGGACCACGAGATTGTGGGTCGCGCCCTTCATCAGGATCTCTTCGAGGCCGCGCAGCAACTGGAGCGCCACCGACGAGACCGAGCGGACATGGCCGGTGCCGCCGCAATGCGGGCAGGGATCGGTCGAACTCTCCAGCACGCTGGCGCGAATGCGCTGGCGCGACATTTCCAGCAAGCCGAAATGCGAGATGCGGCCGACCTGGATGCGCGCGCGATCCTGCCGCAGGCAATCGGACAGCTTGCGTTCGACCGCGCGGTTGTTGCGCTTCTCGTCCATGTCGATGAAGTCGATGACGATCAGGCCGGCGAGGTCGCGCAGGCGGAGCTGGCGGGCGACCTCTTCGGCCGCTTCCAGATTGGTCTTGAGCGCGGTGTCCTCGATATGGTGCTCGCGGGTCGAACGGCCCGAGTTGACGTCGATCGAGACCAGCGCTTCGGTCTGGTTGATGACGATGTAGCCGCCGGAGCGAAGCTGCACGGTCGGCGAGAACATCGCATCCAGCTGGCTTTCGACGCCCATCCGCGAGAACAGCGGCTGGCCGTCGCGATACTGCTTCACCGCGCTGACATTGGCGGGCATCAACATCTTCATGAAGTCGCGCGCTTCCCGGTAGCCGGCCTCACCGGCCACCTGGATCTCGTCGATCTCCTTGTTGTAGAGGTCGCGCAGCGAGCGCTTGATCAGCGAGCCTTCCTCGTAGACGAGGGTCGGGGCCTGCGACTTCAGCGTCAGGTCGCGCACCGTCTCCCACATCCGGATCAGATATTCGAAGTCGCGCTTGATCTCGGGCTTGGTGCGGGCGGCGCCGGCGGTGCGCAGGATGATGCCCATGCCCTCGGGCACATCGAGATCCTGCACCACTTCCTTCAGACGGGAACGATCCTGCGCGCTGGTGATCTTGCGGCTGATGCCGCCCCCGCGCGCGGTGTTGGGCATCAAGACGGCATAGCGGCCGGCGAGCGACAGATAGGTCGTCAGCGCCGCACCCTTGTTGCCGCGCTCTTCCTTGACGACCTGCACCAGCATCACCTGGCGGCGCTTGATGACTTCCTGGATCTTGTACTGGCGGCGCGGGCGGAAGGTGCGCTCCGGCACTTCCTCCAGCACGTCGTCGCCGCCGACGGATTCGACGACTTCCTCTTCGGCTTCTTCGTCCTCGTCCTCGTCCTCGTCGTCTTCGCCGGCTGCTTCTGGGGCCTCGGCGTGCGGGGCCTCGACGCTTTCGCCGGCGGCGTAAACGGCATCGGCCGGCTCGGCAGCAGAGGTCACGGTCTCGGCCAGAGCCTCCGCGTGCATCTCGGAGGCGACGGCCTCCTGCGGCTCGGCACCGGTCTCAGCCGCAACCACGGGCTCGGCGCCGACGGCCGCGACAGGCGCGGGCGTCGCCTCGGCATGATCATGGTCGTGATCGTGCTCACCGTGATCACCACGGTCGTCATGATCGTGGGCGTGATGGTGATCGTCATCATGGGCATGATGATCGGCGTGATCATGATCGCCATGATCGTGTTCGTGATCATCGTGGCCGTCGTGCTCGTGATGCTCCGCATCGGTGTGCAGGTGCTCGCCTTCGTGCGACGCGCCCTCGCTCAGCGCCGGCTGGAGCTCGCCCTCGACCGGCTGGGCCGCGGGATCGGCGCCGGCATCGAGGCCTTCGACGATGTCGCTGCGGACGCGTTCGCCATGACCTCGGCGGCGGGCGTTACGGTGGCGCGAACGGCGGCGGCCGTGGGAGCGGTTCTCGCTCTCTTCCTCGGCCTCGCGATGGGCCTGTTCCTCGGCCTCGATCAGCGCCTGCCGGTCGGCGACCGGGATCTGGTAGTAATCGGGATGGATTTCGCTGAAGGCGAGGAAGCCGTGGCGGTTGCCGCCATATTCGACGAAAGCGGCCTGAAGCGAGGGTTCGACCCGGGTGACCTTTGCGAGATAGATATTCCCGCGCAGTTGCTTGCGTTGTGCGGTCTCGAAGTCAAACTCTTCGACGCGATTGCCGCGGACCACGACGACCCGGGTCTCTTCCGGGTGGGTGGCATCGATCAACATCTTGTTGGGCATGTCTTAACTCTTGGCGGCGGCGGGCGCGATTCACCGTGGGCGCGTATCGCGCCGCCGGGTGACGCGACGGTCCACCTGATTCGGGGGTGAGGGGAAGGCCGAAACGCCGTCTCTTTCGCCTTGCCGAACCGGAAGCTTCGGGACCAATGCGGCGCGCGGGATTTTCAATCCGCAGCGTCGCGAATGGTCCTTCAGAGTTCGTCGGCACAGTCTGGCGCATCAAGCGTCGGCCCGTATGAAACATTGGGCGGCGAGGCCGCCCCTCAATCAGTTGCTGCTGGCCAGGCATGGCGCGAGCGCGCTCGCCTTTTGGGATCACGAACCGCTCCCTTGGGATCAAGGGCTCGGGTAATGGGTTACGTCGCTGTCAGAACCGCCCGGGTGACGTGAGTGGTAACCCAGGACCGTCCGCCGCCGGAGCTTGACCCGCTCCCTCTCGTTGCCGCGCACCGCGCTGGTCTTAGAGGGGAACGGAAAACGCTGGAATTCCCAAACGTTGAGAGTTCCGGCGCTGCACCGGGAGGCTGAATGCGACACAACCGGAAATATCGGCCGTCAGCAGTCCGTACATACGAGGAATGAGCCATCCGTGCAAGGGAGCGTCGCACGGCGGTCACAGTCAGCGAGTTTCGCGCATCCGTCATTAAGGATCGTTTAACCCTGTGGTTCTATTGCGTTAAAAGGGCTGCTCGGAGGCACGGAATCGGTGGCGAGCCGCACAAATCAAAGGGTTTTGCTGGGATGCGTGCTGCTGTGCGCCGCGGCATTGCCATGTGCTGATTCCTCCCGCCTGAGCGCAGCGGAAAGCCAGCCGCAACCCTCTGTTGCGGTGGCGAATTTTCCAATCGCCTCGGCCGCCCGTCTGGCCGGCGACGGGAAGCAGACCCGCTTCATCCTTGACATCGACCAGACCGTTACCTTCCGTGCCGTCACGCTCGCCGACCCCTACCGCGTGGTGGTGGATGTGCCGCAAGTCAATTTTCAACTGCCCGTCGGTACTGGCAGCGGGGGCCGGGGGCTGGTCAAGGCCTTCCGCTATGGGCTCGTCATGCCGGGCGGCTCGCGAATCGTGTTCGACCTGACCGGACCGGCGAAGATCGCCAATTCCTATGTGGTCGACGCAGCCAACGGCCAGCCGGCCCGGCTCGTGGTCGAACTGGAGGAAGTGGACCGGGCGGCCTTCGTGCCGTCACCCGCGCCCGAACACCGTCCCGAGCTGCGGCCCGCGATCGCCGAGGCGCCGCCTGCCGCGGTTCCCGCTACGGCAACTCCAGATGCCGCACAGCAGAAGGCCGATGGCCGTCCGGTGGTCGTGATCGATCCCGGCCATGGCGGCATCGACAATGGCACGCAGTCGAGTGGCGAGAGCGAAAAGAACCTGGTGCTCGCGTTCGGCCTTGCACTACGCGACCGGCTGGAAAAGGCCGGCAAATATCGCGTGGTCATGACGCGGGACGACGACACCTTCATTCCCCTCAATGACCGGACCAAGATCGCCCGCAATCTCAAGGCCGCCTTGTTCGTCTCCATTCATGCCGATGCGCTGCCTCGTGCCGAGGGTGACGCGCAAGGCGCGACCATCTACACGCTCTCAGACAAGGCATCTGACGCCGAGGCCCAGCGGCTGGCGGACGCCGAGAACCGGGCCGACGCGATCGCCGGCTTCAACCTCGCGGAGGAGCCGACCGACGTCGCCGACATATTGATCGACCTCACCCAGCGCGAAACCCGCACCTTTTCAAACCGCTTTGCCCGTCTCCTGATGGGAGAAATGAAGTCGACGGTGCGGATGCACAAGCATCCCCTGAAATCCGCGGGCTTCCGGGTGCTGAAGGCGCCCGACGTGCCCTCGGTGCTGGTCGAGATCGGGTATGTCTCCAATAAGGGCGACCTTGAGCACCTGGTCTCCGAGGGTTGGCGGTCCCGCGCCGTGGGCTCCATGGCGCAGGCGATCGACGGGTTTTTGACGAAGCGGATGGCCACGGCCGGCTCTTCGAATTGAAAGGGTTTTTCCGTCTCGCCGCAAAAGCCCTAGTTTGGCCACAGCGGGCGCTTTATAAAAATGCCGCAGGGGGTTCCGGAATCGGAGAGAATCCCGCTCGGCAAGCGTCTAAAATCCGGCACTGATGTGATTGCGTAAGCCGGTGAATGCGCGACGTAAAGGTTGGCCCCTGTTTGGGGTGCCAAGGGCACTGATACTGGGCTGATCCAGAATTTGAACGGATAAACACATAATGCGCTTGCTGGTGCGGTTCATGGGCTTCCTGTTCGCCGCGGGAACAGTGGTGTTCCTTGTCGGTGTAGGGGCCGTGGCAGGCCTGATCTGGCATTTCTCCAAGGACTTGCCGGACTATTCTCAGCTTCAGGATTACGAGCCGCCGGTGATGACACGCGTGCACGCGGTCGACGGTTCGCTGCTCGGGGAATACGCCAAGGAGCGACGGCTGTATCTGCCGATCCAGGCGGTGCCCAAGCTCGTGATCAACGCGTTCCTGGCGGCCGAGGACAAGAATTTCTACGAGCATGGCGGTATCGACTACACCGGCATGGCGCGCGCAGGTCTGGTCTACATCCAGAACTACGGCTCGAACCGGCGTCCGCAGGGCGCCTCCACCATCACCCAGCAGGTCGCCAAGAACTTCCTTCTGACCAATGAGGTCTCCTTCGCCCGCAAGATCAAGGAAGCCTTGCTGGCGATGCGCATCGAGAAGACCTACTCGAAGGACAAGATCCTCGAACTGTATCTGAACGAAATTTATCTCGGCCTTGGCGCCTACGGCATCGCGGCGGCGTCGCTCGTCTATTTCGACAAATCGGTGAACGAGCTCACGGTTGCTGAAGCCTCCTATCTGGCGGCACTGCCGAAGATGCCCGCGACCCTGCATCCGGTGCGCAACCGCGACCGTGCCATCGAGCGCCGCAATTACGTGGTCGATCGTCTGCTGGAGAACGGCTGGATCAAGCAGGCCGACGCCGAGAAGGCGCGCAAGGAGCCGCTGGCCGTCACCAGCCGTTCCAATGGCGCCCACACGTTCGCCGGCGAATATTTCGCCGAGGAAGTCCGCCGCGATATCTTCGAACGCTATGGCGAGAAGAAGCTGTATGAGGGCGGTCTTTCTGTCCGCACCACGCTCGATCCCAAGATTCAGGTCATGGCGCGCAAGACCATGGTCGCCGGCCTCGTGAACTATGACGAGCAGCAGGGCTATCGCGGCGCCATGAGCAAGCTCGATATTTCGGGCGACTGGGGCGTGAAGCTTGCCGAGATCAAGTCGCTCTCCGACATCTCGCCATGGCGTATGGCGGTGGTGCTGGAGACCAGCGACCAGTCGGCGCGCATCGGCTTTCAGCCGAGCCGTGAACTCGGCGGCGCCGTGAGCAAGCAGCGCGAGACCGGCCTCGTCACACTCGACGGCGTGCGCTGGGCGCGGGCCGTGCAGGGCGGCACAAAGGGCAAGACGCCGACGGCGGTGTCGCAGGTGCTCCAGCCCGGCGATGTCATTTATGCCGATCCGCTCTACAAGGACGGCCAGCCCATCGAAGGCCAGTACCGGCTGCGTCAGATCCCCGAAGTGTCGGGCGCGATGGCGGTGATGGACCCCTGGACCGGCCGCGTGCTCGCGATGGTCGGCGGCTTCTCGTTCGACCAGAGCCAGTTCAATCGCGCCACGCAGGCCTATCGGCAGCCGGGTTCGTCGTTCAAGCCGATTGTCTATTCGGCCGCCCTTGACAACGGTTATACGCCGTCGACCGTGGTGCTCGATGCTCCGATCGAAATCGACCAAGGCCAGGGCGCCGGCGTGTGGCGGCCGGAGAATTTTGATGCCGGCAAATATAACGGACCGATGACGCTGCGTAATGCACTGCGGCTGTCGCGTAACACGGTGACGGTGCGCCTGGCGCAGGATATCGGCATGCCGTTAATTGGCGAGTATGCTAGGCGTTTCGGCGTCTATGACGAGTTGCCTAATTACTTGTCATACTCCCTGGGCGCCGGCGAGACCACGGCGATGCGGATGGTCACAGCGTACTCGATGCTCGCCAATGGCGGCCGCCGGGTGAAGCCGACTTTGATCGACCGCATCCAGGACCGCTACGGCCACACCATCTTCAAGCACGACCAGCGCGAATGCCGCGGTTGCGACGCGCCGGGCGGCTGGAAGAACCAGCCCGAGCCGCAGCTGATCGACCGCCGCGAGCAGGTGTTGGACTCCATGACCGCCTACCAGATCACCGAGCTGTTGGAAGGCGTGGTCCAGGCCGGTACGGCAACGGTACTCAAAGACGTGGGCAAGCCGATCGCGGGCAAGACCGGTACCACCAACGAAGCCAAGGATGCCTGGTTCGTCGGCTACTCGCCGGACATCGCGGTCGCGGTCTATATGGGCTATGACAAGCCGCGTCCGCTCGGCAGAGGCAATGCGGCGACTGGCGGCCATCTCGCCGCGCCGATCGTGCGTGATTTCCTCAAGCTGGCGCTCGCAGATAAGCCCGCTGTGCCGTTCAAGGTGCCGGCCGGGATCAAGCTCGTGCGCGTCGTCGCCAAGACCGGCATGCGCGCTGGCCCGGGTGAGACCGGCGGAACCATCCTCGAAGCCTTCAAGCCGGGCACTGCGCCGCCGGACAACTACGCAGTCATCGGCGTTGCTGACGCCGATGGGCGCATGCCGGCGTCGCAGCAGCAGCAGCCGGATTCCGGCTTTTTCATGCGGCCGGGCACCGGTGGGCTGTATTAGCGGATAACGCCGACGTTTGAGAGAGTGGGCGGTTGCGCTTTGGTGCCGCCGCCGTTACATCCCGTTGCAATCGTAAGCGGAACAATTCCGCGACATCTGAGAGCGACATGCGCGCCGAAATCGAGCGGTTGGTAGAAGAGATCAAGCAGTCAGTCGGGCTGCTGAGGAGGCATCTTTGACGTCGAGAAATCGACGGCGCGCCTCGCTGAGCTGAACAAGCTCGCAGAAGATCCCAACCTCTGGAACGATCCCCAGAAAGCCCAGAAGCTGATGCAGGAGCGCACCTCGCTCGAGGACGCGTTGTCGGGCATCGGCAAGGTCGAGCAGGAACTCGAAGACGATATCGGCATGATCGAGCTCGGCGAGGCCGAGGGCGATGACGGCGTGGTCGCCGAGGCCGAAGCCGCGCTGAAGAACCTGAAGAAGGAAGTGGCGCGGCGCGAGCTCGAGGCGCTGCTGTCGGGCGAGGCCGACCGTTTCGATTCCTATCTCGAAGTCCATGCCGGCGCCGGCGGCACCGAGAGCCAGGACTGGGCGCAGATGCTCTTGCGCATGTACACGCGCTGGGCCGAAACCCACGGCTTCAAGGTCGAGGTGCTGGAAGAGTCCGAGGGCGAAGAGGCCGGCATCAAGTCCGCAACCATTCAGGTCTCCGGCCACAACGCCTATGGCTGGCTGAAGACCGAGGCCGGCGTGCATCGCCTGGTGCGCATCTCGCCGTTCGATTCCAACGCGCGGCGGCACACCTCGTTCTCGAGCGTGCAGGTGTTCCCCGTCATCGACGACAGCATCAAGATCGACATCAAGGAATCCGACGTCCGCACCGACACGATGCGTTCGGGGGGCGCCGGCGGTCAGCACGTCAACAAGACCGAATCCGCGGTGCGCCTGACGCATATTCCGACCGGTGTTGCGGTGGTCTGCCAGGCCGGTCGCTCCCAGCACAAGAACCGGGCACAGGCCTGGGACATGCTGCGCGCGCGCCTCTACGAGATGGAACTGAAGAAGCGCGAGGAGAAGGCGGCCGCCGACCAGGCCGCCAAGACCGATATCGGCTGGGGCCACCAGATCCGCTCCTACGTGCTGCAGCCCTATCAAATGGTGAAGGATCTGCGCACGGGTGTGCAGACCTCCGACACCTCGGGCGTGCTGAACGGCGAGCTCGACGAGTTCATGGCGGCGACCCTGGCACAGCGCGCCTTCGGCACCACCACCGGCGAGATCGAGGACGTGGACTGATCATGCCCCGCGTCGCCTTCATCGGGCTTGGACGGATGGGCCATGGCATGGCCGGGCGCTATCTCGATGCCGGCTTCACAGTGACGTTGTGGAATCGTAGCAAGCCCAAGGCCGAAGACCTGATCGCGCGTGGCGCGCATTGGGCGACGTCCCCTGAGGACGCCGCGATCGATGCCGACGCCGTCGTGACCATGGTTGCCGATGACGAGGCCTCGCGTGCGGTCTGGCTTGGGCCCAAGGGCGCTGCCAAGACCGCGAAGGCAGGCACCATCGCGATCGAATGCTCGACCGTCTCCTATGACCATGCCCGCGAGATGGGCCGCGAGCTGAATGCGCGCGGTCTCATCTACATCGACTGCCCCGTGACCGGATTGCCCGATGCGGCCGCAGCCGGGAAGTTGACGCTCTTGGCTGGCGCCGATCCGGCCGATCTCGCTCGCGCGCGGCCTTATCTCGACCCAATCGGCACGACCATCCGCCATTTCGGTGCGGTCGGCACCGGCACGGTCTACAAGCTCATCAACAATCTGATGGGCGCGATCCAGATCGCCGGCCTCGCCGAGGGCCTTGCGATCGCCGAGCAGGCCGGGCTCGACATGAATCTGGTGCTGGAGTCGATTCTGTCGGGCGTCGCGGCAAGCCCGCAGGTGCAGCGCCACTCCAAGCGCATGGTTGCCCGCGACTTCAGCGGTGCGACCTTCACATCGGCGCTGCGGCACAAGGATGCCGCCTATGCCGTCAACTTGGCGGAGAGCCTGCTGGCCAGCAAGCCGCTGGTCGCGCGCGCCGCCGTGGAGGCTTACGCGCAGGCGAAAGCGACGATGCCCGACGATGATGAAGGCAGGATGATCGAGCTGGTGTCGCGGCCGAAGACATCCTCCTAGCCAAGTGCACCAATATGGGGCCGCCTTGGCCGCTCCATTCATTCCAAGCGCCGGTTTTGTAAACCGATGCTTCATCGGAAATCGGGTGGCACTGTCCACCGCACCGTTCTAGGGGATGGGCTGGGCCGCCAAGCTGAGACGCCATGCCCCGGAACGACAACCGCATCGATGCGCGCGACTGGTCGCTGCTCGCCATGCTCTCGGTGCTCTGGGGTGGCTCGTTCTTCTTCAACAGCGCGGGCTTACGGGAATTGCCGCCGCTGACGCTGGTGTTCCTGCGCGTCGCGCTTGGCGCCGCCATTCTCCTACCGTTGCTCCGTATGCAGGGGATCGGCTTCCCCTCGGGCACGATGGGATGGAGGCCGTTCGTCGCGATCGGGCTGCTCAACAACGTGATTCCGTTCTCGCTCATTGTGATCGGCCAGACTTTCATTCCGAGCGGGCTGGCGTCGATCCTGAACGCGACCACGCCGCTGTTCACTGTGGTGGTGATGGCGGCGGCCGGTGAGGAGGCCTTGCAGATGCGTCGTATCGCCGGGGTGGCGCTGGGGCTTGCCGGCGTGATCATCCTGCGCGGATGGGGTTTCGAGACGAGGCCGGGGCAGGGGCTCGGTATCCTGCTCTGCCTCGCCGGCGCCTTCAGCTATGGTCTTGCGGCGCTCGCGGCGCGACGGTTGCTGAAGGACACGCACCCGCTTGGAGCGGCGACATTTCAACTGATGGCATCCACCGTGATGATGACGGTCGTCGCCGGCGCGGTGGAGAGGCCATGGCAGCTACCGCTACCGAGCCCGACGACCTGCCTCGCCGTGCTTGGCCTTGCCGCGCTTTCAACGGCGCTCGCCTACATCGTGTTCTTTCAGATCGCGCGACGCTCGGGCGCGAGCAATGTCATGCTGGTGACGCTGCTCATTCCCGTCACCGCGATCTTTCTGGGATGGCTGGTGCTTGGTGAGGCGATCTCCATGCGCGAGATCGCCGGCGCCATCGTCATCGGCAGCGCATTGCTCGTGATCGACGGACGCGTGCCCGGCCTGCTGCGTCGCGGCGCGTAAGTTCCCGCTCCATCGTTTCATCTCGCGGAAAATCCCGGCGCTTGCCAGCGGCAGGGCGCCTTGCGACACTCCCTGCATAACAAGACTACAAAAATACAGGGGAGAGAACGATGCCGGGTCGTCGCACCAACCTTGCTGCCCTCGCCATGCTTGCTGCCGGAGTGCTCGCCACGACACCGGCCTTCGCGCAGAAGAAATACGACCCCGGCGCCAGCGACACCGAAATCAAGATCGGCAACATCATGCCCTATAGCGGGCCGGCGTCTTCCTATGGCGTGATCGGCAAGACGGAGGCCGCCTTTTTCAGGATGATCAACGATCAAGGCGGCATCAACGGGCGAAAGATCAACTTCATCAGCTATGATGACGCCTATTCGCCCCCGAAAGCGATCGAACAGGCGCGCAAGCTCGTCGAGAGCGACGAGGTTCTCTTGATCTTCCAGTCGCTCGGCACGCCCTCGAACTCCGCGATCATGAAATACATGAACGCCAAGAAAGTGCCGCAGCTCTTCGTGGCCTCCGGTGGCACCAAGTTCGGCGATCCCAAAAATTTCCCTTGGACCATGGGCTTCCAGCCCAACTATCAGAGCGAGGGGCGGATCTATGCAAAGTACATCCGCGATCATTTCCCCGACAGCAAGATCGCGGTGTTCTGGCAGAACGACGATGCCGGCAAGGACCAGTTCAAGGGACTGAAGGACGGGCTTGGCGACAAGGCCAGTATGATCATCGCGGACAAATCCTATGAAGTCAGCGATCCCTCGATCGACTCGCAGATCGTTGCTCTTCACGATTCCGGTGCGGACATTTTCTTCTCATGGGCCGCGCCAAAAGGATCGGCGCAGGCGATCCGGAAGGTGGGCGAGCTCGGCTGGAAGCCAAAGTTCTTCCTGGCCAACACTGCGACCTCGGTTGCCTCGGTGCTCAAGCCGGCCGGGCTGGACTATTCCAAGGACATCATCTCGACGGTCTATCTGAAAGACCCGACCGATCCGACCTGGGACAAGGATCCGGCTGTGGTGAAATGGCGCGCGTTCATGGACAAGTATTACCCTGACGGCGACAAGACTAACGCCAACAATGTCTATGGCTACGTCCAGGCCGAAGCGATGGTCCAGGTCTTGAAGCAGTGCGGCGACCATCTCACCCGCGAGAACGTGATGAAGCAGGCTGCGAACCTGAAGGACTTCCACACTGACCTGATGCTGCCGGGCATCATGGTCAACACCTCGCCTGACGATTATTTCCCAATCGAGCAGATGCAGCTGATGCGCTTCAACGGGCAGGCTTGGGAGCTGTTCGGTGACGTCATCACAGGTGAGGTCGGCCACGAGCGCAGCCAGTAATCCGCCGTGTATCTGCGTTAGCCCGCGCTGAGCCGCACGCCGGCGCGCAAAAATTTCTGCGGATCGACCGCCTCGCCCTCGATGCGGGTCTCATAGTGCAAATGCGGACCCGTGGAACGGCCGGTCGAACCGACGAGACCAATCACCTGGCCGATCTTGACGACCTCGCCGATCCTGACGTTGATCTCGGAGAGATGGCCATAGCGGGTCGAAAGCCCGTTTCCGTGATCGACCTCGACCATGCGGCCATAGCCGCCGGACCAGCCGGCGGAAACTACCTTGCCGTTGGCGGTGACGCGAACGGGATCGCCGGTGGCGGCGCGGAAGTCGAGCCCGGTATGCATTGCGGGCCGGCCGAGGAAAGGATCGCTGCGCACGCCGAAGCCGGAGGTGAACTCGACCTCGCCGATGACGGGCTTGCGATAGGGCACCAGCGCCAGCGTGCGATTGAGCCGGTCCAACTCGGCGCGCGTGGTGTTGATGCGATAAAGCTGCTTCTCGAACGGCCCGGCGTTGGGCGTCAATTTGACGGGTACGAAAGGCCCGCCCATTGCGGTGCGCGGTACGGCGGCTTCGAGATTGGCGAGGCTGAGGCCGAGATCGCTGACGACGCCGCGCATCCGGCGCATGCGTGAATCCATGCCTTCCTCGACGGCGTTAAGCGCCGCCATCTGGCGACGCTCGACCTGATCAAGCGAAGCCGTGAGCCGGACCAGGACGTTGTCGAAGCCCTGGTTCTTGGCGAATTGGCTGGTCGGCGGCGCCGCGACAGTCGGCGCGCGCGACTCGAGCCGCGCTTCGCGATCCGGCGGCGCCACAAAGATTACGGTGTCGCTGATCGGCGACGGCTTCGGCGTGCCCTGGGTTGCGTTCTGGCCGGCGTCGCCACGCTGCGGTGTCGAGCGCGGGATCGACCCGGTCACGTCGGGCATGGCGCCGAGCGCCGTAGCCCGGGATTCCAGCGCCGTCTGGCGCTTCATGATCTGGTCGAGCTTTTGGTCGAACTGCTCCTGGTCGAGCAGCTGCCGGCTGGTGGTGCGGTCGACCTTGGCCCGCAGCTCGGCGATACGGTCTTCATAGGCGTACTGCATCTCGGCTTGGCGGGCGATCAGCCGGGTCAGGACGTCGTCGCGGAAGGCGAAGTAGGTGGCGGTGGCGGCCGACCACAGTCCGAGCAGCACGACCGTACCGACCACGATCCAGAACACCACGGGTCCGAAGCGGACTTGCTTGCCGGCATGGACAATGGTGTAGGCGTCGTCGGTCGCGGGAAGGGGGACCGCAACCGCCGCCGCTGGGGCGGCTGGATGGCGATGGAAGGCCCGTCCGTGGTCGTGGGCATGATGTTGGGGGTACTGCGAGTATTGGGCAGAACTTTTCGACATCGGCACTCCCGCGCCGGTCGGATGAGTCCGTACGGCCCTAATTGCCGCAGCAATCTGGGCCGGTCATGGTTAATTTTCCGGAAACGGGAACATTCGAATTCAAAGGACTGATTAAAGACTTCTTGCCGCTTCCAGGACCTCATCGGCATGGCCGTCGACCCGGACATTGCGCCAGATCCGGGCCACTTTGCCATCGCGGCCGACCAGCACCGTGGTGCGAAGAATTCCGAGGAAGCTTTTGCCATACATGGACTTTTCGCCCCAGGCGCCGTAGGCCTCCAGCATCTCGTGCGTCTCGTCCGAGATGAGCGGAATGGCGAGCTTGTGCTTGTCGCGGAACTTTTCCTGGGCCTTTAACGGATCCGCGGAGATGCCGAGCACGGCCGTGCCGCCAGCCGTGAAGGCGTCCGCCAGCCGGGTGAAGTCGATCGCCTCCCTGGTACAACCGGGCGTGTCGGCGCGAGGGTAGAAGAACAGCACGAGCTTTTGCCCGGCATAGTCCGCCAGCGTGACCACATCGCCGCCGTCGCGGGGCAGACGGAAGGCGGGAGCCTTCTGGCCCTCGGTCAAGGCGACCTTCGCCGCCGCGGGCGACTTGGAGGAATTTAACTGTTTCGAGGCGGCCTTATGTGATCCTGCTTTTGCTATGGTCTTGGTTGATTTGCTCGCCGGCGTCCGCTGTGTTTTCGCGGACCTTGTTTGAGTCGCTGCCCGCGTTTTCAGGGTCTTCTTTTTAGCCGTCGGACTGCCGGAGGGCGTTTTGGACGATTTCTTTTGGGATTTCTTGGACATACGCCTTCCTTTCGTCGCTTTCGACAGGTCAACCAAAGCGGTATTGCAGCTCTCGTCCGGTGTGCCGGAATCGCGCCCTCGGCTGGGCAAGTCTGACGACGCCGGAGTATGGTTACAAGGAATTCCACGCACCACCCCACTGCTCGTTGAACGCGCTGCCGGGGCGAAATGACGAACAGCAGGAATATTCGAAGTACGGCGGCAATGCCGGCGCAGGGGCCTTCGCTCCCCGTCGGCGGCTGCGGTCCCGGCGGCGCTCAATCCGACGATGGACGCCTGTATCGAGAGGCAATGGCAAGGAATAAGTCGCCCCAGGATTACACGCGGGACTTCGATCGGCGCGGCGGTCAATCACAGCCGCAGGAATGGGACGACGCCGATTGGGATCCGGATCAGGAGGAGGCGGCGGGCCATCGCGCGCGCCGGCTGCTATCGCGTTCCAATTCGGGTTTCCATCGCCTCGGTGACGGGTTTGGATCTTTACGTCGCCGGCTGGGCAGCGGCCGCTGGCTGAAGCGGCTGGCCGTCGTCGTTGGCGTCCTCGTCGTCATTTTCGTCGGCTGTTTCGGCACGCTGTGGTGGCGGCTCGGCGCCGGGCCCATCAATCTCGACATTGCAACGCCATGGCTGGCAGCCGCCATCGAGGACAATATCGGCCACGGCAACACCGTAGAGGTGGGCGGCACCCAGATCGAGCGGGCGGGGCGGGTCCGGATCGCAGTCCGCATCCGTGACATCGTCGTCCGCGACCGCGATCACGCCATCGTCGCCAGTGCGCCGAAAGCCGAGGTCAAGCTGTCGGGTGCGGGTCTCCTCATGGGGCACCTGCGCGCAGAAAGCCTCAATCTCGTCGATGCCGAGCTCGCGATCCGCATCGCACCTGACGGCACCGTCACGGTCTCGGCCGGCGACACCGCAAAGCCGCTGGCAACCGGCGTGGCCTCCAAGAAAGAGGCAGGCTTGCCGCCGACATTCCCACGCAACGGCGTCCCGCCGCCGCCATTCGCCACAGCGCCTGCGAGCCCGGACACATCCCAGGCTGCTCCCCAGGCGACCGCACAGAGCGGAATTCTTCAGGGCCTCGATTGGCTCGACAGTCTGAGCATGACCGGCCTCGACGGCCAGAACCTCAACGAGATCGGTCTGAAGAACGGCAATCTGATTGTCGACGACCAGCAGCGCGGCAGCAAATGGTCGTTCGAGAACATCACGCTCAGCCTGCGCCGGCCGAGCAGTGGCGGCGTCGCGCTCAGCCTCGGCGAGGAGGGCGCGCGCCCGTGGATGCTGCGCGCCACGATCGGGCCGGCCGAGAACGGCGTGCGCTCGGTCGACATCCGCGCCGACAAGGTCTCGACCTCCAACATCCTGTTGGCGCTGCGGGTCAAGGATCTCACCTATACCGCGGACCTGCCGCTGACGGGCGAGCTGAAGGGCGAACTCGGCCGCGACGGCGTGCCGACCTACTTCCGTGGCAAGATCGCGGTCGGCGCGGGCAACATCATCGACACCGACACGCCCGATTATCCGATGACGATCGACTCGGCCGAGATCAACGTCGAGTGGGACGCGAACCGGCGGGTGCTGGTCGCTCCGTTCAAAATTCTCTCCGGCGCCAACCGCCTGACCCTGCTGGGCCATCTCGAGCCACCGAACGGCGCCACCAATGACTGGCAGCTCGGCTTCAGTGGCGGCTCGATCCTGCTTGGTGGCATCGACAACGAGCCGCCGCTCGTCTTCAACCGTATTGCGATCGGTTTCCGTTTCGACACTGACCACAAGCGCCTCTTGCTGACGCAGGCCGATATCAGCAATGGCGAGATCGGTGTCGCCGGCACCGGTGCCATCGACTATTCGGGCGAGCCGCGGCTGACGCTCGGCTTTGCGGGAACGCCGATGTCGGCCTCCGCGCTGAAGCGGATGTGGCCCACATTGATCGTTCCCGAGCTGCGTGAATGGGTGATCGAGCGGATCGAGCGCGGCACGCTCCAGCGGATCGAGATCGGCGTCAACTCGCCGGTGAAGAACCTTCCGCGCAAGGGGCCTCCCATCCCCGACGACGGCCTGTCGGTCAACATCGTGGCAAGCGGTGTCGCGGTGCGTCCGGTGGACGGCATGCCGGTGGTGCACGATGCCGATCTGAAGGCGCGCGTGACCGGCCGCACTGCGACCGTGAACATCGGGCAGGGCATTGCCGACACGCCCGCCGGCCGCAAGATCACGATCTCCGACTTCACGTTCGAGGTGCCGGATATGGCGCCCAAGCCGTCGCCGTCGCGCACGAGATTTCGCGTCGACGGACCGGTGCCCGCGGCGGCCGAAATGCTCTCCAATGATCGCCTGAGCGATCTGTCTTCGACCGTCGTCGATCCCAATACCAGCAAGGGGACGTTCTCGGCGAACATCCAGCTCGGCATGCCGGTCAAGGGCGAGCTGACCAGGGCCGACACGACCTATGCCGTGACAGCCGAGCTCAACGGCTTTGCCGCCGACAAGCTGGTGATGAACCAGAAGCTGGAGGCCAACAACCTCAAGATCATCGCGAGCAACCAGGGCTATCAGGTCAAGGGCGACGTCAAGATCAACGGGCAGGCCGCCTCGCTCGACTATCGCAAGCCGGCCGAGGGCGATGCGGACGTCAGATTGCAGGCGACGCTGGACGATGCCAGCCGCGCGCGCCTGGGGTTCGATCTCAGCCCTGCCGTGAGTGGATCGTTGCCGATCAAGCTGTCGGGCAAGATCGCGAGCGGCGCGGATCAGACGACGAAGCTCGCCGTCGAGGCCGACCTGACCTCAGTCAAGCTCGACAACATCCTGCCCGGCTGGGTCAAGCTGCCGGGCAAGTCCGGCAAGGCCAGCTTCAAAGTGGTGCCGACGGCGCAATCGACGCGTTTCGAGGACATCGTCATCGAGGGCGGCGGCGCCTCGATCAAGGGCTCGCTCGAGATCGATGCGAATGGCGACCTGATGAACGCGAACTTCCCGACCTATTCGCCCTCCGACGGCGACAAGGCCTCGTTGAAGGTGGAGCGCAGCCAGGACGGCGTGGTGCGCGGCACCATGCGCGGCGACGTGTTCGACGGCCGCGGTTTCCTGAAGTCGGCGATCTCAGGCAATTCCAAAGACGATGCCAAGAACAAGCTGAAGAACATCGATTTCGACATCGACGTGAAGCTCGGCGCCGTCGCCGGTTTCAACGGCGAGGCGATGCGCAGCGTCGATGCCAAGATGTCGAAACGCAACGGCGCCGTCAAAGCCTTGACGTTGAGTGGCAAGATCGGCCGTGATACGCCGGTGGCGGCCGATTTGCGCGGTGGCCGCGCGCAGGGCAGCCGTGAAGTGATCTATCTCCAGACCAACGATGCCGGCGCGCTGCTGCGCTTCACCGACACCTATACCAAGGCGGTCGGCGGCCAGATGGTGGTGGCGATGGAGCCGCCGACATCCGAGCCGAACACCTCGCGCGAGGGTCTCATCAACGTGCGCGACTTCACCGTGAAGGGCGAGGCGCAGCTCGAGCGCGTTGCTGCCGGCGCGCCCAACGGCACCGGCAACGGCGTCTCCTTCAGCGCGCTCCGCGCCGAGTTCACCCGTCAGAATGGCGCGCTCACGATCCGTGACGGCGTCGTCAAGGGACCGATGATCGGCGCCACCATCGAGGGCTCGATCGACTATCCCGGCAACCAGGTGTGCATGAGCGGCACCTTCGTGCCGATGTATGGCGTCAACAACATCTTCGGCCAGATCCCGTTGTTCGGCATCTTCCTCGGCGGCGGCAACAACGAGGGGCTGATCGGCGTGACTTACGAGGTCGTCGGCACCCCGGCCGCGCCCGTGATGCGCGTCAATCCGATCTCGGCGATGGCGCCGGGCCTGTTCCGCAAGATCTTCGAGTTCAACACCGGCAAGCAGAACTCGCCATTCGAGGAATTCCAGTCGCAATCGAACGACGGGTCGACCGGATCGACGCGGCAGCTGTCGAGCGGTTGCAGCCTGGCGCGGCGATAGAAGCGGGACTCAAGAGTCCGCCACGCCCGCGCCTGTCCCGGGCATGACGCATGTGGGGGTCGGAAACTTACGCCGCGCGCACGCCAGCCAGGAACGTCCCGACCTCGCCGGAGAGCTGTTCGGCCTGCTTGGAGAGGCTCGAGGCGGCCGCGAGCACCATGCCGGCAGCGTTGCCGGTCTCGTTCGCAGCCGTGCTAACGGCGCTGATATTGGTCGTGACCTCCTGGGTCGCTTCTGCGGTCTGCGACACGCTGCGGGCGATCTCGGCGGTGGCGGCACCTTGCTCCTCGATGGCCGCGCCGATCGAGGTCGCAATGCGACTGACCTCCTCGATGGTGGCGGTGATGCCGCCGATTGCGTCCACCGCTTCTTTGGTCGCGCCCTGGATCTGGGCGATCTTGTCGCCGATCTCGCGGGTGGCTTCCGCGGTCTGGCTCGCGAGCGACTTTACCTCGGAGGCGACCACGGCAAAGCCACGACCGGCTTCGCCTGCGCGTGCAGCCTCGATAGTGGCGTTAAGCGCGAGCAAATTGGTCTGTGCCGCGATGCTGGAGATCAGCTCGGCGACGTGCTCGATCTGCTGGGCACCATCGGACAGCGCGCGCACGATCGTGTCGGTGCGGCGCGCACTGTCCACCGCGCGTCCGGTGACTTCGGCGGACTGCGCGACCTGACGGCTGATCTCGGTGATGGAAGTGGAGAGCTCTTCGGCGGCGGCCGCGACGGTCTGGACGCGCTGGCTGGCCTCGGTGGCGGCCGAGCCGACCACAGCGGCGCGGCGGTTGGTGCCTTCGGCGGTGGAGGACATCGACTTGGCGGTCGCCTCGAGTTCGCCGGAGCCCGAAGCCATCAGCCCGACCAGCTGGCCGACGGACGCATCGAAGCGGTCGGCAAGCGCGATCAAGGCATCGCGTTTCTCCTGCTCGCTACGGGCCTTGGTGGCGACCTGCTCGGCCTCCAGGTTACGTGCGGTCAGCGCGGTTTGCCGGAGCACTTCGAGCGTCTCGGCCATGCGGCCGATCTCGTCGCCGCGGCCGGTCTCTTCGACCGCCTTGTCGATAGTGCCTTCCGAAATCTGCTGCATGCGGGTCTTCTGGCGGTCCAGCGCGGCGAGCACGTCGCGGGCGATCAGCCAGGACAGCATCGCCATCAGCAGCATCAGGCCGATGCCGATGGCGGCGAGCTCCAGCGTCAGCGCGCGCACGTCGGCGTCGATGTCGTCGACGTAGAGTCCGTAGCTGATGGTCACGTTCCAGGGCGCGAATCTGCGCGCGAACACGGTCTTGCGGACCGGCTCGGTCTGGCCGGGGCGGGGATAGAGATAGGAGGTCACGCCACCCTGCGCGGTGTCGGTGCCGGCCCTGATGATGGCGTCGGCAATCAACACGCCGTTGGAATCCTTGGCGCCAGTGATCTTGCCTTCGAGCTGCTGATTGGCGCCGTTCACGACCAGAGAGGTGTCCTGATTGTAGACCACCGGGTAGCCCTGGCCGCCGTTGAAGCTCATGCGGCGGCCGCGTTGGTGGAACAAGCTCTTGGCCTCGGCTTGCGTGAGCTTGCCGGCTGTCACCTCGTCCTGGAGCGATTGCGCGTAATTATGGAGGAGCTCCACCGCCGTCCGCATCTGCTGGACACGGTCCTCCATCATGCGGCTCTTGCTCAGCACGGCCGATACCCCGATGATGGCCGTGACCGTGAGCGCCGCGAGGCAGACCATGCTGGCAAGCTTGGTGCGGATCTTCAGATGACTGAGCAGTTGCATCACGGTCTCTACGGAATGGTTGTTATTGCTTGCGTCGGTAGCATGAAGTTCTTACCAATCATGAACGGACGCGGGCAACGCGCTGCCATGCATGCGGCGTTCGCAGTCGCCATGCGCAAACGTGCCGCGCCTGCGCATGGCGCATCTAATCGCGGGAAGAATTGATGCTGGATTTTGGTTGTGGCCGAGGCTTGTCGGGACAGCGATGAGTCGATTCGTTCACCGCATCATCATGTCCGTGCTGCTCGTGGCGGCTCTCGTTCTCATCTGGAACGTGCTGGGCGCGCGTTGAGCCGGCACCGGCAAATGCGCCGGTACCCTGTCTTTCCTTCGAATCCGCGAGCGCGTCAGCGCCGGGCGTAGGCGCCGCCGGTCGAATCGCTTTCCTTGCCCATCGCCGCATCGACGCTGACCGAGCCGCCGCCGGCTGCCGAGAGGTAGAGGCAGGCGAAGCAGAACAGGATCGCGGCGGTGCCGCCGTTGAGCAGCGGCAGGAACACCGGCGTTTCGCCCTTGAACATGTGGCCCATGAAGTAGGCGAAGGCCATCTCACCCGAGAGAATGAAAGCCGAGAGGCGGGTGAACAGGCCGAGCATCAGGAGCGCACCGAGCACCAGCTCGATCGCGCCTGCCGTCCAGATCAGCGGCGGGATGTTGGCGAAGTAAGGAAGCACCGGAAACTTGAAGATCTTCGCAACGCCGTACTGGAACAGCAAGAGGCCGGTGATGAAGCGAAACAGGCTCAGGAGAACCGGTTGAAAGCGAGTGAGATAGGGAAAGTTCATTGGTTTGTGCCCTCCATCCAATGCGCGACTTGGACCGTATTCGATTCCGCCTCGCAAGCCATCAGGATCAATTCCGCGCTGACATTTTCGTCATGTCGGACAAAACACCGCAGGCTCCGCTCTCAGTCGCGCGCGATCCGCATTTTTTCTGGTGTTGGCGTCGTGCCCATCCGTAATTTTCCGGTGACGCAAACGAACTCAAGTTACCCCTGGGAAACCTACCGTCGCAAGGCAGGCACGACTAGGAACGGAATCATCCCGAGCACCACACTCGCAAGTGCGAAGGCGAGCAGCGCGTTGTAGCCGTGGGTCGCGTCATGGATCAGGCCGCCGCTCCAGGAGCCGAATGCCGAGCCGAGGCCACTGCCGATCGAGATGGTGCCATAGATGGTGCCCACCCGTTTTCCCTGGAAGATTTTCATCGCAGTTGCGGTGATCAGCGGCCCGCGCGAGCCCATCATGCTGCCGAAGCAGACGACGAAACCGGTGAGCAGGATGATGTTCGGATAATACTGCAGGAGCCAGAGCAGGAAGATGCCGAGCATCGAGATCGCGTAGCTCAGCAGCACCGACGGCCGGCGCCCGATCAGCCCGTCGAGCGCGGAGACCCCCAACATCCCGAACACCAGCACGACGCCGGAGAAGCCCCAGGCAGTCGCGGCCTGGAGTGGCGGGAAGCCGGCATCGATCAGATAAGCCACGATCTGCGCCGCGATCGCGTACATGCCGACCGCGGTGAAGAAGAAGGTCGAGAACAGCGCCCAGAAGGCGTGATGGCGCATGGCGCCAACAAGCGTCCAGCCGTTGTCAACGAAATCCGGATCGGTCTTCTTGGTGACCTGCGGCGAGCCGGCAGCGAACAGCGGCCACGGCAGCAGCATGAGCGGCACCAGCAGGCCCAGCGCAGCGAAGCCGAACAGCTGATAGGTCTCGCGCCAGCCGATGTGATCGATCAGGAGCTGCGAGGCCGGCAGCAGCGCCAGCACGCCGCCGCCCATTGCCGAATAGACCACGGCCATCGCGGTCGGCAGCCGCGGCCCGAACCAGCGGCCGAGCAGAATCGAATTCGGCACATTGCCGATGAAGGCGACCCCGATCCCGACACACAGTCCGATCGAGAGCTGGAACTGCCAGAGCGCTTTCGCATGGCCCGCAATCAGGAAGGCCGAGCCGAGCAGGAACAGTCCGAGCGCGTAGACGGCGCGGGGACCGGAATGGTCGAACAGCCGCCCGACCAGAGGCGCGGTCAGTCCGCTGACGAGCCAGGTCAGCGAATAGATCGAGACGACCTGCGCGCGATCCCAGCCAAAGCTTTCGGAGATGGGCTTGAGGAAGACGGTGAAGCTCTCGCTGAGGCCGCGGCCAAGGACAGCCAGCGCGAAACACAGCGCGAGCACGACGAGCGCGGTCCGCACGGCACCCCTCGGCGCAGCCGCTGCGCGGTCCCCGGTCTGCCTGGGCGTGTTCTGGTCCATTGCCGCTCAAGGAGCGCGCTTCGCCGCGCCCTGACAAGCAGCGAAAAGCTCATACGCCTATGCAGGCTTGATGAGGACGTGCTTCTTCTTGCCGAACGACAGCTTGATCACGCCTTCCGGCGTCAGGTTGGCCACCGAGAGTGCCATCTTCTCGTCGGTGACGGGGGCGTCGTTGATGCGCAGTCCGCCCCCTTTGATCTGGCGGCGCGCTTCGCCGTTTGAGGCAACCAAGCCCGCCCGAACGAAGGCGTTGAGCACGCCGAGACCATCGTCGAGCTCGCCACGCGGAATTTCCACCGTCGGCAGGCTTTCGGCGAGCGCACCTTCCTCAAAGGTGCGGCGCGCGGTCTCTGCCGCCTCGTTCGCGGCATCGCGGCCGTGCAGCAGCGCGGTCGCCTCGGTGGCGAGCACCTTCTTGGCCTCGTTGATCTCCGCGCCGCCGAGCGCCTCGAGCTTCTTGATCTCGCTCATCGGCAGCGTCGTGAACAGTTTCAGGAATTTGCCGACGTCGGCATCCTCGGTGTTGCGCCAGTACTGCCAGAAATCATACGGCGAGAACTGGTCGGCGTTGAGCCAGACCGCGCCTTGCGCGGTCTTGCCCATCTTGGCGCCGGACGCGGTCGTCAGCAGCGGCGTCGTCAGCGCGAACAACTGGTGCGTGCCCATGCGGCGGCCGAGATCGACGCCCATGATGATGTTGCCCCACTGGTCCGAGCCGCCCATCTGGAGGCGGCAACCGGTGCGTTTGGCGAGCTCGACGAAGTCGTAGGCCTGGCAGACCATGTAGTTGAACTCGATGAAGCTCATCTCCTGCTCGCGCTCGAGGCGCAGGCGCACGGAGTCCATGGTCAGCATGCGGTTGACCGAGAAATGCCGGCCGACGTCGCGCAGCATCTCGATCCAGTTCAGCTTGGTCAACCACTCGGCGTTGTCGAGCATGACAGCGTCGCTCTTGCCCTCGCCATAACGCAGCACCCTGGCGAACACGCCGCGGATCGAGGCCTTGTTGGCCTCGATCTCGGCGACCGTGCGCATCGCGCGCGTCTCGTCCTTGCCGGAGGGGTCGCCGACCATGGTGGTGCCGCCGCCCATCAGCGTGATCGGCTTGTTGCCGGATTGCTGCAGCCAGTGCAGCATCATCATGGTCAGATAGTTGCCGATATGCAGCGAGGGGGCGGTGCAATCGTAGCCGACATAGGCGGTCGCCTCGCCCCTGGCGGCGAGCGCGTCCAGCCCCTCGAAATCGGAGCACTGGTGGATGAACCCACGTTCCTGCAGGGTATTGAGGAAATCCGATTTGAATGCAGTCATTTGTCGGCGTGCCTGACAATTCTTGGTTTACTGTTTTGGGAGCAATTTAAGAGTCTTGCGTGGGAACTCGATTGGCACCCGCCACTTGGCGCAGTGGCATTATAAGATGTGTCCCTCTGGCACAAGATCGGCATGCCGGGGCGGGCCTTTGAGGACGCTGGTCCATGATGTTGACGGCACTCGGTCTGATGAGCGGCACCTCGCTGGACGGGGTGGATGTCGCGCTGATCGAAACCGACGGAAAGCAGGTCAAGGCGTTCGGACCGACCGGCTACCGGCCCTACGGTCCGGCCGAGCGCAACCTGCTGCGCCAAGCGCTCTCCGAGGCCGTGCACCTACGGCAACGTGATGCCCGGCCTGGGATCCTGACCGAGGCTGAGCGCGCAGTGACGCAGGCCCATGCCGAGGCGGTCGCCGCTTTCGTCGCGCAGAACCGGATGAGGCCGGAGGACATCGACATCGTCGGCTTCCACGGCCAGACCGTGCTGCACCGGCCCGAAAAGCGGCTGACGGTGCAGATCGGCGACGGGCCGGCGCTGGCCAAGGCGATTCACATCCCGGTCATGTATGATTTCCGCGCCGCCGACGTCGAGGCCGGCGGGCAGGGCGCGCCGTTCGTGCCGGTCTATCATCGGGCGCTCGCCCATTCGCTGGAGCGCGAGGGCCCGATCGCGGTGATCAATATCGGCGGCGTCTCCAACATCACCTATATCGACGGCAGCGACACGCTGATCGCCTGCGACACTGGCCCCGGCAATGCGCTGCTCGACGACTTCATGTACCGCACCATGAACCAGGCGTTCGACGCGGAGGGAAAGTTCGCCGCGCTTGGCAAGGCTGATGAGGCCTGGATCGCGCGGGCACTGGCGCTGCCGTTCTTCGCAGCGCCGCCGCCAAAGTCGCTCGACCGCAACGACTTTGCCGCGCTGAAGCTCGGCGACATGCCACCGGCCGACGGCGCCGCGACGCTGACCGCGTTCACTGCGGCGGCGATCGCCCGCATCATCCCGCTGCTGCCGCGACGGCCGCGCAGCTGGATTGTCTGCGGCGGCGGGGCCCGCAACCTCACCATGCTGCGGATGCTCCGCGAGCGGGTGGGCTCGGCCACGGTCGAGGCCGCGGAGACGCTCGGCTGGGCCGCCGACGCCATCGAGGCGCAGGCCTTCGGTTTCCTTGCCGCGCGCGGCCTCAAGGGCCTGCCGTTATCCTATCCGGCAACGACGGGCGTGCCGATGCCGATGACGGGTGGGGTGATTGCACAGCCTTGAAGATCACAGGGAGTTGACGCAGGTGCATTGATCTTGACATGTGCATGCAAGTGCATCTATCTAGATGCAGTTGCATCTAACTGTCGGGATCGCCATTATGACCGCTCCGCTCAAACTGATCAGCCATAAGCTGTGCCCCTATGTGCAGCGCGCCGTGATCGCGCTCAAGGAGAAGGGCGTGCCGTTCGAGCGGATCGATATCGATCTCGCTGACAAGCCGGACTGGTTCTTGAAATTGTCGCCGCTCGGCAAGGTGCCGGTGCTGATGGTTGCGACAGACAAGGGCGAGGTTGCGTTGTTTGAGAGCAACGTGATCTGCGAGTACATCGAAGACACGCAACGCGGTGCGAAGCTGCATCCGGCGGATGCGCTGAAACGTGCCGAGCATCGCGCTTGGATGGAGTTCGGCTCAGCGATCCTCGGCGACCTCTGGGGGCTGGAGACGACGACCGATCCGGCGACATTCGAGAGCAAGCGCCAGGCGCTCGCGGCCAAATTCGCGCGCGTGGAAGCCGCGCTTGTTGCAGGGCCGTATTTCGCGGGCGACGCGTTCAGCCTCGTGGATGCAGTGTTTGCCCCGATCTTCCGCTATTTCGACGTGTTCGATGAATTGATTGAGCTCGGAATCTTCAACGATCTGCCCAAGGTCCGCGCGTGGCGGGCCGAGCTCGCGAAGCGTCCGAGCGTGCGCTCTGCGGTCGGCGCGGATTATCCGCAATTGCTGCGGGCCTTCCTGGTGCGCCACGACGCGCATCTCTTGAAGCTCGCGGCCTGAGGCTACGCCGATGTCGCAGTCCACGGCCTGGCTCATGCTCGTGATCGCCGGCGCGCTTGATGTCGGCTGGGCGATCGCGATGAAATATGCGGAAGGATATACGCGCGCTGGCTGGAGCATCGCCTCGCTCGTGCTGCTCGTCGCCTTCGTCTTCCTGCTCGGGCGTGCCTTGAAGATGCTCGAGGTCGGCGTTGCCTATTCGGTGTGGACCGGCATTGGCGCGGCCGGCACGTTCCTGATGGGCGTCGTGCTGTTCGGCGAGACCTTGAGCGCGGTGAAGCTTGCGGGCATCGCACTCGTGCTGACGGGGATCGTTGCCCTCAAGCTGGCGTAGTCAGCCCATAGTGATCAGGTGCAACCGTCGGCAAGCAGCAGCCTGCTTGTCGTCGTTGCGTGCCGCACCCTGAAGAGATCCTGAATGTCGGGATCGTCGAGGAACGCTTTCGCCTTCTCGCGCTCAGCAAATTCGATGATGACGAGGCGCTCGGGCGCCCAGTCGCCTTCGATCGTGGTCGGCTCGACGCCGCGCACGATGTACCGCCCTGAAAGCTTGGCAATAAATGCCGGGATTTCAGCGACGTAAGTCTTGAAGCCGGCGTGGTCGTTCACTGATAGATCAAGAACCAGATACGCCTTCATCGCTCGAAATCCCCAGCGTTGACGGTCCGCAGCCATGCCACGAACACGTCTACGCCGGAAGGCCTCAGCGCACGTTGGCGAGGCGCATGTCGAGATAGGCGGTGATGGTTTCCATCAGCGGCTCGAGCTTGGCATCGAAGAAGTGATTGGCGCCGGGAATGACCTGCTGGTCGATCACGATGCCCTTCTGCGTCTTCAGCTTCTCGACCAGGGTGTTGACATCCTTAGGAGGCACTACGGCATCCTTTTCGCCGTGCACGATCAGGCCCGAGGACGGGCAGGGCGCAAGGAATGAGAAGTCGTAGAGGTTGGCCGGCGGCGCGATCGAGATGAAGCCTTCGACCTCCGGGCGGCGCATCAGCAACTGCATGCCGATCCAGGCGCCGAAGGAGAAGCCCGCGACCCAGCAGGCGCGCGCCTCGGGATTGATGGTCTGCGCCCAATCGAGCGCTGCCGCCGCATCCGACAATTCGCCGGTGCCATGGTCGAACGAGCCCTGACTGCGGCCGACGCCGCGGAAATTGAAGCGCAGCACGGAGAAGCCGCGATGCGCGAAAGCGTAGTAGCACTGGTACACGATCTGATGGTTCATCGTGCCGTGGAACTGCGGATGCGGATGCAGGATCATCGCGATCGGCGCGTTCTTCTGCTTGGCCGGGTGGTAGCGGCCTTCGAGACGGCCAGCGGGGCCGGTAAATATGACTTCGGGCATCGATGATCTCTTGATTGATTTCCTGGAGACGACCTCGGCAATCAACCGATTGTGGCCTCACCGGCAGATGCCGACGAAAGCGCGAATGAAGGGCGAGGAGGCGCGCGTAGCGGTGATGCGCTGACGGCGCGCGGTGACTTGACGATGCGCGTTCTAACATAGGCTGAGGGTCAAAAAGCAAGCATCTTGAACATCAGCCAACGGGTTCAAGACGTTAGCGCGTCATGGTCGCGTCAACTGTGGCCGCACATTCGAAATCATTGGTTGCCAAGGGCGTGCCCGCGGCCCATGTCGAGATCGCGCAAACGCCGTCTGCGATGTGAGGTAATATATTACTTAATGCCGACCCGCGTCTATCTCGATTGGAACGCGACGACGCCGCTCCGCGCTGAGGCTCGGACAGCGATGCTGGCTGCATACGATCTGATCGGCAATCCATCCTCGGTTCATGCCGAGGGGCGGGAGGCACGACGGCTGATCGAGGAGGCGCGTGCCGCGCTGGCCTTGGCGATCGGCGCCCAGCCGCGCAACGTCGTCTTCACATCCGCTGGAACCGAGGCCAATGCGCTGGCGCTGTCGCCCGGCCTGCGGGCGCCGGCGGGCGGACCCGTTGAGCGACTGCTGGTCTCCGCGGTCGAGCATGCCTCGGTGCTTGCGGGCGGCCGGTTCCCGGCCGATAGGACCCGACAGCTTCGGGTAACGCGCTCCGGTGTCGTCGATCTCGACGATCTGCGGGCCCGGCTCGACGCTGGCCCGCCGACGCTGGTCTCCATCATGGCCGCGAACAACGAGACCGGCGCTCTTCAGCCTGTCGCTGAGGCTGCGCGGATCGTTCATGAGGCCGGCGGTCTCCTGCATGTCGATGGGATCCAGGCGCTTGGTAAAATTCGGTTCGATATCAAGGCTGTGGGTGCAGACCTTGCAACCTTCTCTGCGCACAAGGTCGGTGGCCCTAAGGGCGTTGGCGCGCTGGTCATGGCGGAAGGGCTCGCCGGTCTGGCGCCGGTCCTGCGGGGGGGCGGGCAGGAGCTCAACCGCCGGGCGGGCACCGAGAATGTCGCGGGGATCGCCGGCTTTGGCGCGGCGGTCAAACGGGCGCTTCAGACTCTGCCGGAGGATCTGAAGCGAATAGCAAGCCTCAGAGATCATTTGGAAAATGGGCTTCGCGCGGCCGGGGCGACAATCTTCGCCGACGATGTGGAGCGGTTGCCAAATACCGTACTTTTCACCGCGCCAGGGCTGAAGGCCGAGACTGCTGTGATCGGCTTCGACCTTGCAGGCGTCGCCGTGTCGTCCGGTTCGGCCTGCTCATCGGGAAGGGTCCAGCCTTCCCATGTGCTCTCGGCCATGGGGTACGATCCCATCGTGGCCCAAGGAGCGGTGCGCCTCAGTCTTGGCTGGTCCACGGAACTGGAAGAGATCAATAGGGCGTTGGAGGCTTGGCGAAAGCTCGGTAATAACCTACTTAAGAGCTAGGCGACGAAACACAGCTTGAACGATTCTAGGCGCGTGCTTTCCGCCAAAGAACATCGTAATAAACGTAATACTCGTCCGAGTTTGATCCACCGCGGTCCTTGAAACCGCGAGCGGAGGATGGAATGCCAGCCGTACAAGAGACGGTCGAGCGCGTGAAGCGTATCGACGTCGACCAATATCGTTATGGGTTTGAGACCCTGATCGACTCCGAGAAAGCCCCAAAAGGGCTATCGGAAGAGACCGTAGAGTTCATCTCGCAGAAAAAGAATGAGCCCGCCTGGATGCTCCAGTGGCGGCTGGAAGCCTATCGGCGCTGGCTGACCATGACCGAGCCGAGCTGGGCGCGGGTCGACTATCCCAAGATCGACTTCCAGGACCTCTATTACTACGCGGCGCCGAAGCCGAAGAAGACGGTCAGCTCGCTCGACGAGATCGATCCGGAGATCCTGAAGACCTACGAAAAGCTCGGCATTCCCCTGCGGGAAGTCGCCATGCTCGAAGGCGTCGAGCCGAAGGCGGGCGAGGAAGATCCGGCCCGCCGCAAGATCGCGGTCGACGCGGTCTTCGATTCGGTGTCGGTTGCGACCACGTTCAAGGCGGAGCTGAAGAAGGCCGGCGTGATCTTCATGCCGATCTCGGAGGCGATCCGCGAGCATCCCGAGCTGGTGCAGAAGTATCTCGGCACCGTGGTGCCGACCTCGGACAATTTCTACGCGACGCTGAACTCGGCGGTGTTCTCGGACGGCTCGTTCGTCTACGTGCCGCCCGGCGTGCGCTGCCCGATGGAGCTGTCGACCTATTTCCGCATCAACGAGCGCAACACGGGTCAGTTCGAGCGCACGCTGATCATCGCGGACAAGGGCTCCTACGTCTCCTATCTCGAGGGCTGCACTGCGCCGCAGCGCGACGAGAACCAGCTGCACGCGGCCGTGGTCGAGCTCGTCGCGCTCGACGACGCCGAGATCAAATACTCGACGGTGCAGAACTGGTATCCGGGCAATTCGGAAGGCAAGGGCGGCATCTACAATTTCGTCACCAAGCGTGGCGACTGTCGCGGTGCCAATTCAAAGATCTCCTGGACCCAGGTCGAAACGGGGTCGGCGATCACCTGGAAATATCCGAGCTGCATCCTGCGCGGCGACAATTCGCGGGGCGAGTTCTACTCGATCGCGATCTCGAACGGCTTCCAGCAGGTCGATTCGGGCACCAAGATGATCCACCTCGGCAAGAACACGTCGAGCCGCATCATCTCCAAGGGCATCGCCGCCGGCAAATCGCAGAACACCTATCGTGGGCTCGTCACCGCGCACCGCAAAGCCACCGGCGCGCGCAACTTTACCGCCTGCGATTCCCTGCTGATCGGCGACAAATGCGGCGCGCACACCGTGCCGTATATCGAGGCGAAAAACTCCTCGGCGACGTTCGAGCACGAGGCGACGACGTCGAAGATCTCCGAGGACGTGCTGTTCTACTGCATCCAGCGCGGTCTCTCGCAGGAAGAGGCGGTTGGCCTCGTGGTCAACGGCTTCGTCAAGGATGTGCTTCAGCAACTGCCGATGGAGTTCGCGGTGGAAGCGCAGAAGCTGATCTCGATCTCGCTTGAAGGGTCGGTCGGTTAACACCGACCCTCGCGGTGCGCTTAGGCGCTCCATGCCTCATTTGAATAGACTGGACACCAACAATGCCTTTGCTTGAAGTGAAAGACCTGAAGGTTCGTGTCGAGGAGCGTGAGATCCTGCACGGGCTGACGCTGACCGTGAACGAGGGCGAGGTGCACGCGATCATGGGGCCGAACGGCTCCGGCAAGTCGACGCTCTCCCATGTCATCGCCGGCAAGCCCGGCTATGAGGTCACCGACGGCCAGATCCTGTTCAGGGGCGAGGATCTCCTGGAGATGGATCCCGACGAGCGCGCCGCCAAAGGCGTGTTCCTGGCGTTCCAGTATCCGGTCGAAATTCCCGGTGTTACCACCATGAATTTCCTCCGTACCGCACTCAATGCCCAGCGCAAGGCTCGCGGCGAGAGCGAACTGATGGTGCCGGACTTTTTGAAGAAGGTCCGCGAGGTCTCGAAGGCGCTGAACATCCCGCAGGACATGCTTAAGCGCGGCGTCAATGTCGGCTTCTCCGGCGGCGAGAAGAAGCGCAACGAGGTGCTCCAGATGGCGCTGTTCGAGCCCAGCCTGTGCATCCTCGACGAGATGGATTCCGGCCTCGACATCGACGCGCTGCGCATCGCGGCCGACGGCGTCAACGCGCTGCGCTCGCCGAAGCGTGCCATGGTCGTCATCACCCACTATCAGCGGCTGCTGAACTACATCGTGCCCGACGTCGTGCACGTGATGTCGAAGGGCCGCGTCGTGAAGAGCGGCGGCAAGGAGCTGGCACTGGAGCTGGAAGCGTCCGGCTATGCCCAGTTCGAGGACGCCGCGTAAGGAATTTTGCAATGAACGTTGCTGTGGCAAAGACCGGAAAGGGCCGCGCGGTGAGCGATCTCTTCGCCAGCGTCGAAGGCCGCTTGCCGGGTCCGCCTGCTGTGATCGCGGCGCGTCGCGAAGCCTTCGAGAGCTATGAGCGGCTCGGCTTGCCGCACCGCCGGCTCGAGGAATGGAAATACACGGATCTGCGCGCGCTGGTCGGCGAGGTGCTGCCGCTGGCGGCCAGCCCCGACGCGGCCGCGCTGAAGCGCGCCGCCGACGCGGTGAAGGCGCATGCCATCGCGGGCGCCCGCAAGCTGGTGCTGGTTGACGGCGTGTTCGCGGCCGATCTGTCCGACGTGAAGGCGCTCGGCTCCGAGACGAGCCTCAAGACCCTGCGGGAGATGCTGGAGACCGATGTCGGTATCCTCAACACGGCGTCCACCGATGCCGTCATCGCGCTGAACGCCGCCTTGGCAACCGACGGCGTCGTGCTGTCGATCGCTGACGGTGCGCGGCTGTCCGCGCCGATCCAGATCATCCACATCGCAACCGCGGCTTCCGCCTCGAGCTTCACCCGTTCGCAGGTTGCGATCGGGAAGGGCGCTCGCGCCACCATCGTCGAAAGCTTCGTTGCGGCAGGTAGCAAGGCCTACCAGGTCAACGATGCCGTGCTGGTGACGGTTGGCGACGACGCCGATGTTGCACACATTCGCCTGATGGACGATGCGCCTGACGCGGTGAACGTCACCTCGCAATTCGTGACGGTGGGCGCCAATGTGAAGTTGAACTTCTTCAACATGACCAGCGGCGCGGCGGTCAGCCGCTTGCAGGGCTTCATCACGCTGGCGGGCGAGGGTAGCGAGCTCTCCGTCAACGGCGTCAATCTTTTGAAGAAGACCGAGCATGGTGACACCACACTGGTCGTCGACCACGCCGTGCCGAACTGCGTCAGCCGCGAGACTTTTCGCGCCGTGATCGACGATCGCGCTCATTCGGTATTCCAGGGACGCATCATCGTTCGTCCCGATGCGCAGAAGACCGACGGCAAGATGATGACGCGCGCGCTGCTGCTCTCGGACGAGGCGGAAGCCGACAACAAGCCCGAACTGGAAATCTTTGCCGATGACGTCTCCTGCGGCCACGGCGCCACTGCCGGCGCGCTGGACGACAGCCTCTTGTTCTATCTGAAGGCGCGCGGCCTGCCGGAGAAGCAGGCCCAGGCGCTGCTGATCCAGGCCTTCGTGGGCGAGGCGATCGAGCAGATCGCCGACGACGGCTTGCGCGAGCACGTGATCGGCATCGCCGAGCGCTGGCTGGAGCGCCGGTCATGAGCACGCATCCGGCGGTCAAGAACGGCGCCTACGACGTTGCGCGCGTGCGCCAGGATTTTCCCGCGCTCGCCATGCAGATCTACGGCAAGCCGCTGGTCTATCTCGACAACGCCGCCTCGGCGCAGAAGCCCGGTGCCGTGCTCGACCGCATGACGCAAGCCTATACGAGCGAATACGCCAACGTGCATCGCGGCCTGCATTACCTCGCCAATGCGGCGACGGAGGCTTATGAGGGCGCGCGGGCAAAAGTCGCGCAATTCGTCAATGCCCGCCGCACAGAAGAAATCATCTTCACCCGCAACGTCACCGAGGCCATCAACCTCGTGGCGTCGTCCTGGGGCGAGCCGAACATCAAGCAGGGCGACGAAATCGTCCTCTCGATCATGGAGCACCATTCCAACATCGTGCCCTGGCATTTCCTCAGGGAGCGCCATGGCGCGGTGATCAAATGGGCGCCCGTCGATGACGAAGGCAATTTCCTGATCGACGAGTTCGAGAAGCTGCTGACGCCGAAGACTAAGCTTGTCGCCATCACCCAGATGTCGAACGCCCTCGGAACCTTCGTTCCGATAAAAGAGGTCGTGCGACTGGCCCACGATCGCGGCATTGCCGTGCTGGTCGACGGTGCGCAGGGCGCGGTGCATCTGCCCGTCGACGTGCAGGATCTCGACTGCGATTTCTACGCGTTCACCGGCCACAAGATTTATGGCCCGACCGGTATTGGGGCGCTCTATGCCAAGCATGAGCACCTTGTCGCGATGCGTCCGTTCAACGGTGGCGGCGAGATGATCCGCGAGGTTGCGAAGGACTGGGTCACCTATGGCGACCCGCCGCACAAGTTCGAAGCTGGCACCCCGCCCATCGTCGAAGCGATCGGCCTCGGTGCCGCCATCGACTATGTTAATTCGATCGGCAAGGAGCGCATCGCCGCGCACGAGCGCGATCTCGTCACCTACGCCCAGGACCGGCTCCGCGAGATCAACTCGCTGCGGCTGATCGGTACTGCGCGCGGCAAGGGGCCGGTGATCTCCTTCGAGCTCAAGGGCGCGCATGCCCACGACGTCGCCACCGTGATCGACCGTCAGGGCATCGCAGTGCGCGCCGGCACCCATTGCGTGATGCCGCTTTTAGAGCGGTTCAACGTCACCGCCACCTGCCGGGCGTCGTTCGGCATGTATAATACGCGGGAAGAAGTCGATCATCTGGCACAAGCGCTTCTGAAGGCGCGGGATTTGTTCGCATGAGTGACACGGCCGAAATCAAAGCCAATCCGATGGAGACCCATTCGGCGCTGCCGCCGGAGGAGACCGAGCGTTTGACCACCGAGATCATCGCGGGCCTCAAGACCGTATTTGATCCGGAAATCCCGGCCGACATCTACGAGCTCGGCCTGATCTACAAGGTCGAGATCAAGGACGACCGTTCGGTCGACGTGCAGATGACGCTGACGACACCGAACTGCCCGGCTGCCGGCGAGCTGCCGACTATGGTCGAGAACGCGGTGGCCAGCGTTCCCGGCGTCGGCGTGGTCGACGTGAAGGTCGTCTGGGAGCCGCCGTGGTCGCCCGAGCGCATGAGCGACGAGGCGCGCCTCGTGCTCAATATGTGGTGACGGTCTCAGCTCGCATTGAATTCGCTTCGCAACGGACCACATAGATAACATGACCCAGATCTCGTCAGGCTCGACACCAGCTTCGACACCAAAGCCCCGGCGGCCGCGCCCGCAGGTGATGCGGCTGACGGATGCCGCGGCGCAGCGGATCACGGAGCTGACCCAGCGCGCGGACTCCGAGATCGTCGGCCTACGCGTCGGCGTGAAGAACGGCGGCTGCGCCGGCCAGTCCTACACGGTCGAATACGCCCACGAGATCCGGCCGACTGACGAGGTCGTCGAGGACAAGGGCGTCAAGATATTGGTCGACCCCAAGGCCGTGCTGTTCCTGCTCGGCACCGAGATGGACTACAAGGCCGACAAAATGCAGGCCCAGTTCGTCTTCAACAACCCCAACCAGGTCTCCGCCTGCGGCTGCGGCGAGTCGGTCGAGCTGCGGCCGGCGAAGATCGACGGATAAGCCCGACTTTCGCTATTGTCCTGCCGGCCAAGCCCGGGACCCATGCCCAGAGGAAGTGGTTGTCGCGCGCGCTGGCAGTTGCCAGTCTTTGCCAAACGCAATCCTGTGGTTGACCACATTGGGGAGGCAGCTTGGGCATGGACCGCGAATTCCTGATCGACCTGTTCGCCGATTTCGGCCCCGTCACGATCCGCAAAATGTTTTCCGGCTACGGCATCTCCGCCGACGGCATCAACTTCGCGCTGTCCTTACGCGCCGGGCTGTTCTTCCGCGCGGACGAGATGACGATCCCGAATTTCGAGGCGGAAGGCTCAAAGCCGTTCCGATACTCGACCCGTGCCAAGACAGTCACAGTGAACTCCTACTGGCAGTTGCCCGCGCGCTTGTTCGACGATTCCGAGGAGCTGGCAGAATGGGCGAGGGCAGCGCTGGCTGCTGCCCAGCGCGCCAAGGTCAAGAAGCGGCCGAACGCGAGGAAGGTCAGCAAACCTGCCAAGGCGCCCGCCGGAAAGCCCGGCCAGAAAACTTCGTCAAAAAGACCGCTCAAGAAAGTTGCGGTGCGCAAGCGTGCCGAGCGAAAGGCGTAACTCTCGGGGGGACGTGCGCCAAGAGGCGCGCTCCGGAATGACAGCGAGGGTTCGGCTTACGCCACCCGGTTGTGCGTCTCGACCGCGTATTCCGGATCGACTTCACAAATCACGCGGTTGCGGCCGTTGCGCTTGGCGGCGTAAAGGCAGGCATCCGCGCGTTCGATCAGGGCGTCGGTGTCGTCGCCCTGCTTGAGCATGGAGACGCCCACGGAAATGGTGACGCGGCCGAGAATCTCGCCGGTCGATTTCTTCTTCAGTTCCTTCGCCATCACCGCGCGGCGGATGTGATCGGCCACCGTGAGCGCCTGGCGCAGCGCCGTGTTGGGCAGCACGACCGCGAATTCTTCGCCGCCATAGCGCGCGGTGATGTCCTGGCCCTTGATGGTCTGCTTCAGCGACAAGCCGACAAGGCGCAGCACCTGGTCGCCGGTGAGGTGGCCATAGGAATCGTTGAACGACTTGAAATGATCGATATCGAACAGCAGCAGCGACAGCGGCTCCCCGGAGGCGAGCGCGCTCTGCACCGCCATGCCGATCATTTGATCGAAATATTTGCGGTTGCCGAGGCCGGTGAGCGGATCGGTGAGGCTCTCGGCGCGGATCGCCTCCAAGCTCTGCTGGAGATTGCTGATCTCGTTCCTCGATAGTGTCAGGCGCCCTTCCAGCGCCTTGTTGGCCTCGCGCATCTCGCTGGTCGAACGCAGCAGCGTCTCGACGATCGCCTTGATCTGGTCGCGGCCCTTGGCCGACGACAGTTTCTCGGTCGCACCCGACAGGCTGGCGTCGTAGGCGCCGCTCATTCCGAGCGCATCGCCGAGAACCTTCATCACGTCGTCAATCTCGCCGATGACGCGCGCGCCCACCTTATCGATGCGGTCGGTGGTCTTGATATGGGATAGATAGGTCTCGTAGATCTGCTCGAGATCGGCTTCGGTCAGCTTGCCGTTGCGCGCCAGCGTCTCGTTGATGATCTTATTGAGCGGTGCGTTGTAGCCGGTGGCGTAGACGTACCAGATCTCGTAATTGCGCGGAATTGCCGTCTGCCGAAGCGATCGAATCTGGCCGAGCGCCACTTCGGCGAACGCCATCGTGCGTTCGTGTTCGTCGAGAACCTTGACCACGGAACATACCCCGCAGCGGTCGGTGCGCTCTCGACCGCAGCAATGCTTAAATTATGTTCGTAGGCTAACGGACGATCGTGAACGCCCCGTAAATATACGTTCGCCAATGCATCCGAAAAAGGTGTGGGCGTTTTTCCTCAACCGAAACCACAAGCGCGCGTCGCGCTTCAGGCTCCGGCGGGGGAGCGAACCGGCCGCAGCAGAAATGCCGGCAGATGCGAGTGATCGCCCGGTTCGGCGTCGGCCTCCCGCTGCCGGCGCGGTTCGGGACGGCCGATCGAGGGTACATGCGACGGATTGGCCTGCTGGCGCGCGCCGTGACGCGGCTCAGATGACGGCCGTGCTTCGCGGGGAGGCCGCGCTTGGCGTGCAGGCCTCGGCTCGCGAGCGGGCCGGGCTTCGGCCGCGGGGCTTGCATCGACCGAAGGCCTTGCCTCGGAGGGCTGCGGCGCGTCGCCACGCGGCTCGTGGCCGCGACGCGGCTTGCCCCGCCCGCCACGGGAGCGCTCGCGGTCCCGTCCGCGAGACTCGCGCGGGCGCTCGCTGTGTTCGGTCGTGCTCCCGTGCACCTCGAAGTCGCCCTCGGCGCGCGGAATGCTCTGGCCGATCAGCTTCTCGATCGCCGCCATCGACTTCTGGTCGAGCGGTGTCACGATCGAGATCGCCGTGCCGGTGCGGCCGGCGCGGCCGGTGCGGCCGATGCGATGGACGTAGTCGTCAGCGTGGTGGGGGACGTCGAAATTGAAGACATGGCTGACCTCGGGAATGTCGAGGCCGCGAGCGGCGACGTCGGAGGCGACCAAGAGCGGCAACTCACCCTTGCGGAACTGTTCGAGCGCGGCCGTGCGGGCCGATTGGTCCATGTCGCCGTGCAGGGCGCCGACGCTGAAGCCGTGCTTCTGAAGCGATTTGTGAACGACGGCGACCTCGCGCTTGCGATTGCAGAAGATGATCGCGTTCTTGAGATCCTTGGCCTCGCGCAGCAGGCGGCGGAGCAGCTCGCGCTTCTCGTGCGCCTCGCGCCCGGCGGGCACCTGGGCCTGCGTGACCGTTACGGCTGTCGTGGCGGGTTTGGAGACCTCGACCTTCTGCGGATTATGCAGGAAGGCCTCGGTGATGCGCCGGATCTCCGGCGGCATGGTCGCGGTGAAGAACAGGGTCTGCCGCGTAAACGGGACGAGCTTGCAGATGCGCTCGATGTCGGGGATGAAGCCCATGTCCAGCATGCGGTCGGCTTCGTCGATGACGAGCAGCTCGACGCCGGTGAGCAGGAGGCCACCGCGCTCGGTATGGTCGAGCAGGCGGCCCGGCGTTGCGATCAGCACGTCGACGCCGCGCGTCAGCTTGGCATCCTGATCGCCGAACGAGACGCCGCCAATCAGAAGCGCGACGTTGAGTTTCTGGCCCGCGCCGTAACGGTCGAAGTTTTCCTTCACTTGCGCCGCGAGTTCGCGGGTCGGCTCGAGGATCAGCGTGCGCGGCATGCGCGCCCGGGCTCGACCCTTTTCGAGGATGGTGAGCATCGGCAGCACGAAGGCCGCGGTCTTGCCGGTGCCGGTCTGGGCGATGCCGAGCACGTCCTTGCGTGCGAGGACGTGGGGGATCGCCTGTTCCTGGATGGGAGTGGGGGTGGTGTAACCGGTGGCCGCCACTGCGGCGAGGACTTTTTCGGATAGTCCGAGATTGGTGAAGGACATTGAGCCTCTGGTCGAAACCGCCGTTCGGAATCGAGGGTAAAAAGGCTGTCGCGTTCCACCCCGAAACGGCGCGCTCTCAAAGAAGCTGGGGGTGCTGACTCACGCGAACAAAGCGCCAGGCTCGAGAATCGATCTTCGATTTGAGCCGCGTCGCCCCGGAACATAGGCAGGAATCCGCCAAAGTCAATGGAGCGGGCGCGGGAAGACCCTAAAAAAGCTGAGGTTTTTGCCCAAATAGCGGGCGCGGCTGCGGTTTTCCGGCCAAGCGGCGGACTGACCAGAGCCGGCAAACGGCGGCTAATGCCCCGCCCGAACCTGGGCCCGGAAGTCGCCTGGGGCCATGCCATAGGCAGCGTTAAAGACTCGGTAGTAGGTCGCCAAGCTCTCGAGCCGCAGGCGGCCGCGATGTCGGCAATCAGCCGCTCCGGAGCCTCGCGGATCAGGCGGCGGCTCTGTTTCAGCCGCTCTTCGGTGATCGTCTGCGAGAAGCTCTTCTCCGCCGTCTCGAACAGCATGTGCAGGTGTCGCACGGAAATGCCGAGCCAGTCGGCCACCATCGTCGGCGCGAGATTGGGGTCTTGCAGGTGACGCGCGATCAGGCGCCGGGCCTGCGACAGACGGGCGGTCCGCAGCGCGGCCTGCCCGCGGCGGCTGCCGGGCCGCACGATGCCGCGCTCGATCAGCGCCAGGTGGGCCAGAGCCTGAACAAGGGAGGCCTGAACAAGGGAGGCCTGAACAAGGGAGGCCTGCACCGGGGAGGCGGCATCGAAGCAGCCGTCATTGCCGGCGACATCGTCGAGATCGGCAAAGCAGGTGCCGAGCAGGGGCGCCAGGGTGGGATCGTCAAACGTCCGCGGCGCAAGCTCGCGCATGCGTTTGTCCTGAACCGGAATGTTGCTCACCGGGATCTTCAGGATTCGCAAATGGAAGCCGCCTGCGCCCAGCGGCGCGGTACGATAGGGCAGGTCGATATGGCTGGTGGCAAAGCTGCCGTTTGCGATCGCAAAGTCGCTGCCGCGCATGCCGCCAAACCAACCGCCGCTGCCGAGCTGCTGGTAGACGCAGATGGCATCGCCCGGTGCGGAGGCGATGTCGGATGCGCTACGCTCAACCGTGTAGGCGGACGCCTTCAGCTCGATGAGGCTGGCGCCGCCAAGCTGGCGCAGCGAGAACTCGCCGAAGAAATCGGCGCGGCGTTCGCGCTCGAGCTCGGCGGTGACGCCGAACAGACCCTTGGCGCGCACCTCGCGCCAATAGTCGAAGCGGTCATGCGGCTCGACCTCGTCAGTGCACCAGCGATACACGATAGCCCCTCGCTTCCAATGGGATTACCCAGGAACACTGCAAAGGAAGAGCAGATTCCAGCGGGATCTGCCATAGGACCGATGATGGAATTGGGGGCCGAGGCCCTTGAACCCTCGAGACGGCTGGACCGACTATCCCATCAACGGCTGGGTTTCCCATGGACGATCTTTCGAGGGGGCCGGCGGAGGGCCGTCCTGCAACGGGAATATTCCAATGACGCGTCGGCTTTTCAGAACTCTGGCGGCACTCGGCCTCGCGGCGGGCCTCAGCGGATTCGCGCTTCCCGCGCATGCCGAGAAGCGCGTCGCGCTCGTCATTGGCAACAACGACTACAGGAACGTGCCGAAGCTGCTCAAGGCCGTCAACGACGCACGCACCATGGGCGACACGCTGAAGCAACTCGGCTTCTCGGTGATGGTCGCCGAGAATCAGAACCGGCAGCAATTCTCCGAGACGTTGCTCGCCTTCGACAAGGCGATCGAGCCCGGCGATACCGCGTTCTTCTTCTATGCCGGCCACGGTTTCGAGATCGCGGGCCAGAACTATTTGCTGCCGACCGACGTTCCGGCGGCAACGGAAGGGCAGGAAGAACTCGTGCGCGACGCCTCCATCCTGGCCGACCGCATCGTCGAGCGCCTTCAGAACAAGAGGGCGCGGACCTCCATTTTGGTGTTCGACGCCTGCCGCAACAATCCGTTCGAGCGCAAAGGAACCCGCGCCGTCGCCGGTGGCGGCGGGCTCGCGCCGATGACGCAACTGCCGGAAGGCGTGTTTTCGGTGTTTTCGGCAGGACCCCGCCAGACCGCGCTGGATCGCCTCTCCAACGACGACGCCAACCCCAATTCAGTGTTCACGCGCACCTTCGCCAGGGAGCTGCTCAAGCCCGGCGAGAACCTCGTGCAGGTGGCGCAGCGCACCCGCCGTGCCGTCAGTGAGATGGCCGATACCGTGAAGCACAAGCAGGTGCCGGTCTATTTCGATCAGATGGTCGACGACGTCTTCCTTAGCGGCCTCGCCAAGGATGCCGCCGCGCGCGCGGACGATCCGCCGCCGCAGAAGCTCGCCGCGCTGCCGCCCGTATCGGCGCCGCACCTGCCGAAGGAGGAGACCACCAACGCGCCGATCGCGAGCTTCTCGCGGCACAATGGCGGCTGGAGCGTGGTGTTCTCCTTCGCCGATCCGACGCTCGGCGTCTCCTGGCGCATGGCCGGCAAGGGCGATTTCCGCGAAACCGGCTTCATCGACACCCTCGATCCGCGCACGCGCAAGCGGATGCCGAACCCGTCGGTCGAATTGCCGCCGGATGCGCAAGCCGGCACCATCGAGGTCCGCTATGTCGATCAGTCCGGCGAGATGCAGGGGCCGTTCCCGATCAGATTCGATCCCGAGGCCGCGCTGATCCGCGACCAGCGCAAGATCCTCGACATGACCGCGACAAGCTGGCTGTCATTCCGCGAGTTCAATGGACTGCTGGTCTACTACACGCACCTCGTGTCCTACCGCTGCGCCATTCGCGAGGTGCGCATCGGTATCGACACCGCCGTGCCGAACCAGGTGCTGAAGATGCCTCCTTGCGACATGCGCGATCCCAGCGCGATCAGCGCCGGCATGCCGCTCTACATGAAGCTCGCCCCGGCGACGCAGTCCGTCTCGGTTGAGCTGACCTACCGCGACGGCAGCGTGTCGGAGATCAAGAGCTTTCGCAGCGCGAACCGCAGCAATAATTGAGCGTCTTCGTCGGCTGCGACGGGAGAGGAACAACTCCTGCTGACCTGGATTGTCAGTCAAACCAGGGAGACGATCCATGATCCGCAGATCCATCTTTGTAACGATCGCTTGCGTTGCACTTTCGACGGCGGCCTTTGCCCAAGCGGGCGGTGGTGCGGCGGGCGGCGCCGGTGGCGCCAGCGCCGGATCGGGGGCCAGCTCAGGTGCAGGGGTAGGCACGTCAAGCAGCGCCAACTCCGGGCCATCGGCTCCCTCAGGGATGGGGACGCATGGCACCACCACGGGGGCCAACGTCAACACCAATACCGGCCCGGTCAACCCCAACGTTCAGTCCCCAACCGCAAATGGTAAGACGCCGTCAGCAGCACAAGCCGAGCGGAACATGGGTGTCGGTCATGCGACCAATGGGTTGCCGATCGGCAGTCCAGGCACCGGTACCAGCAACGAGGACCAGAAATAGGTCCATCCCGTTTTCACCCAAGGCCCGCGCTCTGCGGGCCTTTTTTATTTGACGCTTGTTTGCTGCAGCAAAGCGGTCGCGGTGAGCTTGCGCCTGCAAATTGAGACTGCACTCGGCCTGGATCGCGTTAGTATCATCAGGCATATCTTCATCGATACTCACATCGCGGATCGCGGCTGCCATGACATCCGACCAACAACCAAACCGGACCATGAAGGTCCGCTGCTGCATCGTCGGCGGCGGGCCAGCGGGCATGATGCTCGGCTATCTCCTGGGCCGCGCCGGCATCGACGTCGTGGTACTGGAGAAGCATGCGGATTTCTTCCGCGATTTCCGCGGCGACACCGTGCATCCCTCGACGCTTCAAGTGATGGACGAACTCGGCCTGATCGACGGCTTCCTGAAGCTGCCGCATCAGCGCTTGCAGAAGATGGATGGCCTGTTCGGTGGCACGCCAGTGCGCATCGCCGATCTCAGCCGGCTCCACACCAAGTACCCCTTCTTGGCTTTCATGCCGCAATGGGACTTCCTGAATTTCCTGCGCGAGGCCGGCCGGCGCTTTACCTCGCTCAAGGTGATGATGAGCACGGAGGCGGTCGATCTGATCCGCCGCGGCGAGACGGTCACAGGCGTGCGGGCGAGGACGCCTGAGGGCATCATCGACATCGAGGCGGATCTCACCATTGCCTGCGACGGACGGCATTCGACGGTGCGCGAGCGCGCCGGCCTTGACGTCGAGGAGATCGGCGCGCCGATGGACGTGCTGTGGTTCCGCGCCGGTCGCAGACCCGACGAGACGGAGAATGTGTTCGCGCGCGTCGAGCCCGGCAAGATGATGATCACCTTCGATCGCGGCGACTATTGGCAATGCGCCTACGTCATCGCCAAGGGGCAATTTGATGCGGTGAAGGCGAGGGGATTGCCGGCGCTGCTCGACGACGTCGTGCGCATGGCGCCGATCCTGAAAAGCGGCATCGCGGATGTGAAGAGCTTCGACGACATTAAGCTGCTCACGGTCGCGATCAACCGCCTGACGCGCTGGACGCGGCCCGGCCTGCTTCTTATCGGCGACGCCGCGCACGCGATGTCGCCGATCGGCGGCGTCGGCGTCAATCTCGCCGTGCAGGACGCGGTCGCAACCGCAAACCTGCTGGCGGATAAGCTGCAGCACGGTTGTCCCTCGGAGAACGAGCTCGATGCGGTGCGACGCCGGCGCGAGTTCCCGGTGAAGATGACGCAGCGAATGCAGGTCGTCGTGCAGAACAACATCATCAGCGGCGCCTTGCTGGGCAGTGACCGGCCGTTGAAGGTGCCGCTGATCGTGCGCCTCATCACTGCGCTGCCCTGGCTTCAGGGCATTCCGGCGCGCCTGCTTGCGCTCGGCGTTCGGCCCGAGCACGTGCAGTCAAAGGCGGCGCCGCCATCGTAGCGCAAGACCTGGGTAGGGATAACGCTGCATTAAATGACGCACGGTACGTTGCACGCCTGCAACATCGCAAATGGATTCATGGCGCAGCGTGTGCTCATCCGCCACATTAACCGTCTTGATTTCAGTTTTAGTAAGGGCCGTCTGAGAGCGTGCGCCCCATCAAAGGGACACGGGGTCTACCATGCGTAACAAATTGATTGCCGCCTTCGCCTGCACGACCGCTCTGGTTTCGACCGGGGCAGCTCCCGCCGCCGATCTGGGTGCGCGCTACACGAAGGCGCCCGCCTATGTCGAGCCGCTGTTCAACTGGACCGGTTTCTATGTCGGCGGCCACATCGGTGGCGCGTGGACCAACGAGCAGTTCATCAACAACGGGACCGGCGCGCCGTTCGGCGATCTTTCGCCGGGCGAAGGCTTCCGCCAGCGCAAGTCGGGCATCATGGGCGGCGCCCAGATCGGCTACAACTGGCAGGCCAACAATTACGTGTTCGGCATGGAAGGCACGGTCTCCGGCCTCGACAACAAGGGCACGGTCGTAAACAACGTGTTTGGCGCTGCGGACGACGTGTTCTCCTGGCGTACCAACGTGCTCGCGACCATCGTCGGCCGCGCTGGCTTTGCCGTGCAGAACAATCTCTTCTACATCAAGGGTGGCTATGCCGGCGCGAACAACCGTCTGTCGGTCAGCGACACCGTCGGTGTGTCGGGCTCGGGCGGACAGACCCACTGGGCCAACGGCTGGACCGTCGGCGCCGGCTGGGAATACGGCGTCACCCGCAACTGGATCGTTGGCCTCGAATACAACTACGCGGCCTTCGGCAGCCAGACTTATCAGCTCGGCGGCACCTCGGGCAACTACACCTTCGATGCCAAGCCGCGCGACATCCAGTGGGCCGTCGTGCGCGCGAGCTACAAGTTCGACGCCCCGACCATCGCCCGTTACTGAGCACGTCGACGCAACGCGACCAACGATCAAAAAAAAGCGCGGCCTAAATTCAAAGCCCCGGCATGGTCCGGGGCTTCTTTTTTGCGTCGGTGGATGCGGGCAGGACCCCCGCCTCAGGCCATCACCGAGAAGCCGCCGTCGACCGGGATCGCGGTGCCGGTGACGAAGTTCGAGGCGGGCGATGCGAGGAACACGGCGATGCCGGCGAAGTCGTCGATGTCGCCCCAACGTCCTGCAGGCGTGCGCGCCAGCACGCGCTCGTGCAGCCCTGAGACCTGCTGTCGTGCGCCGCGGGTGAGGTCGGTGTCGATCCAGCCCGGCAGGATGGCGTTGACCTGGATGTTGTCGGGCGCCCACGCATTGGCGCAGGCGCGTGTGTACTGCACGATGCCGCCTTTGCTCGCCGCATAGGCGGTCGCGAAGCTCGCGCCGAAGATCGACATCATCGAGCCGATATTGATCACCTTGCCGTTGCCGGACGCCTTCAAGGCTGGATAGGCCAGCTTCGAGCAGACGAAGGCGCTGGTGAGGTTGGTGTCGATCACCTTGTTCCACTCGTCGAGCTCGAGTTCGTGCGGGGGCTTGCGGATGCTCATGCCGGCATTGTTGATGAGGATGTCGATCCGGCCGAGCTCGCTGACGACACGGTCGACCATGGCCGCGACGGCGGCCTTGTCGGTCACGTCGGTGGTGATCGCGACCGCCTTCACGCCGCGCCGTCTGAGATCGGCCACGGCTGCGGCGGACTTGGTTTCATTGCGTCCCACCACGGCGATGTCGGCTCCGGCGTCGGCAAGGCCGCGGGCCATGCCAAGCCCGATGCCGCCATTGCCTCCTGTTACGACAGCGACCTTGCCGCGAAGGTCGAATCGGCTGGATGTCATGCTCTCACTACCTTTTCTTGTCCTGGTTTGTTCTATTGGCTGCTCTGCCAGATCAGCACCAGCCCGAAGCCGGCCATGGCTGCGCCATAGCCAGCCCATTGCAGCTGGTCGACCATGAAGCTCGATCGCGGCCAGGCAAGCGTGCCCGTGCCTTGTCCGATCCAGAGCAGCCCGACGGCAGTTGCAAACAGGCCTGCGACCAGCAGAAATCTGCGCATGCGGTCCTCCCATCAGTCCGCTTCTGTCGCGACGCGGCATGAACGATTGCCGCGCATCCGCGAAAACTTGGACGCAGACTAGCCGTAGCTTCGGCTCGGATACAATGGGCCGCGATTGAGACGCGGGGCGCCGGCTCATGCAGGAACGTCATTGACGGTGAGGAGATCACAACGAAAAAGCCCCGGACGATGCCGGGGCTTTGACGTTTGGTCTTGAGACCAGATCAGTACTTCGCGACGACCGGGCCGCTCCAGTTGAAGCGATAGACCAGCGAGGTGCTGATGGTCTGGACCCAGGGCTTGAAGGTGGCGGCCGTGCCAAACGGCGCAACAACACCGCAACCGGCAACAGTACAGGTCTCAGGCAAGCTGATCCGATCGTAGAAGGCGGACCGATATTCGGTCTTCATGAACCAACCAGGGGCGCTGATCCCGAAGATGTTGAGGTTGTTCTCAACACCGCCGCCCACGAACCAGCCGTCACGCCGGAAAGACGACGTATTCAGGACGGTCGGGCCTCCACCGGCAGCCAGTGTGGACAGGCTGGTGCCAGACCATTCCGATCCGGAATAACCAGCGTTCACGTAGGACAGAACGTTCGGGGCAACCAAATAACCGAGCCTGACGCCAGCGGCGTAGCTGGTCCGGAGCTTTTCGCGTCCTTCAACGAAATTGAAGGGATCGCTGAGGGAACCACGAATGTCACCAAATTGACCATCGGCGAAGACGCCCGCCACCCAGCTCGGGGTGAACTGCCAGTCATAACCAAGACCGACCGTTCCGAACCAGCCGCTACCGCCCAAACGCTGATCGCGGGTCAGCGCAGTGCCTGCCGCACCAAAGGCGCCGAACGGCCCGACAACACCAGTGCTCTGAACGTTGCTGTCCGCGTTCCAGAGCCCGCCGCCGGCACCGCCGAAGATGTAGAAGCCGGTCCAGTTGGCGACCGGCGCGGGCGCCGGAGCCTTCACATACGGACGGGCCCCAAGGTCGGCCGCCGAGGCCGAACCGGTCAAAGCCGCAACCGCGGTCAGAGCAAGCAAAATCTTCTTCATTTCCAAATCCCCAACCTTGGTTCGCTTAGCAGGTGCGAGCGCCGTTCCGTTCAAATTCGATGGTTGGACTATAGACGGATTCTGCTGAAATGCTGTTGCTGAGCGGACACAGATAACTGAAAACGATCCGGTGTTGTACGCAGGACACAGAGACGCCGGAGTGATGTCACCCGTCCTAAAAGTGAAGGCGTACAGTTACTTACGCGATGACTTCCATTACACGCTAAAGGTGAAGGTCGTCGCGAAGATCACCATGTTCGACGGAGAGGGAGAAAGTTGCCTCAGCCGCCGGCGAAAAAGCGAAAATCAAATCGCCCCCGATTCTTATCTCTGCGGTGCGGTCTGGGACGAGTCGGAGCCGGAATTCGGCTGGACTGTTCATCTCTCGCCATCGCGAAGCGATGAGCAGATGGAAACCGCAAGCGTCTGGCCCGCTGCTTCCCGCTCTAGACGTCCAGCAGCTCTTCGCTGGCAAATTCGGCCTTGTCCGATATGAACGCGAAACGTGCCTCTGCCTTGGTGCCCATCAGGCGCTCCACCGAATCCGCCGTGGTGTCGCGATCGTCGGCGAGCAGCACCACCTTGAGCAGCGTCCGCTTGGCCGGATCCATGGTGGTTTCCTTGAGCTGCGCCGGCATCATCTCACCGAGGCCCTTGAAGCGGTTCACCTCGACCTTGGCGTTGGCATTGAACGCGCTCTTGATCAGCTCTTCCTTGTGCTTGTCATCGCGCGCGTAGACCGATTTGGTGCCGTGGGTCAGCTTGTAGAGTGGCGGCACCGCGAGGAAGAGGTGCCCTTCGTCGATCAGCCGCGGCATCTGCCGGTAGAAGAAAGTGATCAGCAGCGAAGCGATATGCGCGCCGTCGACGTCGGCGTCGGTCATGATGATGATGCGCTGATAGCGCAGATCCTCTTCGCGATAATGCGCAAGCGTGCCGCAGCCGATCGCCTGCACGAGATCGGAGAGCTGGGCATTCGCCGTCAGCTTGTCCTTGCCTGCGGAGGCGACGTTGAGGATCTTGCCGCGCAGGGGCAGCACGGCCTGGGTGTTGCGGTCGCGCGCCTGCTTGGCGCTGCCGCCGGCCGAGTCGCCCTCGACGATGAAGAGCTCGGAGCCCTCGGTGCCGGCGTTGATGCAGTCGGCGAGCTTGCCTGGCAGGCGCAGCTTCTTGCCCGCGGTCTTTCGCGCGGTCTCCTTCTCCTGGCGGCGGCGCAGCCGCTCCTCGGCGCGATCGATCACGAAATCGAGCAGCCGGTTGGCCATGTTCGGATTGCCCGAGAGCCAATGGTCGAACGGATCCTTGATCGCCTGCTCGACAATGCGCTGTGCTTCCGCGGTGGCGAGGCGGTCCTTGGTCTGGCCCTGGAATTCGGGCTCGCGCACGAACACCGACAGCATCACGGCCGCGCCCACCATGACGTCCTCGGAGGTGATGGACGCGGCGCGCTTGCCCTGTCCGACGCGTTCGGCGTGATCCTTCAGGCCGCGCAGCAGCGCGCTGCGCAAACCCGATTCATGCGTGCCGCCATCGGGTGTCGGCACGGTGTTGGTGTAGGAGGAGAGAAAGCCGTCGGCATCCGCAGTCCACGCCACCGCCCATTCGCAGGCGCCATGAGCACCGTTGCGGCCGGACTTGCCGGAGAAGATGTCGGGATGCACCAGCGTGTCGGCGTGAATCGCCGCGGCAAGATAATCCTTGAGACCGCCGGGGAAGTGGAACGTCGCCTCCGCCGGCACGTCATCGACGCCCTTGAGCAGCTCGGGCGCGCAGTTCCAGCGGATCTCGACTCCGCCGAACAAATACGCCTTCGAGCGCGTCATCTTGAAAAGGCGCTGCGGCTTGAACGCGGCCTTGGCGCCGAAGATGTCGGTGTCGGGCTTGAAGCGCACGCGCGTGCCCCGGCGGTTGTTGACCCTGCCGAGATCCTCGAGCTTGCCCTTGGGGTGCCCGCGCTCGAACGTCATGCGGTAGAGCTTCTGGCTGCGCGCGACCTCGACCTCGAGACGCGAGGAGAGGGCGTTCACCACGGAGATGCCGACGCCGTGCAGACCGCCCGAGGTCTCGTAGACCTTGGAGTCGAACTTGCCGCCCGAATGCAGCGTGCACATGATGACTTCGAGCGCCGACTTCTTCGGGAACTTCGGATGTGGATCGATCGGGATGCCGCGGCCGTTGTCGGTGACGGTCAGGAATCCGTCGGCGCTCAGATCCACCTCGATGAAGGTCGCATGCCCGGCCAGCGCCTCGTCCATGGAATTGTCGATGACTTCGGCGAAGAGGTGATGCAGGGCCTTCTCATCGGTGCCGCCGATATACATGCCGGGTCGGCGCCGCACCGGTTCCAAACCCTCGAGCACCTCGATGTCGGCCGCCGTATAGTCGGCTTCCCCGCCGCTGCCGCGCGGGGCCGTCTTGGCGGCGGGCGCGCGAGACTTTGGCTCGTCGGCGCCGAACAGGTCGTCTTTCGTTTTGGTTTTCAATTGCTTGGACATATATCTTGATACGCTTTGAAGGCCGCATGGGCGGCGAATCGGTTAGGCCGACTATGCCACTTCTGACTTGGAAAGGTTACCGCTGGGCGGGCCGGGCCGTGTGGTTGAGAGCCAATCCCGGCGATTTTACGCCGTCGGCCCGCCAATTCCCGGCAATTTGACGTCCCGCCCGCCTTGGGCCGGGCTTTGTGACTTGATGTCACACAAGCCCTTGGCTTACCAGTCCTTTTCATCGAGCACCTTGAGGCAGGGCGGGAAGGCTAATCTGGAATGGAGCAGTTTGCGCACGCCCTGGCCGACTTCGTGCGCGCTCACCAGGCTTGGGCCGCGCCGATCGTGTTCCTGCTCGCCTTCGGGGAGTCGCTTGCCTTCATCTCGCTGCTGGTCCCGGCCTGGGGCGCGCTGGTTGGGATCGGCGCGCTGATCGGGGCGAGCGGCATCAGCTTCTATCCGGTCTGGATCGCCGGCGGTATTGGCGCGGCGCTGGGCGACTGGGTCTCCTACTGGTTCGGCTATCGCTACAAGGAGAGGGTCGCGCAGATGTGGCCGCTTTCGCGCTATCCGGAACTCCTGCCCAAGGGCGAGGCTTTCGTGCGCAGCTGGGGCGTGCCCAGCATCTTCATCGGCCGCTTTTTCGGCCCCTTGCGCGCCTCGGTGCCGCTCGCAGCCGGCATCTTCGAGATGCCGTATTGGAGCTTCCAGGTCGCCAATTTCGTCTCGGCCCTGGTCTGGTCGGCGGCACTGCTGCTGTTCGGCGACGTGATCGCGAAGCTGATGGAATGGATTTGGCGCCTCATCTGATGTCATGAACCTTGACGGGAACCGGATCTGGCCTTATAGCCGCGCGCCATGATCAACGCCGCGACCATTCTGTTCGCCCGTCGCCGCCGCCGCTCTTTTGCGGTTTGGGCGGTCGATCGCGTTTGAGATCATCGTCTTTGCCGCTGGATCCGGTCCGCGGCATTCTCTCTCCTGTCAGCGCGATCTGATCCGGCGGCCCCCAAGGAGGCCCAGCAGGAGACCACGATGTACACGCCAGCCTTTTTCAAGCAGGACCGCGCCGCGAGCCTGAAATTCGCCGAGGAGCGCGGCTTTGGCACCATGTGCGCCTTCGATGGCCACAAGCCGGTGGCTTCCCCGCTGCCGTTCTATCTGACCTACGCCGCTGACGGCACGCCGCAGGCCGCCTTTCATGTCGCCCGTCAAAATCCGCTGCTAAAGCTCGCGGGCGGTGATGCGTCCTGGCTGCTCGCGGTCAACGGCCCCGATGCCTATGTATCGCCGGACTGTTACGTCTCGCCCGACCAGGTGCCGACCTGGCTCTACCAGTCGGTGCATCTCAGCGGGCCGGTACGGCTGCTGTCGGACGACGAGCTGGCGGTGCAGATCGATACGCTCAGCGACAAGTTCGAGAGCTGGCTGCTGCCGAAAAAGCCGTGGACATCAGGCAAAATGACGGCGGGCCGGCTGGAGACGATGAAGAAGGCGATCGTTGGGCTGGTGATGACGGTTGAGGAGGTCGAAGGCAGCTTCAAGCTGAACCAGCACAAATCGGACGCCGACTATACGGCGATCGCCAATGCGCTTGGCACCGGCGACGCCGATGCGAAGCAGATCGCACATTTGATGCGGCAGGCCCGGCCGCAAGCTTTTGCAGACGATATGAACATGCTCGAAGGGAGCGCGCCATGAGCCTCGCTGACACCACCAAAGCCCCGACCCCCGGCGCGGCGAAAAAGCCGGCCACCGTCTTCGTCGACGGCGGCTCCGGCACCACCGGGCTCGGCATCAACGAGCGGCTGAAGCTCCAGGGCGACGTCGCGTTGAAGACCATTGCCGACGACAAGCGCAAGGACCCCGCGGCCAAGAAGGCGCTGATGGAGGAGGTGGATCTCGTCATCCTCTGTCTGCCGGACGACGCCGCCAAGGAGACCGTTGCTCTCGTCGACAGCATGGGCACTTCGGCGCCGAAGGTGCTGGACGCCTCGACCGCTTACCGCGTCGCGCCCGACTGGGCCTATGGCTTTCCCGAGCTCACGCCCGATCAGGCCGGCAAGATCAAGGCCGCGAAAAAGGTCTCCAATCCCGGCTGCTATCCGACCGGCGCGATCGCGCTGCTGCGGCCGATCGTCGATGCCGGCCTACTGCCGCAGGATTATCCCGTCACCGTCAATGCCGTGAGCGGCTATTCCGGCGGCGGCAAGTCGATGATTGCGAGCTTCGAGGATGGCAGCGCGCCGTCCTTCGAGCTGTACGGTCTCGGCTTCGAGCACAAACATCTGCCGGAGATGCAGCTCTACTCGAACCTGACGCGGCGGCCGATCTTCATTCCATCAGTCGGCAATTATCGGCAGGGCATGCTGGTCTCCGTGCCGCTCCAACTCGACACGCTGCCCGGCAAGCCGGGCGGCGCCGACCTGCAAGCGGCGCTCGCCAAGCGCTACACCGGCTCGAAATACGTCAAGGTGATGCCGCTTCAGAACGAGGCGACCAAGGGTGGTCGGCTCGAGCCGGAGGCGCTGAACGAGACCAATATGCTCGAGCTCTACGTCTTCGCCAGCGACAAATATCACCAGGCCTTGCTGGTCGCCCGGCTCGACAATCTCGGCAAGGGCGCCTCGGGTGCAGCCGTGCAGAACATGCGGCTGATGCTGGGATTGCCGGAGGAGTAGGCAGGCTCGGGCCCCGAACGCAGCGCAGCACTTCTTCAGTGATGCCCTGCAGACCCGGGGTCCAGTAGTGCCGTCACTCACTGCAAAACAATATCAGCCGGGAACGGTCGAACGGGGCGACCGGCGCAGACATTGTTGCGGGCCGTCACGGCGTCGCGGCGATATGTCTCGAGGTCGCCGAGCACGCGGTCGGAAATGCCGCAGACGTCCTGATGGTCATAGGCGTAATCGACGACGGCGTTCCAGGCGCGCGAGGCCTGGATGTAGCGGTCGTAGCGGCCGCCCATCAATGCGCGTGTCGTCGGTTTTGAGGCTTCGACCGCCTCGCTGCGCAGGCGTGTCAGTTCGGGGCATTGCGGCTCGGCGCGGGCCTCACGGCACAACCCGGCGAGCGCGATCATTGCGACGACCCGCAAAAGAATACGCATCGGGTTTCCCCGCTTCGGTTGTTCTGCGTGCGAGCATGCCTTTGGAGTGCAACAGCGTCCAGTGACCCCGGACACTGCAGCATCAAAGCACCCCGAAGATCGCCAGCGCCAGTACGGCCTGGGCGAGGAAGCCGACGGTGAACGCGAGCGTGCGGAAGATCGGGATCCCGATGGCGTAGACAATGATATGTGCGACGCGCGACCAGAAATACACCGCGCAGGCGAGCACCGTCCATTTCGTCGAATAGTCGATTGCGTTGAGGATCAGCACCAGCGGCGCGAAGATCACGAGGTTTTCGACCGCGTTGTCGTGCGCGAACATCAGCCGGTTGGCCCATTCGGCTTGCGCCTTGTCGCCGCGCGACGGATTGGCCATGGCGCCGCTGAAGCCGCGAACCTGGCAGCGGTTGATCATGTAGGGAATCCAGAGCACTCCGGTCAGGATCACCGTCAGTGTCAGCCAGAACAGTTCGCGCGTCATGGTCCGGTCCCTTCTGTCGTCGCTGTGGTGAGAGCGAGTCTATACGAAAGCGCGGACGATTCCGCTATGCGCGAACCCTGACATAGCTGCCGGGCGCATCCTCGATCGGCGGGAACATCTCGCTGCCGACCGGACGCGCCGGGACCTCCTCTGGATCCAGCTCGCCGAGCCATTGGCGCCAGTCCGGCCACCATGAGCCCTTGTGCTCCACGGCGCCCTTCATCCACTCGGCGACGCTGACGTCCTTGATGTTGTCGTTGGTCCAGTACTGATACTTGTTCGAGGCCGGCGGATTGACCACGCCAGCGATGTGGCCCGAGCCCGACAGCACATATTTCACCGGGCCGCCGAAGAATTGCGAGCCGTACAGCACCGATTCCGCCGGCGCGATGTGATCCTCGCGGGTGGCGAGATTGTAGACGGGGACCTTGACCTTGGAGAGATCGAGCAGGGTATTGTCGAGCACCATCGTGCCGGTCGAGAGCCGATTCTCCAGATAGCAGTTGCGCAAATAATAGGAATGGTTGGCCTGGGTCATCCGTGTCGCGTCCGAATTCCAGTGCAACAGATCGAACGCACTCGGTTGCTGGCCCTTGAGATAGTTGCTGACGACATAGGACCAGATCAAATCGTTGGAGCGCAGCATGTTGAAGGCCATCGCCATCTTCGAGCCTTCGAGCACGCCGGCCGCCTTCATGTCCTGCTCGAGGGCTGCGATCTGCTCCTCGTCGACGAACACGAGGAGATCGCCGGCATGGGTGAAGTCGACCTGGGCCGCGAAGAACGTCGCCGATGCAACGCGCTGGCGGCGTTTCTCGGCGAGCCAGGCCAGCGTGGTCGCGAGCATCGTGCCGCCGACGCAATAGCCGGCTGTGTGTACCTTCATCTCGCCGGTGATCTTCTCGATCACGTCCATCGCCGCGAGCGGGCCTTCCTTCATGTAGTCTTCCCAGCCCTTGTTGCCGAGCCGCTTGTCGGGGTTGACCCATGAGATCACGAACACGGTGATGCCCTGGTCGACGCACCACTTGATGTAGGATTTCTCCGGCTTGAGATCGAGGATGTAGAACTTGTTGATCCAGGGCGGCACGATCAGGAGCGGAGTGCGTAGCACTTTCTCGGTAGTTGGCGCATACTGGATCAGCTGCATCATCTCGTTCTGGTAAATCACCTTGCCCGGCGTCGTCGCCATGTTGACGCCGACGACGAGATTGTCCGGATTGGACTGGCGGATCTTCAACATGCCTTTGCCGGCCGCGATGTCCTCGGCCAACATCGTCAGGCCGCGCGCGAGGTTATCGCCGGACGTGGCAAGTGTCTCGCGCAGCACCTCCGGATTGGTCAGCACGAAGTTGGACGGCGACAGCGCGTTGGTGACCTGCTGGACGTAGAACTCGGCCTTGCGGCGCGTATGCGGATCGAGCCCTTCGGCAGCGCGCACCAGCTCCTGCGCCCATTTGGTCGTGAGCAGATAGAGCTGCATGACGAAATCGAAGAACTGGTTCGACTTCCATTCGGGATCGGCAAAGCGCTTGTCGCGCGGCGAGGGCGTGATCGCGGGCGGGGCGTCCTGGCCTGCCATGCGGCGGACCGCCGAGCCCCAGAGGTCGAGATAGTCCTTGGCGAGCTTGGTCTGGAGATCGGAGGAGCGGGACGTGTCCGACAGCCAGTATTCGGCGACCGAAGTGAAGGTCCTGACGATCTCGGCAAGCTCGGGCGGCGGGCGATCCTGCACCTCGCCGGTCTCGCGCGGTTTGAGGTAGGCAGCGAGCGCCTTGCCACCGCTCTCCATCGCCCGCGCGACATTCATCGCGAAGGCTTCGGCATCGAACTTCGCCTCGAACGGGGTGCCGCCGGATTTGGGCGTGTCGGTTGTGACGGTACTCATGCGCAGAACAGTAACGATTCATTCTGTATTCGTCACCGCGAAGCTCGCATGTTTGACGTTAGACACTCTCGAAGATGTGTTGCAGCGCGACAAATTTTCTTGGTTCCGTCACAATCGAGCCGCACCGCTCGGCTTGGTAGTGCCGGGTGGTTTTCTCGCTCACACCATTTTGGGCAGCCGTGGTTTGAGCTTGGGGGCGGTCTTGGGTAAGGTTGCCCTGGGGCCGTGCTTCGGGACGAGTAGGGGATTTCCCAAGTGTTGGCGTTATGGGACCTGCAAAAGACGCTGCCGATCTGCGGCGCGCTGTTGATCGCGGCGCTTGCCTTGGGCGGCTGCTCAAGCCAGCTCGCGGATATGACGCCCGCGGATGCGCAGGCGCATGCCAGGGAGCCCGGCAGCTATCTGCCGGTGCATGATCTGCCGCCGGATCGCGATCAGGCGACCATCCCGCCGGAGCAGCGCGCCAAGATCGAGGCCGAGCTTGCCGCGGCGCGCGATCGTCAGGCCTTGGCCGCAAAGGACGCCAAGTGAGCAAGTGAGGCGGTGCAAGGTAATCGCTGGCGCCCCCGTCTTGCCGTGCTAAAAGACCTCAGTTCAGCCAATAGCCAGGGCGAACGACTTCAGTCGCCATCGTCGATGATTGCTCTAAGTATTTGATTTCGAGTAATTTTCGTGAAGGGGCTGGGCGCGTTTCCGAAGGGCCGTCATGGCCTGTCGATTCTGTCCTGACCGGTTGCCCGGAGCCCAGAGAGCCATGGAAGAGTTTTACCGCATCCGCCGCCTGCCGCCTTACGTGTTCGAACAGGTCAACCGGGCCAAGGCGGCCGCGCGGAATGCCGGCGCCGACATCATCGACCTCGGCATGGGCAATCCGGACCTGCCGGCGCCGCCGCACGTGCTCGAGAAGCTCAAGGAGACCCTTGGCAAGCCGCGCACCGACCGCTACTCGGCCTCACGCGGCATTCCGGGGCTGCGCCGGGCCCAAGCTGCCTATTACGCCCGCCGCTTCGGCGTGAAGCTCAATCCCGATACCCAGGTCGTCGCGACGCTCGGCTCCAAGGAAGGTTTTGCCAACGTGGCGCAGGCCATCACCGCGCCGGGCGACGTCATCCTCTGTCCGAACCCGAGCTATCCGATTCACGCCTTCGGCTTTTTGATGGCGGGTGGCGTGATCCGCTCGGTGCCTTCCGAGCCGACGCCGCAATTCTTCGAGGCGGCCGAGCGGGCGATCATCCATTCGATCCCCAAGCCGCTGGCGCTCGTCGTCTGCTACCCCTCGAACCCGACCGCCTATGTCGCAAGCCTCGACTTCTACAAGGACCTCGTCGCGTTCGCGAAGAAGCACGAGATCCTGATCCTGTCCGATCTCGCTTATGCCGAAGTCTATTTCGACGAGAGCAGCCCGCCGCCCTCGGTGCTCCAGGTGCCCGGCGCGATGGACGTCGCCGTCGAGTTCACCTCGATGTCGAAGACCTATTCGATGGCCGGCTGGCGGATGGGCTTTGCAGTCGGCAATGAGCGCGTGATCGCGGCGCTCGCCCGCGTCAAATCCTATCTCGATTACGGCGCGTTCACGCCGGTCCAGGTCGCGGCGACCGCCGCATTGAACGGCCCGGACGATTGCATCAAGGAGATGCGCGACACTTACCGCAAGCGCCGCGACGCGCTGGTGGAATCGTTCGGCCGCGCCGGCTGGGAGATTCCGCCGCCGGAGGCCTCGATGTTCGCCTGGGTGCCGCTGCCGGAGGCCTTCCGCAGCATCGGCAGCATGCAGTTCGCGACCCTGATGGTGGAGAAATCCGGCGTCGCGGTCTCGCCCGGCGTCGGCTTTGGCGAGCATGGTGAAGGATATGTCCGCATCGCCATGGTGGAAAACGAGCAACGGATCAGGCAGGCCGCGCGCGGCGTGCGCCGTTTCCTTGAAAGCGGCGTCGAAACGTTGCACAACGTGGTTCCGCTCGCCAATCGGCGCTAGTTCTCTTCTGCAGGTTTTCTGAACTATCATGGTCGCACCCCTGAAAGTGGGCATAGCGGGGCTCGGCACCGTGGGTGCCGAAGTCGTCCGTTTGATCGAAACGCAAGCGCGCGTGCTGACGGGACGCAGCGGCCGCGGCATCCGCGTCGTTGCGGTCACCGCGCGCTCGAAGGCGAAGAAGCGCGGCGTCGATTTGCGCGGCGTCGAATGGGCGAGGGATCCAATGGCGCTTGCCACCCATGCCGAGGTCGATTGCTTCGTCGAGCTGATGGGCGGCGCCGGCGATCCCGCGCTGTCGGCCGTGGAAGCCGCGCTCAATGCCGGCAAGTCGGTTGTCACCGCCAACAAGGCGCTGCTCGCCAAGCATGGCCTCAAGCTCGCCAAGGCGGCTGAGAAGCACGGCGGCGCGCTGAATTTCGAGGCAGCGGTCGGCGCCGCGATCCCTGTCATCAAGACGTTGCGCGAGGGACTTGCTGGAACCGGCGTCAACCGCGTCTATGGCATCCTCAACGGCACCTGCAATTACATCCTGACCCGGATGGAGCAGGAGGGCCTGTCCTTTGCCGAATGCCTGAAGGACGCGCAGCGGCTCGGCTATGCCGAGGCCAATCCGTCCTTCGACGTCGACGGCCACGACACCGCGCAAAAACTCGCCATTCTGGCCAGCCTGGCCTTCGGCACGAAAGTTGCTCAAAGCGCGGTGTATGTCGAAGGCATCTCATCCATCGCACCGGAAGATCTGCGCGCGGCGGCCGATCTCGGTTACCGCGTCAAGCTGCTCGGCGTTGCGGTTCGCACCGCCACGGGCATCGAGCAGCGCGTGCATCCGACCATGGTGCCAAAATCCTCCTCGATCGCGCAGGTGATGGGTGTCACCAATGCGGTCACGATCGATGGCGAGGGGATTCCGCCGATCACGCTGGTCGGCCCCGGCGCAGGCGGCGCCGCGACCGCCTCCGCGGTGGTCGCCGACATCGCCGACGTTGCGCGCGGCATTCGTGCCAATCCGTTCGGACGGCCAATTTCGCACTTGCGCGACACCAAGAAGGCGCCGATGGAGCGGCATGAGGGCGGTTATTACATCCGCCTGCTCGCCCGCGATTTTCCCGGTACTGCGGCTGCGATCGCCACGCGGCTCGCAGAACAGAAGATTTCGATCGAATCGATCGTGCAGCGTCATCCCAATGGCGGCGCTGCTCCCAGCGACGGCAAGGCGGTCCCCGTGCCGGTCATCCTGATCACTTATGCGACGCATGAGGACGCCGTGCGCCGCGCGCTCGCCGCAGTCCAGCGCGACAAGGTGATCAGCGGACGGCCGCAGGTGATCCGGATCGAGAAGAACTGACACGGTTCGAACGAACTGTGGGTGTTACGAGTTGATGCGGACGGAGATGTCCGTCCAAAACCGTTTCGAAGGAGTGAGCCGATGTCGACCCATATTTCAGTCCCGCCGCAAGCGTTGCTCGAGCGCATCCTCACGCTGGAGATCGTGCGGGTGACGGAGCGGGCGGCGGTGTCCTCGGCGCGGCTGCGCGGGCACGGCAACGAGAAGCAGGCTGACCAGGCTGCCGTCGACGCCATGCGCCGCGAGCTCAACAAGCTGCCGATCGAGGGCACTATCGTGATCGGTGAAGGCGAACGTGACGAGGCACCGATGCTCTTCATCGGCGAGAAGGTCGGCATGAATGCCGGTCCTCAGGTCGATATCGCGGTCGATCCGCTCGAAGGCACCACGCTGTGCGCCAAGAACATGCCGGGCTCGATCGCCACGATGGCGATGGCCGACGGCGGCACGCTGCTGCATGCCCCCGACGTCTACATGCAGAAGCTCGCGATCGGACCCGGCTACGACAAGGGCGTCGTCGATCTCGATGCCTCGCCGGCTGACAACGTCCGCCGCCTCGCCAAGGCCAAGGGCGTCAAGCCTGATGGCATCACCGTTCTCGTGCTCGATCGTCCGCGCCATGCCGACATCATTGCGAGCGTGCGTTCGACCGGCGCCGCCGTGCGCCTGATCACCGACGGCGACGTCGCCGGCGTGATCCATTGCGCCGACCCCGACAATACCGGCGTTGACATGTATCTCGGCACCGGCGGTGCGCCGGAAGGCGTGCTCGCCGCGGTGGCGCTGCGCTGCATCGGCGGTCAGATGCAGTGCCGCCTCATCCTCGACTCCGAGGAGAAGCGCGCGCGCGCCGCCAAGATGGGCGTCAACGATCCCAAGATGATCTACGGCATCGAGGACATGGCGCGCGGCGACTGCCTGTTTGCCGCCACCGGCGTCACCACGGGCTCGCTGCTCTCGGGCGTCAAATTCCGCAAGGACGGCGTGATCGAGACCGAGACGGTGGTGATGCGCTCCGTCACCGGCACCGTGCGCTACATCAAGGCCGAGCACCGCGAGCTGGCCAAGTTCCATCTGGATTGATCCAGGCAACACCACTGTCGTCATTCCGGGGCGACGGGACCGCGCAACGCGCGGCCCGGAGAGCCCGGAATCCATCGGGCGACAGTCTCCGACGCGCAATGATCCGGGTTCGATGCTGCGCATCGCCCCGGAATGACGATAAGAAAAAGAGGGGAAGCGCCATGTCCGATCTCTCCGCCGTCAAAGCCCTTGTTTTCGACGTGTTCGGGACCGTGGTGGACTGGCGCACCAGCCTGATCACCGACTTCATGTGGTGGAGCAAGCAGCGCGGCATCAGCGCTGATTGGACCGCGCTCGTGGATGGCTGGCGCGGCATGTACATGGCCTCGATGGACGACGTGCGCAAACATCCCGAGCGCGGCTACGTCATGCTCGACGATCTGCACCGCCGCTCGCTGGAAAAGCTGGTCGATCAATTCTCGATCAAGGGCCTCACCGAAGCCGATCTCGACTATCTCACCAAAGGCTGGCACCGCCTGCATCCCTGGCCCGACAGCGTCGGCGGCCTGACCCGGCTGAAGACCAAATTCGTGATCGCGCCGCTGTCGAACGGCAATGTCGCGCTGCTCACCAACATGGCGAAGTTTGCAGGGCTGCCGTGGGACCTCATCATGTCCGCCGAACTGTTCGAGCACTACAAGCCCGATCCCGAGACCTATCTCGGCGCCGCGCGCCTGCTCTGCCTCAAGCCCGAAGAGGTAATGATGGTCGCGGCCCACAACGGCGATCTTGCGGCCGCGCAGAAGAACGGATTGAAGACCGCGTTCGTGGCGCGGCCGACCGAGTACGGACCGTTGCAGAAGGTCGACTTCGAGGCGACCGGCAATTGGGACATCGTCGCAAAGGATTTTGGCGGGATCGCCGACAAGCTCGGGTGCTAGCGACGTCCTTGATAGCTTGTCTGCGGCAACGCCGGTCCGGGCAGCGCGCGCCGCCCGGACCTGATTTCGAAACTACAAGGTCATCTTCATCGGCTCCGGATAGTAGTGGAAGCCTTCGCCTGTCTTGGCGACATGGCCGTAGCCGGGCCAGGCGAAGTGATAGGACATCACCGGGATCTTGTTTGCCGCAAGCATCGTCAGCAGCTTGACGCGCGAGTCTGCCGCCTGCTTCGGGTCGGTGTCGTAGGAGAACTCCATCCTCGGCCGCTCCAGCAGCAGCACCGAATGGTGCGAGAGATCGCCGAGGAAGGCGAACGATTTGCCCGCCGAGGAGACCATGAAGATGGTGTGTCCGACGGTGTGACCGGGCGCCGCGATCGCCTGCACGCCCGGCAAAAATTCCTGGCCGTCCTTGAAGAACACGATGCGGTCGCGGACCGGCAGCAGGTTCTTGCGGGCGTGGAGGACGAAGTCCTTGGCTGGGCTGCCGAGCTTGCCTTCATCGGTCCAGAAGTCGAAATCGGTCTGGGAGATGTAGACCTGCGCGTTCGGAAACAACGGTTTGCCGCCCTCGTCCACGATGCCCCCGATGTGGTCGATGTGGGCGTGCGAGCACACCACGGCGTCGATGTCCTCCGGCTTGATTCCGGCCTCGGTCATGCTCTTCTGCTGCCGTCCTGTGCTGGCGCCGAACATCTTTGAGCTGCCCATGCCGGTATCGAACAGGATGAGCTTGTCGCCGGTGTTCACGATCGGCGAGTTCTGCTCGAGCACGACATTGTCCGGCGACAGGAAATTGTCGGCCAGCATCTTCTTGACCTCTTTCTTGGGAACGCCGGTGAAGGTCCCCGAGGGATCGCCGAGCGGCAGCGGCCCATCGGATACGACGGTCACCTCGGCATCGCCGAGAATGAAGCGGTGCCAGTAGGGCGTCTGGGTGCCGAGCTTGGGTGCCCGCGCCATCGCGCTGCTGCCGAGCAGCGCGCTGGCGCCAAGGCCGGCCCCGAGTGCGAGAAGGGATCGACGTGAGACATCGATTGTCATGCGTTTTCTCCGCTTTTTTGACCTGCGCGATTGTTGGCGCGGTGTGACCGGCCCCGGTCCGCGATGAGGCCGGAGGTCGGCGGAAGGCATGCTGCGCCGGTTGCGATGAGCTAGCAAGTGGAATTGGTTCGCGGACGCATACCGGGCAGGGACACGGCGTGCGGAGGCACGTTCCGCAAAAACAAAGCACCGCGGAATTGCGCCTTACGCAATTCTCAGCGTGAGGTCATTGCCGTCCGTTTCGGCAAAGCCGGCCTGTAAGACCTCTTCGCGCTTATGGCGCAGATGCGCACGCAGGATGTGGGCGAGGCCGGCACCGTCACGGCGCTGGAGCGCATTGAGGATTGCCTCGTGCTCCCTAACGGCGAGCGCCCAGCGCTGCGGCGTCATCGGCGTGACGTAGCGCGCGCGGCGGATGCGCGCTGTCACCGAGGTGTAAAGGCTCGCGAGCACCGGGTTTCCCGCCGCGTTGACGATGGCTTCGTGAATTGCGCGGTTGCCGCGATAGTACTGGATCAGGTCACCCTCGCGATAATGCTGCACCATGTCCGCATGCGCGGTGGCGATCGCGTCGATCTCGGCGTCCGTGATGCGCTCGCAGGCAAGCTCGCCGGCAAGGGCTTCGAGGCCCTGGCAGACCTCGAACAGGTCGCGCATGTCCTGGTCGGTCAGCTTCGCCGCGCGCGAGCCGCGATGCGGCAGCAACTGCACGAGGCCTTCGGCGGCCAGCACCTTGAGCGCCTCGCGCAGCGGCGTGCGCGAGATTTCGAGCCGCTCGCACAGCTCGCGCTCCGGAATGCGCGCCCCTGGCGGGATTTCACCGTCGAGCAGGATGGCGCGAATGCGGCCGACGACTTCTTCGTGAAGCATGGTCCTGAAACTCTATTTGCATGCAAAAATGGACATACAGACAAAAATTAGCAAGTTCCAGCTTGAAAATTCCAAATTTTGCATTCAAAACTGTAAAAAACAGAAAGGGTGTGGGGAAATGGACCTGCAAGTGGAGGCAGAAGACCTCGTTTTCGAGCGCCAGGACGGCATCGGGCGGATCACCTTTAACCGGCCGCAGGCCCGCAACGCCTTCACGTTTGCCATGTACGAGCGGCTCGCTGCGATTTGCGAGGAGGCCGACCGCGACCCTGCGATCAAGGTGCTGGTGCTGCGCGGGGCTGGCGACAAGGCGTTCGCCTCGGGCACCGACATCAACCAGTTCCGCGAATTCAAGACGCCGCAGGACGCCATCGATTACGAGAACCGCATCGATCGCGTGCTCACAACGCTGGAGCAGTGCCGTGTGCCGACGATCGCGGCGATCAACGGGTTCTGTACCGGAGGCGGGGCGGGCATCGCCGCGGCCTGCGACCTGCGCATCGGCACCAAGAGCGCCAAGATCGGTTTCCCCATCGCCCGCACGCTCGGCAATTGCCTGTCGATGTCCAATGTCAGCCGTCTCGCCGCGCTCATCGGCGCCGCGCGCGTCAAGGATCTGATCTTCACCGCGCGCCTGGTCGATGCCACCGAGGCCGCGAGCATCGGGCTGCTCGGCGAGGTCGTGGACGATCTTGCCGCGCTCGATCGGCGCACTGGCGAGGTCGCTCGGCTGCTCGCCAGCCATGCGCCGCTGACGCTGAATGCGACCAAGCAGGCGGTGACCCGCCTGCAAAGACGGCTGACGCGGGACGAGGGCGAAGACCTCATCCTGATGTGCTACACGAGCCAGGATTTTCGCGAAGGGCTCGACGCTTTCCTCAACAAGCGCGCGCCGCAATGGCGCGGCCAATAGGACGGGCCAATGCAGAGCGATCGATCGCAATCCACCTCCCGCCGTTCGGGACCGCTCGCCGGTCTCAAGGTCATCGATCTCACCCATGTCATGGCCGGGCCGACCTGCACCTTGATGCTCGCGGACATGGGCGCCGACGTCATCAAGATCGAGAAATGGCCCAACGGCGACGATACCCGCCATTCGGTGCCGCCGAAGATCGGCGATGAGGCGGCCTCGTTCCTGATGATGAACCGCAACAAGCGCGGCATCGTGCTGGATCTGAAGACCGACGGTGGCAAGCAGGTGCTTCGGCGGTTGATCGCGAGCGCCGATGTGCTGGTGGAGAACTTTGCGCCCGGCGCGATGGAGCGCCTCGGTTTTGGTTACGAGGCACTGCACGCGGAATTTCCCGCGCTGATCTACTGCTCGCTGTCGGGCTTCGGCCGCACCGGCCCGTACAAGCACCGCCGCGGCTTCGATCTGGTCGCGCAGGCCATGAGCGGCATCATGAGCTTTACCGGCGAACGCCCCGACGGTCCGCCCGTCAAATGCGGCCCGCCACTGTCGGACATCACCGCCGGTCTGCTGGCGAGCATGGGCATCCTCGCGGCCTATACGCATCGTCTCAAGACCGGCGAAGGACAGTGGGTGGAGACTTCGCTCTATGAAGCGGCCCTGGTGCAGACCTATTGGCAGTCCACCATTGCGCTGGCCGCGGGCACGGCACCGCGCGCGATGGGCTCGGCCCATCCGCTCAATGCGCCCTATCAGGCGTTCGAAGCCTCGGATGGCTGGCTCGTCGTCGGCGGCGCCAACAAGAAGCATTGGCTGTTGATGCTGGAAGCACTCGGCGCCAGCGAGCTCGCCACTGATCCGCGCTTCGTCACCGGCTCCGACCGTATGGCACATCTGAAGGAGCTGGAAGCCGTCTTGAGCGAACGCTTCCGCACCAAATCGCGCGCGCATTGGCTTGCGGCGCTGGACGAGAAAGGCGTGCCGTGCGGCCCCGTGCACGACATGCTGGAAGCCTTGAGTGATCCGCAGACGCTGGCGCGCGAGATGGTTGTCGAGGTCGAGCACTCCACGCTCGGTCCGGTGAAGACGATCGGGCTTCCCATCAAGTTTTCGGAGACGCCAGGCAAAGTTCGGTCAGGCGCGCCGGTCTATGGTGAGCACACAAGTGAGGTGCTGGCCGAGCACGGGTTCGACCAGAAGGAGATCGAAGCGCTCGAAAAAGAAGGCGCAATCGTGCTGGCCTCGGCAAGTCGCGAGGAACGCGTCGCCTGAGCGGACGTCGATAAGACAACAACAAAAGACAAAAATCAGCTGGAGGACATCATGGGTCGGACGTCAACACTTCTGCTCTCCGCGGCCGCGACCGTGCTCGCCGGCACGATGCCGGCGCTCGCCGCCTGGCAACCGCAAAAGCCGATCGAGTTCGTCGCCACGGCCGGGCCGGGTGGCGGCACTGACAATCTCGCGCGCGCGGTGCAGAACATCATCACCAAGTACAAGCTGACAGACCAGCCAATCGTCGTCGTCAACAAGGGCGGCGGCAGCGGCGCCGAAGGCTATGTCTACGGCAAGGCCTCCGCTGGCGATCCGCACAAGGTGATCTTCGGCACCTCCAACGCCTGGCAGCAGCCGCTCGTCTCCAAGGTCGCCTTCAACTACACCGATCTCACCCCGATCGCGGCGATGGCGCAGGATGAGTTCCTGCTCTGGGTCAAGCAGGACGCGCCCTACAAAACCGCGGGTGATTATCTGAAGGCGGCCGCATCGGGCGAATTCAAGATGGGCGGCGCGCAATCCAAGGACACCGACGAGGTGTTGACGCGCATGATCGAGAAGGCTGGCAAGGTCAAGCTGACCTATATCCCGTTCAAGAGCGGCGCCGAGACCGCCGTGCAGCTCGCCGGCGGACATCTCGACTCCCATGTCAACAATCCCAGCGAGAGCCTCGGGCAATGGCGCGGCGGCACGCAGCGCCCGCTCTGCGTTTTTAGCCCGAAACGGCTGCCGCAGGGCCCGAAGGTCACCGCAACCGAAGGCTGGAGCGACGTTCCGACCTGCGTCGAGCAGGGCCTCGACATCAAGCAGTATGAGCAGCCGCGCACGGTGTGGCTGCCCGGCAAGGTCACGCCGGACCAGGCGGCGTTCTATATCGATCTCATGAAGAAGGTGCAGGCGACGCCGGAATGGAAGGACTACATCGAGAAGACCTCGCAGGTCGACACCTTCCTGACCGGCGCCGAGTTCGAAAAATTCATCAAGGACGACCTCGAGCACGTCAAGCAGGTCGCGGGCGAGCAGGGCTGGCTCGTCAAGTGAGGCGGCGGGCAGGTCGTTTGCGGCCATCCTTCGAGACGCCCGCCTGCGGCGGGCCCTCAGGATGAGGTCGCGCGTCGTGGCGAGATATCCGACCCTCATGGTGAGGAGCCCGCCAAAGCGGGCGTCTCGAACCATGCATGCCGAGCTCGTTCGGCAGATCTCACCGCCGTCACATGGGATAGCTCAGAGGTAACGGACCATGATCTCCCGCCGCGCGCTTGAACTTGCGACCGCTACCCTCACCGGGACCTTCGGTGTGGCAGTCGTCATCTCCAGCCTCGACAACGGCATCGGCTGGTCGAGCGCCGGGGTAGACGCCGGCACGTTTCCGTTCCTGACCGGGATCATCGTCGTGATCGGGAGCCTCTACAATCTGGTGCGGGGCGTGCTACCGGCCGCGACACTGGCAAATGTCCCCATCGCCATCACGTCCATCGAGCTGCGCAGGCTCGCCGGCCTGTTCGTGCCGGCTGCGATTTTTGTTGCCGCGATCCCGCTGGCCGGGATGTACGTCGCTTCGGCGTTGTACGTTTTCGCAGTGCTGGCGATCCCCAGGCATCAATCCGTGCCGCGTGCGCTCGCCATGGCGGGGGCGACGGCACTCGCGCTCTACGTCGTGTTCGAGCGCATGTTCCAGGTCAGCCTGCCGCATGGCGCGCTCGCCGCCGCGTTTGGGTTCTGACGGAGAGGTCCGATGGATAATCTCGCAGAGCTCCTGCACGGCTTCACCATCGCGGTCACCGCGCCACATCTGCTGCTCATGGTAATCGGCGTGCTGCTCGGCATTCTCGTCGGCGTGCTGCCGGGGCTGGGCGCGCCAAACGGAGTATCGCTGCTCCTGCCGCTGACCTTCGGCATGCAGCCGGTCTCGGCCATCATCCTGCTCTCCAGCATGTATTGGGGCGCGCTGTTCGGCGGCTCCGTGACCTCGATCCTGTTCAACATTCCCGGCGAGCCGTCGTCGGTCGCGACCACCTTCGACGGCTACCCGATGGCGCGCGACGGCCGGCCAACGACGGCGCTCGCCACGGCCTTCGGTTCGGCGGCGTTCGGCGCGCTGATCGGCGTCATCCTGATCACCTTCCTCGCATCCTGGGTGGCCCAGGTGGCGCTCGCGTTCGGGCCGGCCGAGTATTTTGCGGTCTATTTCTTGGCCTTTGCCAGCTTCGTCGGCATGGGCGGTGCCGCGCCGATCAAGACCGTCGTGGCGCTGGCGATCGGCTTTGCGATCGCCGCCGTCGGCATCGACACGGTGTCCGGCAGCGTGCGCCTCACCATGGGCGTCGACGAACTCGTCAAGGGCGTGAGCTTCGTCGTGGCCGTGATGGGTCTGTTCGGCATCGGCGAGCTCTTGGTTGCCGTCGAAGAGGAGTTTCACGCGCGCGCGGTCTCCTCGAAGATCGACTGGCGTGAGGTGTTCCGCGCGGTCGGCCGCCTGCCGCGGCATGGCATTGCCTTGCTGCGCAGCGCCGCGATCGGATGCTGGATGGGGATTACGCCGGGCGGCCCGACCGCGGCCTCCTTCATGAGCTACGGCATCGCGCGCCGCTTCTCGCGCCGCGGCCGATATTTCGGCACCGGCGAGGTCGAAGGCATCATCTCGCCGGAGACGGCCGACCATGCCGCCGGCACCAGCGCGCTGCTGCCGATGCTCTCGCTAGGCATTCCCGGCTCGGCGACCGCGGCGGTCATGATGGGCGGCCTGATGATCTGGGGTCTCAATCCCGGGCCGATGCTGTTCGTCGACAGTAAGGATTTCGTCTGGGGCCTGATTGCCTCGATGTATGTCGGCAACATCGTCGCCGTCGCGCTGGTGCTGCTCACGGTTCCGGTCTTCGCAGCCTTGATGCGGATTCCCTTTGTGGTGATCGCGCCCCTGATCGTGATCATCTGCGTCGTCGGCGCCTATTCGGTGTCGAACTCCTATCTCGACGTCGTCATGATGCTCGGCTTCGGGATCGTCGGCTATCTCTTCAAGAAGCTGTTCTATCCGCTGGCGCCGCTCGTGCTCGCGATCGTCATCGGCGACAAGGCCGAGGACGCGTTCCGGCAGTCGATGCTGATCTCCAAGGGATCGCTCGGGATCTTCTTTGCAAACAAGCTGGTGACGTGCCTGATCGTTGCCGGCATCGCATTGTTGCTGCTTCCGCTCGTGCTGCAGCTCACGCGGCTCTGGCGCAAACCCGCGCCGTCTACCGATCGGACGACAGCTGAGGAAAAGGTGATCATATGACCGCAAAGCCGCTCATTGCATTGGCAATGGGGGATCCCGCCGGCATCAGCCCGGAGCTGACCGCGAAGCTCGCGGTGCAGGATGACGTCCGCGCCCGCAGCCGGATCGTCATCATCGGTGACCGCCGCATCTTCGACGAAGGCGCGCGGGTTGCCGGCGTCAAGCCGGAGCTGACCATGGTAGAGCAGGGCGCCGACCTTGGCGCGGCGCAGGGCGAGACGCTGTTTGTCGATCTCCGCCACCTCGATCCCAGGGAGGTCGAGCCGAAGGCCGCGACGCTTGCCGGCGGGAACTTCGCCCTGACTAATTACCGGCACGCGCTCGAGCTCGGCCGTGACGGAAGTGTCGATGCCGTCTGCTTTACCCCCTTCAACAAGCAGGCGATGCGCCTTGCCCGCGCCGAATACGACGACGAGATCGCGTTCTCCGCCGAGGTGGTCGGGCTCAAGACCGCGGCAAGTGAGTTCAACGTGCTGGACCGGCTCTGGAACGCGCGGGTCACCTCCCACATCCCACTCAAGGACGTCGCTGCAAAGCTGTCCAGCGAGCGCATCCATCGCGCGCTCAAGCTGACCGATTCCTGTATGCGCAATGCCGGTTTCACGCGGCCCCGCATCGCGGTCGCTGGTCTCAATCCGCATGCCGGCGACGGCGGCAATTTTGGTCGCGAGGAGATCGACATCATCGCGCCCGTGGTCGCGGCCGCCCAGCGCGAGGGCATCGCCGCGGAGGGACCGTTCCCCGCCGACACGGTGTTCCTGCGCGCCAAGGGCGGCGCCTTTGATGCGGTGCTGACGATGTATCACGACCAGGGTCAGATCGCGATGAAGCTGATGGGTTTTGATCGGGGTGTCACCTTGCTCGGTGGTTTCCCGTTCCCGATCTGCACGCCCGCGCACGGCACCGCCTATGATATCGCCGGTCAGGGCATCGCATCGATTGGCGCTAGCCGCGCCGCTGTGCTGCTCGCAGCGGAGATGGCCGCGCCTCGCGCTGCCTGATGCCGCGCGGGGGGAGCCCGCTCATCAAGTTCGAACCCGCAAAGCCCTGCGAGTTTCGGGAAAAAGTGGAAACTTCCTCCGTCGTAACGAGTTGCGGTCCCATGAACGTCTCAATGTGGGAGCTGGAACATGGTCGACCACGATCCGCTACGAACGGCCGTGGATACTGCTTGGTCCGTCTACCGCGCCAGGCATCGTCACGTCGATGCCGCGGATGGTCGTCGCTGTCTGCTCGAGCGTCATCTACAAGGGAGGCGGGAAGCGCGCGAGAGTGGCGGTGATGCCCAGGACCTGACGGCATCTGGCCTTGCCTATCTCGAGCGGCTTCGCGATGACGAATGTTAGCGCTGGTGGAGGAACTGGCCTGCTGCCTGGCGGCCGCGAGTGCAAGGCCGAATTGGACCTTGCTCGCGATTTCGAACCTTCTGGCGGCAGTCATCGTGCTGATCGTGCGCTTGGCAGTTTAGCACATGCGTATCGCTCAGCTCGCTCCGCTGGCCGAAAGCGTTCCTCCGAAGCTCTACGGCGGCACCGAGCGGGTGGTAGCTTGGCTGGTGGATGAGCTGGTGCAGCTCGGCCACGACGTCACGTTGTTTGCGAGCGGCGATTCCCGGACGGCCGGAAGACTCTACCCGGTTTGGTCCCGTGCGTTGCGTCTCGGGCGCAAGGGCGCCGATCCGAGTGCAGCTTGCGCGATGCTGCTGGAAGCGATCGCGAAGCGAGCGAGAGACTTCGACGTGATCCACGCGCATATCGACTGGCTGCATCTGCCGTTGCTCAGTCGCCTGGGCGTGCCGTTCCTGACGACCATGCATGGCCGCCTCGACTTGCCTGGGTTGCCTGACGTGGTTCGGCAATTCCCCGAAGCAGCGCTCGTGTCGATTTCCGACCGCCAGCGCTTGCCGCTTCCAAATGCGAATTGGATTAGAACGATCCAGCACGGGATGCCGTCCGACCTGCTTCGCCCGTGCTACGAGCAGGGATCATACCTTGCATTTCTTGGCCGCCTGACGAAAGACAAGGGTCCGGAGGATGCCATCCGCATCGCGCATCTAACCCGTATGCCACTGCGCATCGCCGCGAAGATCCCGCGCGCCGAGACCGCCTACTTCAAGAAACATGTCGAGCCCCACATTGACGACGAGAAGATCAAGCTTGTCGGCGAAGTCGATGATGACGGAAAACAGCAGTTCCTTGGTCGAGCCGCCGCTCTGTTGTTTCCGATCGATTGGCCGGAGCCCTTCGGGTTGGTCATGATCGAGGCAATGGCCTGCGGAACTCCCGTGATCGCCTACCGCTCAGGCGCCGTCCCTGAGGTCATCGAGCACGGCCTGACTGGTTTCATCGTCGAGAACCAAGAGCAAGCCGTTCAGGCGGTCGGCGAAGTGGGCAAGTTGGATCGAAGGCAGGTGCGCGCACGGTTCGAGGAGCGTTTCTCGGCGCGCCGAATGGCGCGAGAGTACGAAGGCGAGTACAGCAAGCTGGTTGCCGCCGCGACTTGAGAATTCGATCCGGCGTCCCGCCTGCTGCGCCGGCGTTACTTCGCGATAGGTGTCACGAGCTCCTTGTCTGCTGTATCCACGACGAAGACGGCCAGCAGCTTCGCAGGCTCGGAATCGCTGGCATTGGCGCTTATGGCGTGGCGGTCGCCGGGTTTCTCGAAAAAATTCTCTCCCTTGCGATAGACCTTGGCGGGCTCATCATTGACTTGACTGCGGATCGCTCCTTCCAGGATGGTCGCATAGATAAACGCGGAGCGCGGGTGCATGTGCGCGGGTGAGGAGCCTCCCGGACCATATTCGACCAGCACGCCCTTCATGCTCTTGCCGGGGACGTTGGGCAGGGCCTGATCGAACACCACCGTTACTTTGGCTAATGCTGCTGCCGTCTCGGCTGCATGGGCCGTCAGGAAAGACGCGACGTAAACCGCCGTTGCCATCAGCAATCTGCGCATGGGATTCCCTTCAATGTCATTTCCGTCGTGATTGAGGCTAACGGAGCTTCAGAGGCTCGCGAGCCATGTTGCGAGCGGTGTCTTCCCGAGCCGCGCCTCGCCGAGCGGATTCAGCGATGTGTCGTCAATGAGAGCGCCGTAATAAGGCGCCTTTGGGTCTCCCACCACAGGTCGGCCATCGCCAGACGCCTTCAGGCGCCGCGCGATGAATTCATTGAAGGGGGCCTTCTCGGGTCCAGCAATGTCGATCGTGCCGTTGAGCGGCCGGCCCGTTGCGATCTCCGCGAGACAATCGACCACATCGTCGGACGCGATCGGTTGAAACTGCGCCGATGGAACGACAATCCTGCCGCCCGTCACAGCCGTTTCGGCAATGGCGCCGAGGAATTCAAAGAACTGTGTGGCGCGCACGATGGAGTAGGCCACCGAAGAGGATTTGATGACGGTCTCCTGGGCGAGCTTGGCACGGAAATAGGAGTTGTCCGGCGACCGCTCGGTGCCGACGATGGAGAGCGCCACATGATGTTTCACGGCCGCTGCGGCCTCTGCCGCGAGGAGATTCTTGCTCGAACGCTGGAAGAAATCGAGCACGGCGGCCGGCTCCCAGGACGGCGCGTTGGCGACGTCGACGACAACATCGGCGCCGGCCAGCACCGCAGCGAGACCTTCCCCGGTCACGGCGTTCACGCCTGATCTGGGCGAGGCTGCCACCGCCTCATGGCCCTGCTGCTTGAGTTTCGCCACCAGTTTAGATCCGATCAATCCGGTCCCGCCGATCACGACGATCTTCATGGCACGTCTCCTCGGTTTCGGAGCGCGAGATGATCAAAGCCAATGCAAACTTGCGCTCTCACGTCGACGAATGTGATCCGAAGCGACTCTCACGACCAATGGCGCGGAGCTCTGGCCTGTAGCGAGCATGGCTTGCCGGAAAATGCTTCGCAAGCCCGGGCGCGATGTCAAAAAAATCCGCTTAGGGATCATTCCCTCGCGCGTAAACACAACCTGGCGATGATCACAGATTGCCAGTGTTTTGCCCGACGTGTCAAAACATTCTGGCGGGAGCCAAAAACCGAAAGGAAGTCCCGCCGAAAAAACAGCAATGAAAGCAAACCTCTGGCTACTGTGCATGGGGTTGTTTTCGCGAGTTTTGATAAAGGCGGGCTACTCGCCCGCTTTGCGGGCGCCTCACGCCCCGCAGATGATCACGCCGTACCAGCCGAGCCCACGATAGGTCTCATAGCCCGGGGTGGCATGGAAGGCGACCAGCGCGCCGGTGCGGTCGTGGTAGAAGCCGGAGCGCTGGCCGTTCAGCGCGATCGAGATGCGCTCGCTGAGGATGCCCTGGCCGTCGGAGGCGGCAATCACGCGAAGGCTCGAATCGACCAGCAGTACGCGGGCCTTGTCGCTGTCGCCGACGCGCACGCCCTTGACGATGGCGCGGGCCTGCGCCTCCCAGTCGAAATGAATGGCAAGCACGCCGATCGGCACCCCGTTGGCCTGGCCGCCGCTGCGGACGCTGGCGCAATAGGTCGCGACCTGGGCGTTGCCGAGCAGCGGCTGGTTCTCGACGTCACCGGCGACATAGTCGTCGCCGCAGCGCAAGGATTGCGCCTCGCGAAACCATTTGGTGTGGGCGACGTTCTGGCCGACGACGCGAAAGCGGTCGGCGCGGCCATTGGCGATGACGTTGCCGTCGAGATCGCAAAGCCAGAGGTCGAGATAGACGGTGTAGGCCCCGAGGATCACGCCGAGGCGCTGCGAGGCGTGGTTTACAGCTGCCGCGGCCGGCGAGGCCGCGCAATCGACCACGGCGGAGTCGGTCGCCCACCAACGCACGTCGCAGGTGCGCTCATAGAGGTTGCGGTCGATCAGCTCGATAGCGTTGAGCGACAGATCGACCATGCGCTCGCCGCGCGAGCGCTGGCTCATGCGGTCGATCGAGGCGACGAGCTCGCCGGTTCGTTTGGTCAGCTGTGTCTCGAGCTCGCGGGCGATGGTCTCGACCTGCTGGCCGACGCCACGCACCTCCTGCGCCACGACCGCAAAGCCAGCGCCCTGCGCGCCGGCCCGCGAGCTCTCGATCAGGGCGTTCAGCGCCAGCATCTTCATCTGATTGGTGATTTGCTGGATCGCCTTGGTCTTGTCGACCGCGATCTGATTGACCTCGGCAGTCAGGCGGTTGATCAGCGCGGAGATGTCGGAATCATCATCAGCGGGTTCGGTGGCGGTGATCGGCTTGGCTTTCAGACCCAGCGCAGCAGACATCGGGGAGCTTCCCTTGGCAATGAGGTCTGACCTGCAATTGAACCCGGAACAAAGATACAGATCGAATGGAAAGCTTTTTCGAGGATTCCACCTAACGCCCGCTTAATTTGCGGTTCCCTGGAATGCCCAAATGATAGTCAGTTCCGCGCAGCAAAAAAAGCAATCCACCGCTTTGTGCGGCGCAGGCATTGCACATCCAGAGCGATTCCGGGCCAATCGTCCCTGCCGACCAATCTGCTGCCACCCGTCCGGGCTCCTCAATCAATCAACATTCATGACGCCGCCCGCAACTGCCTTGCCTGTCGAAGCGCCCCAGGCGTTCCTGGGGGTGACGCGCTCGCTCACCGACAAGCTCTGGCGTGACCGGCTCGACGCGCGCGGCGCGGCCAAGGCGCTTGCGATCGTGCAACGTTACCAATTGCCGGAACTGCTGGCGCGGGTGCTGGCCGGCCGCGGCGTCGACATCGACACCGTGCCGGACTTCCTCGATCCGACCATCCGAAAACTGCTGCCGGACCCGTTCACGGTGACGGAGATGGAAGCTGCCGCCCAGCGGATCGCGGATGCCGCGGGGAAGGGCGAAAGGGTCGCGATCTTCGGCGATTACGACGTCGACGGCGCCACTTCGGCGGCGCTGCTGGCCTGGCATCTGCGCCATTGCGGGCTCGATCCGCTGATCCACATTCCGGACCGGATCTTTGAGGGATACGGCCCCAACACCGAAGCGGTGCGCGCGCTGGCAGCAAAGGGCGCCACGCTGCTCGTCACCGTCGATTGTGGCACCACCAGTATCGAGCCGCTGGCCGAGGCGAAGCGCCTCGGCATGTCCGTTGTCGTGATCGACCATCACCAATGCGGCCTCGATCTCCCCGAGGTCGATGCGCTGGTCAATCCGAACCGCCCCGACGATCTCTCGGGCCTCGGACATCTCGCCGCCGTTGGCCTCGTGCTGGTGACGCTGGTCGCCGTCAATCGCGAGCTGCGCCAGCGCGGTTTCTGGGGCGCCGAGATGCCCGAGCCCGATCTGCTCGGCATGCTGCATCACGTCGCACTCGGCACCGTCGCCGACGTTGCGCCGCTGATCGGCCTTAACCGCGCCTTCGTCGCAAAAGGGCTGATCGCGATGCGGCGGCGCGACCATGTCGGTCATACCGCGCTGATGGACGTGGCGCGGCTCAATGGTCCGCCGGAGGCCTGGCATCTCGGCTTCATGCTGGGGCCGCGCGTCAATGCCGGCGGTCGGATCGGTCGGGCCGATCTCGGCGTGCGCCTTTTGCTCGAAGGTGACAGCGTCGAGGCCGCACGCATCGCGGCCGAGCTCGACCGCCTCAACAGTGAGCGCCGAATCATCGAGCAGGCGGCCGAAGCGCAGGCGGAAGCCGAGGCGCTTGCCTCGATCGGCCTGGAAGACAAGCTCGGCGTCATCGTCACGGCCTCCGAAGGCTGGCATCCCGGGGTCGTCGGCCTCGTCGCATCACGCCTGAAGGAGAAGTTTTCCCGGCCTGCTTTTGCCATCGCGCTCGAGCCTGGCGGCATCGGCACCGGCTCGGGCCGCTCGATCGCCGGCGTCGATCTCGGCAAGGCGGTGCGGCAAGCGGTTACTGACGGCATTCTGCTCAAGGGCGGCGGCCACGCGATGGCTGCGGGCGTCACGCTGCGCAAGGAGAAGCTCGCCGAATTCCGCGCCTATCTGGAGAACGCGCTGGCGCGCGACGTCGCGGAGGCGCGGCACGTCAACGAGCTCTATGTCGACGGCGCAGTCACCGCGCGCGCAGTGACGCCGGAGCTTGCGACCACTCTCAATCGCGCCGGCCCGTTCGGCAGCGGCAATCCGGAAGTCGTGCTGGCGCTGCCGGCGCATCAGCTCGTCTATGCCGATGAGGTCGGCCAGGCGCACTTGAGGCTGCGCTTCAAGTCCGGTGACGGCGCCATCGTCAACGGCATCGCGTTCCGTTCGGTCGGCCAGAAGCTCGGCAATGCGCTGCTCGCCAACCGCGGTCAGCAATTGCATGTCGCGGGATCATTGTCGGTCGATCGCTACCAGGGCGTCGAGCGTGTGCAATTCCGCGTTGTCGACGTCGCGCTACCGGACCAGGGGCCATCCGTGATTAGATAGCGCGCGAGCCGGACCCGAAGGGCCGCGTGAGCGCACAGTGCGACGCGGTTTTCGGCAAGATCATCCGACAAAATATATCGCTCAAACAATAAAAAAGGGAGTGAACATGGCAGGGCAGGTTGAGGGCAAGGTGGCGCTGGTGACGGGCGGCGCCTCCGGCATTGGCGAGGCCATCGTCGAGCTGTTCGCGCGCGAGGGCGCCACCGTCATTGCGACAGACATCGACGAGCTGCGCGGCCCAGAGCTTGCCGACCGGATTACAAGAGCCGGCGGCAAGGCGATCTTCCTGGAGCAGGATGTCACCAGCGAGGAACGCTGGATCGAGGTCGTCGCCGAGGTCGCAAAGCGCTACGGCCGGCTGGACATCATGGTCGCCAATGCCGGCATCGGCATCTCCGTGCCCTCGATCGTCGACATGACGCTGGCCGACTGGCGCAAGCAGAACGCCGTCAACCTCGACGGCGTGTTCCTCTCGGTTAAGCATTGCCTGCCCTTGATGCGCAAGACCGGCGGCGGCTCGATCGTGATGATGTCGTCACTGGCGGGCCTGCGCGGTGCCCCCGGGCTGTCGGCCTATTCGGCCACCAAGGGCGGAGTGCGGCTGTTTGCGAAATCGATCGCGATGGAATGCGCGGCCGCTGGCGACGGCATCCGCGTCAACTCGGTGCATCCCGGCATCATCGACACGCCGATCTGGGGCAAAGATTCCGACCGGCGCGACCGGTGCCGGCCAGAACGCGCCGATCGATCCAGAGGAGCGCGCCAAGCTCGTCACGCCGCTCGGCCGTGCCGGCCAGGCTGCGGAGATCGCTTCTGGCGTGCTGTATCTGGCCTCCGATGCCTCGCGCTACGTCACCGGCAGCGAACTCGTCATCGACGGCGGCATGAATGCCGGCGGCGTGCCGCGGCGCGGATAAGCCGCGCAGGGCAGGGTGGCGCCCTCAGGGGCTGACGCGCAGGCGCAGCCCCTGTACAACGCGGCCAGCTCCGACCGACATAGGTGTCCTTCGCCATGGCGCATAGTCTTCACGCTTCCTCTCCCGCGCCCCATCGTTCGAACCGGCCGGACCTCGCCACCGAGGCGATCCGCACCGCGCGCGAGGATCTTGCCGCCTGCTTCCGCATGGCCGCGCGCAACGGTTTTGAGGAAGGCATCTGCAATCATTTCTCGGCCCTGGTGCCCGGGCATGACGATCTCTTCCTGGTCAACCCGTACGGCTACGCCTTCCGCGAGCTGACCGCGTCAAAGCTGCTGATCTGCGACTTCCACGGCAACGTGCTCGACGGCGAGGGCGTGCCCGAGGCGACGGCCTTCTACATCCATGCCGAGATGCACAAGCGTCTGCCGCGCGCCAAGGTCGCTTTCCACACCCACATGCCCTACGCGACGGCGCTCTCAATGACCGAGGGCGAGCCCCTGATCTGGGCCGGCCAGACCGCGCTGAAATTCTACGGCCGCACCGCAGTGGACCGCGACTATAACGGCCTTGCCCTCGACAACCGCGAAGGCGCGCGCATCGCGTCCGCCGTTGGCGATGCCGATATCGTCTTCATGAAGCACCACGGCGTGATGGTACTGGCCCCGACCATCGCCGAGGCCTGGGACGATCTCTATTACCTCGAACGCGCAGCCGAGGTGCAGGTGCTGGCGATGTCGACCGGACGAAAGGTGCTGCCGGTCGATCCCGCTGTTGCGGCCGAAACTTACAAGCAGATGCGCGAAGGCGATTCCGAATCCGCGCGGCTGCATCTCGCCGCGATCCGCCGCCAGCTCGACGCGGAGGAGCCGCAGTATAGGCACTGAGCCGCTTACAATCCCTGCCGCAGTCTCGCCAGCACCTTCAGCCCGCCATAGCCGTCCGCCGGCGTGATCCCTGCGCGCTGCTGAAAATCCTTGACCGCCTTCATCGTGTCGTTGCCGACGCGGCCGTCGGTGCCGCCGGTGTCGAAGCCGGCCTTGGTCAGGCGCGTCTGCATCTCCTGCACCTCGGCAAGCGTCAGCGCGCGCTCGGAGCCAGGGAAGGGCTGGATGAAGGGGGGCGCGCCCAGGCAGCGGTCGCCGAGATGGCAGATCGCCAGCGCGTAGTTCATGGAAGGGTTGTAGCTCTTCACCGAGTAGAAATTCGGTCCGAGCAGGAAGCTCGGCCCGCCCGTAACAGGCGTCCACAGCTGCGCCGACGCATTCGGTTGCGGGAATGGCTGGCCGTCGGCGCGGGTGACGCCGGCGGCTTGCCACGCCGCATAGGTGCGGCTGCCGCTGATGTTGCCGGGCGCGCGCACTTCGTATCCCCAATGCTCGCCGCGATGCCACTTGCCGCGATTGACGAGATATTTTGCGGTCGAGCCCAGCGCGTCATCGGGCTTGCCGAAGGGCGAGACCTTGCCGTCGCCGTCATAGTCGATGCCGACATTGAGCCAGACTTCCGGCATCCATTGCGAATGGCCCATCGCACCGGCCCAGGATCCCTGCATCTGCTCCGGCGTGCTCCAGCCCTTGTCGACGATGCGCAGCGCGTTGATCAGCTCGGTCTCCCAATAGGCCTTGCGCCGCGGTTCGTTCCAGGCGAGCGCGGCGAGCGAGGGAAACACCGGGGTCATATGGTTCTGCTGCACCAGGGGATCGCCATAGGCGGACTCGACGCCCCACAGCGCCAGCAGCGTGCCGCGCTCGACGCCGAAATCGCGCTCGATGCGCGCGAACAGCGCTTCGTTGTTCTTCAGCGCGATCTTGCCGTTGATGATGCGCCAGTCCGAGACGCGGCGGTTGATGTATTGCCAGACCTGCTCGTGGAATTCCGGCTGGTTGCGCATCTGCTTGAACACGCTCATGTCCGGCTCGACCCGCGCCATCGCGCGCTGCCAGGTCGCCGCCGAAATGCCCTTGGCCAATGCCCGCGCGCGAAAGGCTTCGCGCCATTCATCGAAGCCTGGAGGCGCGGCGAGGGCGCGTTTCGGGAGTGCAAGTAACGCCGCTGCACCGAACGTCGATTGCAGCAGGGCGCGGCGAGTTGGATAGGATGAGGAATCAGCGTGCGTCATGGGCACATTCTAGCCCGAAACATGGCGCGTGTGAGTCGGTTCCTGGAACGGATGCCGCGCCTGTTCTTGCGCGGCCGGATCAATCGTTCCGTCGGAACAAATCGTCGCAGTCTCGCATTCCCCTTGCGACAACGAGGAGGAGAAGATGAGGAAATATCTGTTTGCCGCCGCCATGGTCACCGCCATCGCGGCGCCCGCATTCGCCGACGAGGTCGGCGTTCACGTCGCGCCGGCCGGGGCCGGCGTGACGGTTGGTCAGTCGCATGAATATCGCGAGCGCGATCGAGATCGCGACCGCACCACGGTCATCAAAGAGCGTGAGCCCGCCGACCGCACCACCGTGATCAAGAAGGAAGATGAATTCGGCAATCGCGAGAAGACTGTGATTCATCGCGACAACGATTGACGGAGCATGGGCCTCGGCCTACGGCCGGGGCCCGCACTCGGCGAATAGAATCGGGGTGGAATGAAGATACACGCACACGCGGAAAGCCATGTCGTCGAGCTCGACGACGGATCGCAATGGCAGATCTTTCCCGGCGATCTTGCGACTACGCTGAGCTGGAAGCCCGAAACCGATCTGCACCTGGAGCCGAGCCGCGACCGGGTGAGTTCGCATGTGCTGGTCAATGCCGCGGACCGAACCCGGGTGCGGGTGATTGCCGCGGGCGAGACTTGGCCCGACGGCGAGGTCAAGAACGCGTTGAAGGGCGGCTAATCCTCCTGCAACTCGGTCGCGACCCCGGCGAGCCAGCGCCGGATCGTCGTTTCCGTCTTGCTGTCCAAACCCAGAGCGAGGCGCTTCTCCAATTCGAGCACACGTTGCCGGCACGCCTTTAGCAGCGTCGCGCCCCGCGGCGTCAGCGTCCATTGCTGAATGCGGCCATGGACCGGATGTGGCGTCATTGCGATGGCGCCGTCGCGTGCGAGGTTGCGGATGATGACGCCGACCGTCTGGGGGGTCAGGAAGGTGAGGCGGGCGACGTCGGCGCCGGACAGGCCGGGATAGGCGTTGAGCATGGTCAGCACCGCGAATTGCGGCGAGGTCACGCCGAGATCGGCGAGGGTGCGCTCCATTTTCAGACGGACCGCGGCGTGGGCCTGGCGCAGCAGATAGCCGAGATAGCCTTGCTCGCCGCGCTTGCCTTCGCCGGGAGCGGGTACACGCACGGCGACGTCGCCGGCGGGCGCCGTGCGCGCGGTTTTCGATCTTGTGACGACAGCGGTCTTGTGTGACATATAAGAGCTCTTATAAGATATAAGCACGCTTACAATAATACGAGGTGAACGGCAATGTCACACGCCCGCAGCGAATACGAGGATTTCAAGCGCCTCGCGCCCGATGTCTATGATCTGGTGCTGGCGCTGGGTCAGCTTGCAACCAAGGCCGGTCTCGACAAGCAGCTCATCGAACTCGTCAAGCTGCGCGCCTCGCAGATCAACGGCTGTGCCTTCTGCGTGCAGCATCACGTCCTTCTGTCGGAACGGATCGGGGTTCCCACCGACAAGCTCCATCTGGTCGCGGTCTGGCGCGAGGCGCCGATCTTTTCCGCGCGCGAGCGCGCGGCGCTGGCCTGGACGGAGGCCTTGACGATGCTTCCCGGTGGCGTCAGCGAGGAGGTCTATTCGGAGGCAAAGCGCGAGTTCTCCGAAACCGAGCTGACCTACCTGACTTCGGCGGTTGCTTCGATCAACGTCTGGAATCGGTTTGGTGCGGCGTATCACTGGACGCCGGCCAAACGGCCTGTGGCCACGATTGCCGCGGCATCCTGATCGCAGCGCGAGGAGGTCAGCATGACAGCAATGAGTTTGGCCGCTGCGCAGCGCCCGATAGCGTCTCGTTCAATGGCGATCGCCGCCCTCGGCGGGCTCGCCTGCGCACTCGCAATCGGCAAGGCGCTGCCGGTGACGATCGACACTGTGTCAGGCGCGCTGGCGCCGCTCTGCGCCACGGCTGCGGAGGGTTCGCCGCTCGACAAGGTCGAGCCGATCGGGTCCTACGCGCTGCCGAACGTCCCGGGCAAGCGCGTCACCATCGTGCGTGTGTCCTACGGTCCGGGCGGGTTTTCGCGGCCGCATCGTCATGCGGGCTCTGTGACGGCCTACATCACCAAGGGCGAGATCCGCTCGCAACTCGGCGGCGGCCCGATCGAGACGTTCGGCGTCGGCCAGTCCTTCTTCGAGCCGCCGGGCTCGACGCATCTCGTCTCCGCCAATGCCAGTGGAACCGAGCCGGCAGAATTGATCGCGGTGTTCGTGGCGGATGAGGGCGCGCAGTTGACGACGTTCCTGGAGTAGCTGGCACTCCTAGCCCGCGACCGCATTTGTTCAGGTTGGCTGCGATCGCCTCAACCGTTTCCACAGGGGTGAGAGACCGTATTCGACTGCCGGGATCGCAAGTGCGCCGACAAACAGTCCGAGTACGCCTGAGATGGCTGCTTCGACCGACCATTCGATGATGCCGGCAACGGATGGAAGGACATGTGCGGCAGCCTCGGTTGCGGCATGGACCGTGCGGCCGACCTCGGGTGGGCCGTATTTTTCAATGCCGTGCAGGATGATGCCGCCGCCGACCCAGATCATGGCGGCGGTGCCGATGGTGCTTAGCACCGCCAGGAAGGTGGGCATACCGCGGACGAGCGCGCGTCCAAGCAAGCGGATCGCGCCGCCAGTGACGGAGGCGCTGTCATAGCGGGCAAGGGCCATGCCGACATCGTCCGCCTTCACGATCAGGGCTACCACACCGTAGACCCCGGCAGTGATACAGACGCCAACCAGCGCAAGCACCAGCGCCTGCGTCCAGATGCTCCCCGCCGGGAGTGCTGCCAGCGTGATCGCCATGATCTCCGCCGACAGGATGAAATCTGTCTTGATGGCGCTCGCGATCTTCTCGTCCTCGACCGACCGGGCATTCAGCGCAATCGGCTGGAGCTGAGCTTCGTGGTGGCGTGCATGATGCGGCATCATGGCCTCGAGCACCTTCTCGGCACCCTCGTAGCAGAGAAAGGCTCCGCCCAGCATGAGCAGCGGCGTGACCGCGGCGGGAAGGAAATAGCCAAGCAGCAGGGCAACGGGAAGCAGAAGCAGCAACTTATTGCGTAGCGATCCGACGGCAATCTTGGCGACGATCGGCAGTTCGCGTTTCGAGGCAAAACCGATGACGTAGTTAGGCGTGACCGCCGCGTCATCGATGACCACGCCAGCCGCCTTTGTGCCCGCTTTGGCAGCCTGACTCGCCACATCGTCGAGCGAGGCTGCTGCCGCCTTTGCAATCGCTGCGATATCGTCGAGAAGACCGATCAGTCCGACACTCATAAACCCTTTCCCTTCTTCGTTCGAGCCGGCGGTGTGCGCGACGACACGCTCTTGCTCCGCCTGGGCTTGGAACGAGCAAGTCCTCAATTCTCCTCGCCGCTCGAGCCCTCGCGCAGGTCCTGCTTGATCACATCTTCCGGCAGCGCGTGTGCCACGGGCTGCGGAGTGCCTGCGACCTCCGGGCCGATCTCGCGGCCGCGGGCGCGGATCAGGCGCTCATAGGCCGAGACCAGCGTGACGTAGGGACTGACCCAGATCCAGCCGTCGCGGGTGAACACCTGCACGTCGAAATGCAAATGCATCGAGGTGCCGGCGGGATGGTCGAGATAGTTCGAGATCACCCCGATCTTCTCGCCTTCGGTGACGATGCGGCCATTGAGCACGCCATCGGCGTTCAGCGCCTGCGGGTTCATGTGCATGTAGCGGAAGCGGATGTGCTCGGTGCGGCTGTTGACTTGCAACGTCACGGCCTGGTCCTTGGCAGAGCGGATCACGATCGCGTCGCGGACGGCGACGACACCGCGCCGCTTGGGATCGCAGGGCTCGCGGCCTTCGCCGGGCGGCGGGCAATCGGCGGCGCGAATATCCTCGCCCTGGTGACCATATCCGCCGGCGCACTGCCAGACCTCGAAACTGCGGGACTCGCAGAAATTGTCGCGCCAGGGATAGGCCGTCGGGCTGTCGCTCCTGTCACGCCTGCCATGGGATTGCGAGCGCACGAAGGCCGGCGCCTTTTCAAGCGGAAAGCGGATCTGTGCATAGGCCATCACGTCGGGATGGCCGCCTTGCCTGCGATAGCCCGTATTCGGGATGATATCGCCGCTCGGTCGATAGCTGAAATCAGCCGAGCGTCCGGCCGGACGATCGAGGACGTTGGAGGCAACATCCATCAGAGGCCGCATCCGTTGCCCGCCCGCGATCCGTAGCGCCTTCAGGAAGCGTTCTGCGACCGGATAGGCTTCCTTGCAGGCGAGCCGCCGCGGCTTGGCGATGCTGTCAAGGCACTGGATCGACACCACATAGGCAACGCCGAAACGGGTGAAGGCATAGCGCACATAGCCTTCCCGGATGAACCTGCGCAGGTCTGGATAGGTCGCTGCGAGGGGTTTGACCGGCTCGCCCTTGCCGCCGGAGGGATCGGCGATGTCATAGACGAGCGCCGAGCCCGTGATCTGCACCTCGACCGGCCTTGCGTACACCCGGCTCGGCATGCCGTCGCCGGCGCCAGGCTCGAACGAGAACGTCGCGCTGTAGCCGGCGGGGCCGGCGTCGAACATGTCGACGGGATTGAATTCAGCCTGGTAGCGCGACAGCGCGAGCATAGCCGGCGCGCCGTTGCGCTGCGCCTCGAGATACGCGGCGGCGTCGAACGGCAGCAGCACCGGCACGGGGCTGCGGGCGATGCCGGTGAAGAATTGCGAGGAGACCGCGTTGAGCTGCACCAACGCGGGTATTGCGCGCGGATCATGGCGCGGCACCGAACGGCGGGGTGCGAAAATGAAATCGTCCGCGACCCGGGGACGACTATTGATCTCGGCGCGGAGCTGGTCGAGCGCTGCGCGCCAATCGACGCGCAGGGCCGTGAGCGAGGGGCTGCGAAATTCTTCCGCAGCAAGCGGGGTGGTAATGAAGAGCGAAAGCGACGCCAGGAGTTGCGAGACGAAGCGGAAACCCTTCCCAACCACTGTCTCGCCCCCCGGCGGCACCTGTTGCGATCGCTCTGTTCCCCGTTAGTCCTTGGCGCGTTCGGCGTAGGAGCCGTCTTCGGTCATCACCACGATGCGGGTGCCGACGGTGATGTGCGGCGGCACGGTGGTGCGCACGCCGTTGGAGAGCACCGCGGGCTTGTAGGAGGAGGAGGCAGTCTGGCCCTTGGTCACCGGCTCGGTGTCGACCACTTCCAGCGTCACACGCTGCGGCAGCGCGATCGAGACCGGGTTGGTGTCGTGCATGGACAGCTTGACCGTCATGCTCTCCTGAAGATAGGCAGCAGCGTCGCCGACGACATCCTTGGAGACCTGGACCTGGTCGTAAGTCTCCGGGTTCATGAAATGGTAGCCGTCACCGTCCTCATAGAGGTAGGTGTAGTTGCGCTCTTCGATCGTGGCCTTTTCGACCTGGTCGGTCGTTTTGTAGCGCTCGGAGATCTTTACCCCGTCCGAGATTCGGCGCATTTCGATCTGGCTGACCGGGGTACCCTTGCCGGGATGGATGTTCTCGGCGCTGACGACGACATATAGCTTGCCGTCTTGCTCGATCACGTTGCCCTTGCGAATAGAACTGGCGATGACTCTCAAAGCTGTATTTCCTGCTTGCTTGGCCCGGCACCGGCCAGGACGTGGTCGAATGGATGGGGGACTTGGGGCCTCAAATCGGACCTCGGCGCCCGTTTCGGGCCGCAACATACTGATTTTGCCGTTGGATGCCAGCATTTTGCTGTTCCGAGGGGCAATCGGCTAATGGCTGGGGACAAGCCGATTTCGCCGTTCTGGTCGCCCGGGCGGCACCGCGACCGGCAGCCTTTCCTCCAGGCGAGGGGGGCTATTACCGCGGCTCTCCGGGGATTTTTCGCCGAGCAGGGCTTCGTCGAGGTCGAAACCTCCATCCTCCAGATCTCGCCCGGCAATGAGACCCATCTGCACGCGCCCCGGACCGAGATCGTGCGGCCGGACGGCAGCCGCGCCAGCCGCTACCTGCGAACCTCGCCGGAATTCGCCTGCAAGAAGCTGCTGGCGGCGGGCGAGACGCGGATTTTCGAGTTTGCCCGTGTGTTCCGAGACCGCGAGCGCGGCGACCTGCACCTCCCCGAATTCACCATGCTGGAATGGTACCGCGCAGGCGCCACCTATGACGCTATCATGGCGGACACGGTCGTCGTCATTGCCCGTGCGGCGCGGGCGACCGGCATCGGAACCTTCTCGTTCCGAGGCCGGACCGCCGATCCCTTCGCCGAGCCGGAGCTTGTGACGGTCGCGGGGGCGTTCGAGCGGTTCGCCGGCATCGACCTGCTGTCGACAATGTCGGGCGGCGAGGGTAACCGTGCCGCGCTCGCCGAGGCGGCCGGTGCCAAGGTCCGTGTGGCCGAGGACGACACCTGGTCCGACATCTTCAGCAAGGTTCTGGTTGAGCATGTCGAGCCGCATCTGGGGCAGGGTCGTTTGACCATTCTGTTCGAATACCCATCTCCAGAGGCGGCGCTGGCGCGGGTGAAGCTTGATGATCCGCGGCTTGCGGAACGGTTCGAGGTCTATGCCTGCGGCGTCGAGCTTGCCAACGGCTTTGGCGAACTCACCGACGCCGAGGAGCAGCGCAAGCGCTTCGCGGAATCGATGACGGAGAAGCAGCGCCGCTACGGCGAGGCCTATCCACTGGACGAGGACTTTTTGGCCGCGGTCGCTGCGATGCCGGAGGCGAGCGGCGTCGCGCTCGGCTTCGACCGGCTGGTCATGCTGGCGAGCGGCGCATCGCGAATTGATCAGGTGGTGTGGACACCGCCTGCGGGTGAGGCATGACGAAGACCAATCTTGCACGCACTTTGCGCGAGCCGGCTGAGCTCGTCGCCGAAGGCCTGGCGCCCGCAGCGACGCTGCCGGCGCTGGAGCGCGTTGCCGCGCGCTATGCGGTGGCGATTACGCCCGCGCTGGTCGAGCTGATTGACACCGCCGATCGCGACGATCCCATCGCACGGCAGTTCGTTCCGACCGCGGCCGAGCTGGACGCACAGCCGGGCGAGAACGCCGATCCGATCGGCGATCATTCGCACTCGCCGGTTCCCGGAATCGTGCACCGCTATCCGGATCGCGTGCTGTTCAAGTTGGTTCACGTCTGTGCGGTCTATTGCCGCTTCTGCTTCCGCCGCGAGATGGTCGGGCCAGGTAAGGAAAACGTACTCTCGGACAGCGCCTATCGCGCAGCGATCGACTACATCCGCGCGCATGGCGAGATCTGGGAAGTCATCCTTACCGGCGGCGATCCGCTGATGCTGTCGCCGCGTCGCATGAGCGAGATCATGGCCGATCTGGCGGGAATCGATCACGTCAGGATCATCCGTCTTCACACTCGCGTGCCCGTGGCCGATCCCGCACGCATCAGCGAGGAGATGGTCGCCGCGCTCAAGATCGAGGGAGCGACCACCTGGGTCGCGTTGCACGCCAATCATGCGCGGGAACTGACCGGAACGGCGCGCGCCGCCTGCGCGCGGCTCGTCGATGCCGGCATTCCCATGGTGAGCCAGTCCGTGCTTTTGCGCGGCGTCAACGACGATGTCGCTGCTCTGTCGGATTTGATGCGAGCTTTCGTCGAATGCCGGATCAAACCCTATTACCTGCATCATGGCGATCTCGCGCCGGGCACCGCGCATCTGCGAACCACGCTGGCGCAGGGACAGGAATTGATGCGGCAGTTGCGTGGGCGGGTGTCAGGGCTGTGTCAGCCTGATTATGTCGTCGATATTCCCGGCGGCGCCGGCAAGTCGCCGGTCGGGCCGAATTATGTGGTGGTGGCACAAAATACCGCAGGCGATGCGGGTGAAGCGGGAGCCGAAACGCGCTATCGTATCATGGACTATTGCGGCGACGTTCATCTCTATCCGCCGGAAACCTGAGCGGTGCCGGAGCGTGCGTCGGTTTAAGAATGGAGAAGCGGACATGAAAAAGATCATGGTGGCAGCATCGCTCGTGGTCTTGCTCGGTGGCGCGGCGGTTGCACAGACCGGCGGCTCCAAGGGATCGACATCGGGCGGCGCCACCTCTGGAACGGTGTTGCCGGCACCCGTCGGTCACCGCCAGCCGCGCGCGGCCGACGTGCCGAGCGAAAAGAATCTGAGCGACGCCAACGATCCCTTGAGCAAGGAAAACCAGGCGCTCGACAAGAAGATCAAGAGCATCTGCCGGGGCTGCTAGGGACCGCACCTCTCCCCGCCGGGGAGAGGTGAAGAATTGAGCCCGCGACTGAGACTTCGCCTCGTCATGTCCTAAGCTGATCGCTCGTGCAGACCAGCGCGCTGGGTGTTGCGGCGGATCTCGACTGCATCGGCGAGCTGCTCAAGCACGGCGGCCGTGGTCGTCCAGTCAATGCAGCCGTCGGTGATGCTCTGTCCATAGGTAAGCGGCCTGCCGGGCACCACATCCTGACGGCCGGCGACCAGATTGCTCTCGATCATCACGCCCATGATGCGGTTCTCGCCGCTCGAGATCTGGCCGGCAATATCGGTCGTCACCAGCGGCTGGTTCTCCGGCTTCTTGCTCGAATTGGCGTGGCTTGCATCGATCATCACGAGCGGCGCAACGCCGGACTTGGTCAGCTCGTTGCAGGTGGCCGCGACGCTTGCCGCGTCATAGTTCGGCTTGCTGCCGCCGCGCAGGATGATGTGGCAGTCCTCGTTGCCCGCGGTCGAGGCGATCGCTGAGCGGCCGAGCTTGGTCACCGCCATGAAATGATGCGGATGCGAGGCCGACTTCACCGCGTCCGCGGCGATCCGCACGTTGCCATCGGTGCCGTTCTTGAAGCCGACTGGGCAGGACAGCCCCGACGCCAGTTCGCGATGGATCTGGCTCTCGGTCGTACGCGCGCCGATCGCAGCCCAGGACACGAGGTCGGCGATGTATTGCGGCGTCGTCATGTCGAGGAATTCGGTGCCGGCGGGCAGGCCGAGATTGTTCACCGCCGACAGCACGTTGCGCGCCAGACGCAGGCCCTTGTTGATGTCGAAGCTGCCGTCGAGATCGGGATCGTTGATCAGGCCCTTCCAGCCGACCGTGGTGCGCGGCTTCTCGAAATAGACCCGCATCACAATCTCGAGCTGGTCGGCGAGGTCTTCGCGTAAGCGTACGAGGCGCTCGGCGTAGTCGAGCGCGGCCCTGGGATCATGCACCGAGCACGGGCCAACCACGACCAGCAGGCGGTCGTCCTGACCGCCCAGGATCGCATGGATGGCGTTGCGCGCCGCCATCACCACGCGCGTCGCGGTGAGCGTGCGCGGGACCTCCCGCATCACCTCTTCCGGCGTGTTCAGCTCTTTCAGTTCGCGGATACGAAGATCGTCGGTCGTGCTCAGCACGGCGGGCTCCTGTCTGTTAAGAACCTGCCGGCCAATAAAAAAGCCGCCAGGTTTGGCGGCTTGTTCGGACGTTTGCTGCAATGTGTCAGATTGAGCGCGATCCTCCCGCCGCCAGCGAGCTGTCGTAGCTAAAGTACCAAAAATAGCTGGTGGCGACGGTGATCATGGCAGGCCATATAGCGCGGCGCTGGCGGGTTGTCACCCCCCAAACAGAACACGGCGCAACGAGCGTCTCAGGTGTTGCTCTTGCGTGCCGCCAGGGCCATGCCGATCAGGGTGGCGCCGCCGAACAGCAGGTTGATACCGACCAGGACGCCGATCGCCCATTCCGCCGAACTTGGCAGTCCGGCGATTACCATGAAGGAGATCGCGATGTCGACGAGGCCCGAGATCAGAAGCCATGACCAGCGGCTGCTCAGCTCGCGACGGTGCTCCAGTGCGTACATGATGGTGGTGACGCCTTCGGCGAGAAAATAGGCACCGAGCACGATGGTCAGCGTCAGCACCGCTTGGATCGGCCGTGCCAGCAGAATTCCGCCGGCGAGCACCGCCAGCGCGGCCGAGATCAGCGACCACCAGAACCCCGGCGTGCTGCGCGCCCAGTAGGTCGCGATCAATCCGCCGATGCCGCTGATCAGGAACATCCAGCCGAGGAAGATCGCGGTCGCAAGGCTCGCGAGCGGCGGCAGGATCAGCGCGGCAATGCCGAGAACGCCGAGCAGGATGCCTTCGAACAGAAAGGCCTTCCAATGCGCCTTGACCGCCTGGCTCATCGCCGATTGCATCCGTGAAAACTCCTCGGGCGATGTCATCGGCAGGCTCCGGGACGAGAGGGCTGGACTCAATCTACTAGGTGCGTGGCGCGCTGGCCATCCCGCGAGGGTCACCCCCCGCCGGGCGCCGAGGAAAAACCTTCGGCGCTGGTGCGGATGCGGTTGCGGCCGAGAATGTAGATCGCGGTCGTGACAATCAGAAGTGCAAGACCGAGCAGGATCGAGGTGAGGCCGATCGGGATCAGCGCCAGCGCCAGATTGCGCTCGGGATTGATCAGCCAGTGATGGAGCGAGGTCAGCACGAAGGCGAGGCCGAGGAAGCCGACGCCGCCGCCGGCAAGCAGCAGCGCCCACATCCGGCGCAGCTGGCTGAGCCGCTCGCGGGCGACCTCGGTCCGGGGCGCGTGATGGCGCGCGACCCGTCGGACCAGGCGGATGGCGAACGCGATCGAGCTGAAGCCGATCAACAGGCTCGCCGCGCCCAGCCACATCCGCAGCGTCGGGTCTAGGTCCGGCATGCGCTGGAGAGTGAGCAGCGGGAAATCGAACGCCGAATGCAGCGCGAGTGGGCCGGCGAAGATCAGTAGGCGGCTGGACAGGCGGGCCCAGTCGCGATGATGGCGGTTGGCTCCGAGCGCCGTGCCGGCACGGGCAATGGTGAGGTAGGCGCCTGCGATGATGCCAAGCGCGCCGTGGAACGGCACCGTCAGCACGCTGCGCAGGGCGGCCAGCGAGCGCCACATCTCGGCATGCTGCACCAGATAGGCAAGGTTCTCGTAAGCGGCAAAGCCGAGGCCGACCGCTGCACCGTAGACCACGGTGTCCATCGGATTGGCGAAGGTCCGCCGCTTGGTCGAGGAGACCAGCACGATGGCGATCACCTTGACGGCTTCCTCCGGCAGCGCGACGCCGATGACCGAATGCATCGCGAGCGCCGCCCAGGGATCGTCGGGCGCTGCGACCATCCTGGCGAAGGGGGCGCGGGCGAGGCCCAGCAGCGAGATGCTAGCCGCCCCGAGCAGGAAGGCGGTCCAGACCTGGGCGGGCGGGCCCGGGCGCTCCTCGGCGGCGATGACAAGCCACAGCATCAGCAGCGCAGGCGCGACGGCGGCAGTTCCGATGACAGTGGGTAGCGCTTCAATCAGGTACATCGGCGCCGAAAATAGGTTCCCTTGATGAGCTTATCTACATTCACCGGTGCGACCATGTGTCATGCGCTCGCTGTCGGCTCGCTTAACGAGCGCGACAGCCAGCGTTCATCAGGGCGCCAAACGCCAAATGTGAGCATCATCAATTGCATGGCAAAGCCACCTCGTCACCTGTGGCAGCGCGCCCCGTCACGGGATCTGATTGGTAAGTCAGATCAAGCGAATGGGTGGGTTTCTTCGCTCAATGGGTGGTGAACGGCGGTGGCCCGCTGGGAGCGATATCGAAGGCTCCGAGATGGAATTCCGCGCCAACGGAATCGTCCGGCTCGGCTGGTTGCGCCAGCAGCGTGAAGGCGGCCTGCGGATATCGCTTCCAGATTTCGAGATCGCCGGCGGTGATGGTGAGCCAGCCGAAGGTATAGATGTAGCGTCCGGGCTCGGTGACCCGGCCAACCCTGTCCCAGGTGATCTTATCAACTGTGATCTTATCAACCGTGATCTTGTCGACTGCCATTCGGTTCCCCCGATCGCAAGTCTGCAAATATGACATCCGGATCGGCAAAAACTGATCCTGCATTGGGGCCGCGATAGGGCAGCGATCTGCCCGGCTTCTCAGGCCGACTGGAGCATGGGCGTGCGGACAATCAGCCGGACGAGGTCGTCCCGGGACTGCTTCTCGGCGAACTTGACCGCAAAGCCGTGGTGGAATTTGCGGATCACGCGCCCGACGCAGGCGCCGACCGCAAGCGGGGTTCCAATCGGCGGGTCGTATTCGCAGGAGATCGCGACGCCTGCGGTGGAGACGTCGATGATGAAGCACGAATGGGTGCTGCCGTTGGCAAGCGTCAGGAACGTGTGCGGGACTTGCGGAACGAAGCGCGCGTCTTGCCGCAGTTCCTGGACGCTGGCGTCCTTCTGTTTTTTCTCGAGCCAGGTGAGCTTTTCGGACATCCAGGCGCGCCGCGCCCGCGTCATGTCGAGCTCCATCAGAAAGCCCGACTTCAGCGTCGCGCTGATCGTGCACTGGAATTCGCCGAAATCCTGGAAGTAGGAGGTCAAGCGCTCGCCGACCTTGCCGACCACAGGTACGTCGACGATCATGCGGAAGGGTGAGACGCGCTTAGTGCGGCAGGCGAAGCTGCGCAGCTTGCCCTCGCAATCATACCAGCGCGGCAGCGAGTAACTGCCGTTCAAGGTGACTTCCACTGCACGCTGCCTCAGGAACTCTGCAACAGACATGAACGCCAACCGGGGGTTTCGGGGTGATATCCGTAGTTCGACGGTAGTGGCCAAATTCTAAGCAAACGATACCATCGCGCAGGAGCAGGGGTAAATTTCCGGTAAATGCGCGGATCGGTCGGATATTGAGCTGATGACGTGTAGGCGGCCTGCATCAGGCGCGCCTTGCCCCGAAATGGCAGGCTGAAGAGGCGGGAGCTCGATAGAGCGTGGCGCTCCCTAGCGGAATCGAACCGCTCTCTCCACCGTGAAAGGGTGGCGTCCTAACCGATAGACGAAGGGAGCAAACGCAGGGCCCCGCCGCTTTCCGCGGCACGGCCGCTGGCCGGCCGAACAGTGCCCGGCAGCTTGCAGCGCGCGAACGTATAGTGGCCTTTGCGCTCCCGGGCAAGCCGTTCGGGAACGCTCTTTTGCTCCCGGTGGATAGCGCCGAGCCGGGATGATCAGGGGGCGAATTCAACGGTTTCTTAGGGTTCCCTGAGTAGCGCTGGAGTGGGAGATTTTTCCGATGCCACCGCCCAAGAAGCGCTCAGAGCGCAAGCTGCTGTCGCGGCACGCCTGGATCACGCTCGACGGCGGATTCGCGGCGCGGCATTGCCTGGTCCAGGACATCTCGGCTACGGGCGCGAAGATCACGATGGACGAGGATGCGAGCCAGCTTCCCGGGGTGATCCGGATGGCCTTCGCGCGCGATGCGCGGACCGGGCGAAGCTGCCAGGTGGTCTGGCGCCGCGGCAAGTCGGCCGGCATCAAATTCCTCTGACATCGCTGTGCGCCGATCCGATGGCGCGTACGGCCCGTCCGGGCTACAAGGCGGCCATGCGCGTGCCGCTCCTCATCCTGATCACGTTTGCTGCCGTGTCCGCGAGCGCGGCTGAGAGCCTGCGCCTGCCGCCTGCGGAGCGGCCGCAGACGGGCAAGGAGACCGGCAAGACCCTGCCGCTGAAGGGCACGGCCGGTGCGGGAAAGGCCGGCTCCTGCGCCTCCTATGGTCCGCGCTTCGTCATGGTCGAGGGCACCGGGACCTGCGTGAAGGTCGGCGGCTCGGTCAGCGTCGACACCAGCATCCGCCGCTAAAGGCCCATGTCGGCGGACCTGTTGCGGCTCGATATCCTCGTCCCCGTGCTGATGTATTGCGCGCTGCTGTGGTGGGTCGGCCATGGCCTCAGCTGGACCGCACGGCTCGCCACCGCGGCGGTGACGCTGGTGCTGATCATCTGCGTGCTGCTGGTCGAGCGCGGCTGGCTCTAGGGCCACAACAAAATATGCGAAAACAACCCCATGCACAGTAGCCATCAAGTGCTGCCGTGACGCCGGGCGCTTGCGCCACCACGACGATTCCTCGCGCGATCATCGCAACTTACGCCGCGTCAGCGGTCACGACATCGGCGGTGCGACGAATTGCGCAAATCCGGGCCGCTTGCCGAGTTCGGCGAGCCAGCGCGTGAGGTGCGGCTGCGCAGGACGACTGATGCCTTCGACGCCAAGCCAGCGCCGCGCATAGGACCCGATCGCGATGTCGGCGAGCGTGAACGCATCACCCTCGATGAAGCGGCGCGAGGCGAGCAGGCCATCGGCGATAGCCCAGACCTCGGCAGCGGCATCGGCATCGCGCTGCACCTGGAGCATGTCGCGCTCGGCGGGCGCGGTGCGAACGATGCCCCAGAACACCGGGCGATCGACCGGCTGCACCGTCGACAGCGTCCAGTCGAGCCAGCGGTCGACCGAGGCGCGCAGCTTCGGCGCCTCCGGGTAGATCGGCGTGCTGCGCCCATGCGCAAGGCAGAGATAGCGCATGATCGAATTGGACTCCCACAGCGCGAAATCGCCCTCGACCAGCGTCGGAATCCGCGCATTGGGATTCATCGCCAGATACTCGGCCTCGCGGGTCTTGCCGTATTGCATGCCGGCATCGATGCGCTCGTAGGGCAGGCCGAGCTCGGTGAGGCACCACAGCACCTTCTGCACGTTGACCGAGTTGGCGCGGCCCCAAATCGTCAGTTTGGTGTCAGGCATGAGGCGTCTCCCGCGGCGTTGTCGTTTGCGCGCCTGATAGCGGAATTCGCCTCAGCGAGCGATGCGCGATTGCGCGGAGCCCATCATGCAAAAGCTCCGCCCGGGGCGGAGCCTTCATTGCAAATTCAACGCGACGCTCAGCGGCCGAAGAACAGCCACAACAGAATGATCACCGGAATCGGCACGCCAAGCATCCACAGCAACAGCCCTCTCGCCATCGCATCCTCCTCCAATCGGCTTCGTTGGGAAGAGAACGACGGGCGAGAGGGCTTGTTCCTGCTAGGTCTTACCAATGGCCGGTATTCGGCATCGATGCCCAAGGCTCCTGCGGCGGCTTCGGCTCGCCCTTCTGCAACAGCTCGATCGAATGCAGGTCGGGCGAGCGGACAAAGGCCATGTTGCCGTCGCGCGGCGGCCGGTTGATGGTGACGCCGGCCTTCATCAGCTTCTCGCAGGTGGCGTAGATATCGTCGACCTCATAAGCGAGATGGCCGAAGAAGCGATCCTCGCCGTACTTCTCCTCGTCCCAATTCCAGGTGAGCTCGACCAGCGGCGCGCCGCGCGTTTGCGGCTGCTTCTTCAGCCCTTCAAGATCGTCCGCCGAGCACAGGAACACCAGTGTGAAGCGCCCCTTGTCGTTCTCGATCCGCCGCACCTCCTTCAAACCAAGCGCATCCTGGTAAAACTTGAGCGCGACATCGAGATTGCGCACGCGCAGCATGGTGTGGAGGTATCGCATGGTTGTTGCTCCCTGGAACGGATGGAGGGTCTTGCTTTTCGGCCGGGACGGCGAGGCTAGGAGATAGCAGGAAAAGGGAATGAGGGGCAGGGGGCGGGCGCAGGTGCGCGTGAGCGGAATACAGCGTCCTGTGGCCCGCTGGCCAAGACCTTCTGACAAGCCCGTCAGAGTCGAACCGAAGTTCTACGCTGACGTGGAGTATCGCGAAATCACATCCGAAGGGTTGTTGCGCGCCAGCTTATTCAAGGGGCTGAGTAAAGGAACGCGCCGTTCCTATCTGCGTTTTAGCTTCCACAGTGTAAGTAGAGTACCGGCCGTGAAACCGGATCGCGTGAGGGTAGCCGTCAAACAGGCCCAGGTTATTCTAGCAAGTTATGTCGAGCCGGGGTCGCGCGACGGCAATAAGACAATCAATGATCTGCTGGATGTTCTCGATGACGAAGAGCTGATCGAGGCCATGGAGAGGGAAGATGCGCAAGGCACTGGCAGAATTAAGTGAGGACGAACGTGACGTGTTGCTTTATCTCGCCGACCTCGGCACTGCAGCATGTCTCTCTGGCCTGATCGTCAGCATCATCAAGTTCATAGGCGATCTGTTTTGACGAAGCCCGACTGCCCCGCCTGCTTCGGCGTGGAGCCACGGGAAAGTCCATTAGCGAACTACGCCTGCCGCATCGTCCTCGTTCGGCAAGAGCCAGTCAATCGCAAGTAGGCCGGCCTCAACTACAACGAAGGCGGCAATGCCGCCGAGCAGTCCGAAGAACACAATCGAGAAGGTCGCGAGCAAAATCGCGCAGAACACGTCGGCCAGCACCTTGCACATGCGTTGCGCCTGGTCCTGCCTGGATGTGAAGTACGGCATCTTGGCTCCTCCAGATTTTGGATCAGCCTAGCCAAAACGAGCAGCGATCGTCCATTCCCCATGACGGCAGGGCCGCTGCGCATTCGCACGCTTGCATCCGTTCTGGCAGGGCCTCCCAAGTGCGGCGCAGACGGAGGAGCACCTCCGCGAGGGTGCGCAATGCGACACCAGTTGCTCAGGCGGCCTTCTCGGCCGCTTTCGCGATGATCTCGACTTCGAAGTAGCCGACGTCACGGAGCTCGGCGGCCTTCTTCTCGGCCGCTTCCCTGGTGTCCCTCTTCAAAATGATCTGCCCGGCACCGTCGCGGGCGCAAACGAAATAAGGCATTTTCGATTCCCAATTTCGTTTGCATACACATGGTCCCGGGTTCCCGCAATCATGGGGGTCACTCCTCCAGCCCGGCCTTTTGCCGCATCTTGTCGATCAGCTCGGAGGCCTCGGCCTTGGTCAGCTCTTTCTCAGGCAGGTTCTGATGGGCCTGCTCGGCGAGGGTCTTGAGGTAGGATTCCTGCGCTCCTGTCATCGGGTCATCCCCGGAAACCCAGTCTTTCGGGTCCTTCTGGGTGTTGTCGGCCATCACACGTCTCCTTTTTCTTTTTCGTCCAACGTCTGACTCGACTCTTCGTTCCGTTTTTGTTCTCATAAGCCATATTCAAATCGCGGGGTTGAACATGCCGGACCTGGACGCTGTCAGGCGGGAGATCGAATGGATGCGCATCCAGACGGGGAGGCAGAGGAAGGAAATCCTCCAGCTACAGCGGGCGGGTTTTGGGACGGCATCGGCCGAAGCCCTGCTGTCGCGGATGGAGGCGAAGGTTGAAAGTCTCTGTGCCCAGCGGGACGCGCTGAAGAGTGCGCAGCCGCGCCAGACCGAGGGCAGGGTGCTTGGCGGGAGAACGTGGTGAGCAGGCGTTGGTTCGACGACGAGCAAGGGCTCTCGCCCTTCCTGAGCGCGCTCGAGGATGTTCGCCGAAAGGCGACGCGGGAGGGATGGTGCTATCCCCACGTCCAGGCCATCATCGTGGCCATCGACCAATATGCGGAAGCAGCGACAGGTAACCGCGAGTATTTCCTGAACAAGCCGGTTTCAATTGGCGAGAGCCGGAAAGCCAAGGACAGTCCGTGAGCAAGTCAGGAAATGGGCGACGACTTACGAGGACAGTGCACTCAATTGGCGGCGCCGGGCCCTTGCGCCGATGGCCGCGCGCGAGCTCTCAAACGTCGATTTCCAGAACGGAATTGAAGAGAGACGATCTCACCGGAAAGGACATGGACGTCGTCGTGGGGGTCGTCGAATGCCTGCCGGTGAGTGGCCAAGCACATCCATCCTAGTGAGGAAATCGTCTACGTGCTGCAAGGCGCTACGCTCGATCTGCCGGATGGAAGTCATCGCGACTTGCCAGGGGCTGCGATCATAAACCGCGCGATGTGCCTCACGCCGGATTCAAGATCGGCGGTGACAGGCCGTTGAAGTTGTTGAACGTCGTTGTCGTCGACAAGGGCAAGCCGATGACGGAGCTCATCAAGTAGCAACGCGTTCATAGGTGCTGCTATGAACCGAAGGCGGGTCGTTGCAGCCTTGGAGGACCAAGGCCGCCCCACGTGGAGCTGAAGAGCGATGCGATCGAGCTATCGCGTCACTTGGCGTAACCCTGAGAGCGGAGCCAGGCGATCTTGCGGTCGCCGTTGATCCAGTCGTCGGCATCCGCCTTGCTGGTGAATCCGCTGATTTCGCGCTGTTCGCTATCGGGGTAGTCTGCCAGTATCTTCCAGTCGTTCTCTGAGATCCGGGCGGTTTTGAAAGTAACTTTGATTTTTGCCATGCAGCATTATGCAGGAAATGCTTCCAAAAGAGAACCCCATCCTGCAGCTCGCATGCTGGCTTCCTCCCAAGCTTGCTGCAACTGCTTCAACGGTGGACGTGCGAATGCTTCCGCCCGCTGCTGAAGAACCATGCGGCTCGTAGCGAAATCGGCTTCGCTCGCTCGTTCGAGGGTCACCTCTCGCCAGCGGGCAAGGCCTATCGCAGGTCAAGGAACGTAGCGATAGCTCGCCCGGAGCCCATCCGTCAGACGCCCGCTTCTGGCGGGCCTCAGGTCGCTTTGTGGCGAGATATCAGAGCGTCATGGTGAGGAGGCCGCCGACGCGGGCGTCTCTGGACAATGCTTTGCATCGCCGGGCAAACATGCCGGCCGAACACCTTCGGCAACTACGGGAGAGGTGAACCCTCGGCCCGCACCGATTCACCCACAACCCCCCGCTTCAGGCTGCGATCCGTTGCTCGACGGGGACCGTCAGGTATTTGAGTACTTCTGCGTGCTCGAGATCAGGAACAGCGATGGCCGTGTGGCTGTACATCGCGTGGCTCCGCGAGCTTGCGATCTTGTCCAGGATCTCTTTGCCTTTGACGACGTGGAGGCCCATGCCGTCTCCAGAGGGGAAGATGGCGAGCACGACGTCATAGGCTGCGATGACGGCTCGCAGCGCTTCGGCCTTGTCCTCGGCGACATCGACGAAAATGCGCACGTCAGCTGCGAGTTCGCGCAGCTCGTTAAAATCCAGCACTGTGGGGATACTCCAACGCAACGATACTGATGCGAGATTGGAGGCGTTAGGTTACCGAAGTCTCAACAAGGCGTGCCGAGTCACAAGTTTCACGATGAGGTGACCCGCAGTGCTCTCTAAGCGCGCGATGAGATCAGGATGAAGCGTCATCGCGCTTAAGGTTATTGTTTGAGCGTAATCTTTTCGGACAGCCGCTGCACACTTGTCCGGATCTAGCGCTTGGCTTCGTCTTTGCGAAGCCGGGCCTCCGCGCTCCCGTCCTCGAGCTTCAAGGCGAGGCCGTCATAGCTCAGCTTGAGCCCACGGCCGACGATCCATGTCCAGCCCTCGCGGTCCTTGGCTGGCTGGGCGTTGAACTGGTCGGAGATCGATTTGACGGCGACGTCCTGCGGCCCCGGATTGGTCAACTCCGCATGGACACGCCAGATCGGATGCCTGACGTCGGCCTCGTCGCTATGGACCGTGACCTTGGCGCCATTGATGTCGCATTCGAGGGTGTACGAACCGCGGATCTGGCGGCAGAGGTAGCGACGTTGACTGACGAGCTTGCTTGTCTCGTCGAATGTCATTCCGGGCGAGAAGCCGAAGATGTCGGATTTTTTCACGAGGGCCAAGGACGCAGGCTTCAAGAAGCTTGGCTGGATGGCGACGAGGGCGGCGATTGCAACAACGATCAAGCCTGCGATGACGATAGCAACCTTCATGAGCCCCCCACGAGAAACCTCTCGACCATATAGCAGCTGCGGCGTCCTAACAGGCATCCAACAGCGAAAACCCCGCCTGGGGGAAGCGGGGCTTTCTGGCGGGGTGAAGCTTAGGGACTTCAAGAGTAAGACGCGCCAGGGGGCAAATGGTTCAACAAGTACCGGCACATGCCGTGACACCGTTCACCGGATATCGGGAACCGCAGAGAGCCCCTGCTTGCGTTTTGAGCCTCGATAGGCTCTAAGCCCGTCACTTCATGACCTCTGGCATGAATCAGAAGCGCGCCTCCGCGGGTCCGGCCGCGTCCACAGCAGAGTTGTTCGCGCGCACCCATTCAAAGGAATTCAGAACATGGCGAAGATGACGAAGACCCAATTGATCGATGCAATTGCGGAAGGCACGCAGCTGTCGAAGAACGACGTGAAGTCGGTGATCGAATACATGGCGACGGTCGGCTACAAGGAGCTCAACGAGTCCGGCGAGTTCGTCATTCCCGGCTTCGTCAAGATGTCGGTAGTGAACAAGCCGGCGACCGAAGCCCGGATGGGCATCAATCCCTTCACCAAGGAGCCGATGCAGTTTGCGGCAAAGCCGGCGAGCAAGTCGGTCAAGGCCTCGCCGCTGAAGGTGGCCAAGGACGCCGTCTAAGGCCGGAGATGCTTCGCGAAGGATCACGACGGGTCAACCGCTGAAAAAAGTGGTGTTCGGCGACGGCAACGCCGAACATCACCACGACGATCAGGACAAGCCCCAGGGAGCGCCGACTGTTCGGTCCCGGCGGGCCCTGCGGTTCGCCGCAAGCGGGGCAAAGACCGATCGGGATTTAGCTCTCATCGACTGGCGGATCGTCGGCGCCTCGCGCAAGTCCCACACGTGGTGCGCGGACTTCGGGGCCTTGACGCCGCGTCGCACCAGGGCCGGCGCCATCGAATTCGGCCGGACAATGCGACAGAGGAAAACTCGTCCCCGCGGCTGTCGCCTGGCGCCCAGCCGCGGCTGAAAAGAAAAACCCCGCGCGTTCGCACGGGGCTCTCTTGACTGGCGACGTTGGGATTCAGCGCCTGGCGGCCTGCCACGCTCGTAACGTAAGGTTGAAAATCCAAATAGCAACCGCGCCGCGATGACGGGATATGTTCGTCAGGCGGCGCTGCCGTATGCGAGGCGCTGAAATCCCAGGCCTGCGCAGCGCGGAGCAGGTTCAAGCCGCCACGCCCTCTGGAATTTCGGGGAGGGACTCGACTTTTTGTTCTCATTTTGTTCTAGTTGGTCATCTTCTCTTGGAGGTGATTCATGACCGTCGAGAAACAGCGCGAAGTGATTAGGCTCTGGAACGAGCTCAGAAAGCTCGATGGCCCGGCCGCAGAAGAGCTCCGCATCCAAATCCTGGAATGCTTTTCGGAGAAGGGCAAAGCCAAGCGGGCGGCGTGATTGGATCAGCGAACGCCATCGCTGATTGCCCTTGAAAGCCAACGTGACGGAACGAACCTGTGACGTCAGCGTTCGCGCAGCATGACATGCCCGCAATGCGCCAAGCCGATGACGGCGAACTCACCCAACAGCTTTCGATGCGAGCCGTGCCGTGAGATCGTCATCGTGTTCGCCGTCGTCTCGAAATTCTTACCGCCGAAAATATTTCCGCCAAGGACTCATGCGCCGGAGACGTGACTGCGCACGCTTTCACGGATCGTTAGGATTCGTGCCCCGCTGATTTTTCCGACTCCGATTCGTTCTTTGCGAACGAAATGGAGTCGGATGCAGAACAAGCCACGCCTTCTGTGTCGATGCGGGACACGTCCGTCACGGCGGGCTGCGCATGCTGTCGTTCGGTGCGTCCGCCACTCGCAGCCACGCCAAGGCAGCTAACGGTGCCGCAGCGACCGACCTTACGTGATCGGACGTTCGCCGCGCGCCTCGTCACGGCTTATTAAGGATTGCTCCGCGCCGATTTCCTGGATTCCGATTCGTTCTCTGCGAACGAAAAGGAGTCGAAGCTGGAACAAAGGCGATTGGGAGCGGCGGGCCGTGACGGCGCGGTCCTTCCGCGATGCAGAAGCGGCGCACCGCGATCGCGCGCAACGCCTAACGAAAGCTTGGGCGAAAGCAAATAACCCTATTCGGTTAGGTTAAAAGTCCAATCGCGTTGCACTTGCCGCTACTTGGGATAGGTGTCTGGCAACGACAATCAAGAAATCACCTTGCAAGAAACGACCTTGCAAGAAACGCGTTTCCTCAGAAGCCATTTTATCATGACGCCATTTTCGGAGCCGTCCTTTCATCAAGGCGACCGCCACACCTACCGGCGCGTCGCCATCGTCGGCACGCTCTTCTGTCTCACTTTCGTGGCGATTAGCTTTTCGCTGCGGCCGCAGGCCGAGGACACGCGTGTCGCGGTCAAGGCGGATCGGCTGATGCGCACGGCGGGGCAGGCGCCGCACGTGAACTAGCGCTTCTCGCCACAAATCCGATCGTCCACGGACGTATCCCGGAACATGCCGCCGCGCGTTGCGAGCGCGACGAAACCGGCATAGCCGGACAGGTTGAGCAGGACTTCGAGCCACACCGGCATGTCGGGCCTCATTCTGCCTGAAGACGACTCAACGTGTGCGCGAAAATGTTGTTCCGTGCTCACAAGAAGTAACGCGTTCAGAGGCGGGAGGAGGGATCGAGCCTTCGGCCGAGGGCGGCAACGGACTCGCTCGACGGCCGTTCCTTGAGGAACTCGGCGATGGCCTGCGCCAGTTCGCGGTCGCTCATCGGCTTCGCCGGCGGGCGCAGCGTGCCGACGCCGAAGCTGCGGACGATCTCCTCGTAGTGCTGATCGTCGGATTTTGGCACGAGCCGGCGGATACGGGCCAGCAAAGCGGATATGGGCATCTCTCCTCCTCGATCGTCCGCCCCGCTGGCAGAAGCTCACCTCTGCTGCCATCTCTCCCGTGAAACTAAAAACCCCGCCAGCATCGCGGAGGATGCTGACGGGGTCTTCGTGCTGTCGCCTCAACCGGATGGTGAAGGCTTCCGCACTTGCAGAGTCAATCCGCGCAGGGAGCGTTCGTTCCCGCTGGCCCGCTATTTTTTTGGACGGCTTGCGGTTCCGCATTGCCGCAACTATCGCAAGCCCTCGCCGTTATCTCCGCGAGACGCGCGAAGGAGGAGATTATGAAGAAGACATTGGCAGTTCTGGCCACCGTCGCAGCCGTCGGCGTGACCGCGGTCGCGGCGCCTGCGCCTGCCGAGGCGCGTGGCCGCGGTATCGGGCCGGGCCTCGCATTCGGCCTTGCCGCCGGCGCAATCACGGCGGGCGCGGTCGCGGCATCGCATCCGTACGGCTATTACGGTCCGGGTTACGGCTATTATGACGGCCCGGGCTACTATTACGGACCGGGTCCTTACGCCTATTACGGCGGCGGACCATACTATCGGCATCACCACTGGCGCCACTGGTAGCGACTGACAAGCGAAAAGCCCGGAGCAAGGCTCCGGGCTTTTTTCGTTCGCGTGCGCCTGACCTCACGCTCTACGGCCAGAGCGAGGGACGCTCCGCTTTGCGGGCATTATCGAGCGTCGACACGAAATATTCCTCGCGCTCGCGCTTGAACCTCTCCTGGGTGGCGCGGAAGGCGGCAACACGGGCGGCGATCTCGTCGCGTTCGCGGGCTTTGCGTTCTTCATCTTCGGTCATGTCCATCCCCTCTGTTCGCACCTGAACCTGTGTTTTCCACTGACCTCGAGCACTGCCGCCGCATTGCGCCGTGAGTCGGATTCAACACATCCATTGGGGCTCTCGAATAGGGCATCAATGGGGAGGAGGCATTGCAGGATTGTGATATGCGAAGGGCGGCAGGAGTTGCCTACTCTGTTTCTCTTCGCTCTTTCCATCTTGTTGGACAAGAGCGTCAATAATCTTGCCGCTTGTGCGCCTTGCAGCTAGCGCAAACACATCGGGAGCAGCGATTGATTGCATCGGATCTTCGCAGCGGCGTCGAACGGCTCGGCGAGATGATCGCCGAAGCGAAGCGAATCGTACCGTTCACCGGCGCCGGCATCTCGACCGAATGCGGCATCCCCGACTTCCGCTCGCCGGGCGGACTGTGGACGCGCAACCGTCCGATCCCGTTCGACGAGTTCGTGGCGAGCCAAGAGGCGCGCGACGAATCTTGGCGTCGCCGCTTTGCGATGGAGCAGGTCTTCGCAGCTGCAAAGCCGGGCCGCGGCCACCGGGCGCTGGCCTCGCTCTATCGCGCCGGCAAGGTTCCCGCGATCATCACCCAAAATATCGACAATCTGCACCAGGCCTCGGGGCTGGCGGCCGAGCACGTGATTGAACTTCACGGAAATACTACTTATGCGCGCTGCATCGGGTGCGGCAAGGTCTATCAGCTCGACTGGGTGAAGTGCCGATTCGACGCGGAGGGCGCTGCGCCCAACTGCACCACGTGCGACGAGCCGGTGAAGACCGCCACGATCTCGTTCGGCCAGATGATGCCCGAGGACGAAATGCAGCGGGCAACCGCGCTGTCGCAGAGCTGCGACCTCTTCATCGCAATCGGTTCCTCGCTGGTGGTGTGGCCGGCGGCAGGCTTTCCGATGTTGGCCAAGGACGCCGGCGCACGTCTGGTGATCATCAATCGCGAGCCGACCGAGCAGGACGACATCGCCGACCTCGTGATCCATCACGACATCGGCGAAACGCTCGGGCCCTTTGCCGGGAATTGAGGCATCAGTTTGATTCGCGGCTGTGCAAGCTGTTCATAGGTCCCGGCGAATCTCTTTTTTGTCTATGCCTCGCAACCGGGAGTGTTATCTTTTGAGTCGAAAGATTCGCGTCGCGTGAATTGAGAACATTCTCTTAAGACGCGTGATTCGAGCGCCGCCAATGTGGCGGGTTGCATGGCAGTGTGGGGTCCGGGGTTATGGGGTCGTCGGACGGATTTGAGTCCAAGAAGGTTGGAGTTCCCGTGGGCGAGCACGGTGGCGGTCGCGACAGCGCGCTCAGCCCCTTCACCGGACTGGGTGAGGTCAGCGGCAATCTGGTCGAGGTTCACGGCGTCATCAAATGGTTCGACGCCTCAAAGGGCTATGGCTTCATCGTTCCCGACAATGGTTGGCCCGACGTCCTCCTGCACGTCACCGTGCTGAGGCGCGACGGCTTTCAGACCGCTTACGAGGGCGCCCGCATCGTCGTCGAGTGCATCCAGCGCGCCAAGGGCTATCAGGCATTCCGCGTGGTCTCGATGGACGAATCCACCGCGATCCATCCGGCGCAGATGCTGCCGCCGCGCACCCACGTCACGGTCACCCCGACCAGCGGCCTGGAGCGGGCTCAGGTCAAATGGTTCAACCGGCTGCGCGGCTTCGGCTTCCTCACCTGCGGCGAGGGCACGCCCGACATCTTCGTGCACATGGAGACGCTGCGTCGCTTCGGCATGACAGAACTGCGCCCCGGCCAGTATGTGCTGGTTCGGTTCGGGCCCGGCTCCAAGGGCATGATGGCGGCCGAAATCCATCCCGAGACCGGCTCGCCGGGCTTGCAGTCGCACTAAACGCACCAATTCCCGCAATCGTGAGCACAGGCGCACCGGCCGACCGGCGCGCCTCTGGCTTTTCCGGCGACCGTTGCGTAAGGACTGTTCCAGTCCCACGCCTCGAGTACTCCCATGAATTCTGATCGAAAGGCCGTCTGGTCCGTTGCGAAGGGCTGGCTTGCCGTCTTCCTCGTCGTTGCCGGCATGGTCGCCGCAATCGGATCCGTCCGCGCCGCGAGTTTCCAGCCGCTCGAGATCGTCACCAGAAGCGGCGTGCAGGTGTTCTCGGTCGAGATGGCGACGACCGAGCAGGAGAAGCAGACCGGCCTGATGTACCGCAAGGAACTGGCCGACGGCAAAGGCATGCTGTTCGACTTCAATCCCGAGCAGGAAGTGTCGATGTGGATGAAGAACACCTACGTCTCGCTTGACATGATCTTCATCCGCGCCGACGGCCGCATCCTGCGCATCGCCGAAAACACCGAGCCGATGTCGACCAAGATCATCTCGTCTCAGGGCCCCGCCCGGGCGGTGCTGGAGGTGGTGGCGGGAACGGCGCAGAAATACGGCATCCGTCCTGGCGACCGGGTCGCCCACCCGCTGTTCGGCAGCAAATAGGCGCGCCGGAACGGCGTCATTGGCGCCTTGCTGGCGCGCCTGGAAGCGTGTATCGACGGGGCGCGCCGGACATTCGGGGTATAGCGCAGCCTGGTAGCGCGGCAGTTTTGGGTACTGCAGGTCGTTGGTTCGAATCCAGCTGCCCCGACCAGTTAACTCGTTGAAACTGCGATAACATTTGTTCTCCCGTTCGCGCTGATAGCGCCCGCGCCGACCCCGGGGAAGCACCGGGGAAGCACGAGCGCGGATTTTAGGCCGTTCGGGCGGCATTGCTGCCGCGCGCCGCCATCGGCTTCAGTGCAGCGTTTTCTCCATTGCTGCCTTGGCTTCCATCATACGCAATGCCACCGGTAAGGTCACAGCGGCATCGATCTCGACCAGGTTGTCGGGCAGAGCGCGGAATTGGCCGGCTGCTTTGCCCTTCAGCGGCGCCAGCATCGCTGCGGCGATCGCGGAGCTCACATGACAACGGACAAGAGCGTTTCCGTCCTCAATGGCCAGGATTAGATCAGTCCCGCGGCGGGCGAGCAGGGCGCCAAGATCATTTGAGTGGGACGAAGTGCGGAGGGCGGTCGAGTTGCGCATGATGTTTTGCCTTTCGAGCAAATGGGCAGTCCAGGGGCGAAATGACCGACATCAGACGGCCCCGCGCACCTTTGGGCGTGCGCCTTGGACATACGCGCGCGGCCCCTGGACAAGATTGTGATCGCCGCTGACCGGATTGGCTATCGGCTGATGTTTGGGCTTTCGACCCGCCATCAGGATGCGCTCTGTTGGAAATTCAGCAACAAATATTCTGTCTGGAAAAGTCTAACACGTAAAACCCGACACCTTTGACGTTGATGTTTTTGCGTGTTTGTCGATTTGCACGCTTTTGTCGGGTTTTTGAATCTCGCATCTCCATACAAGAAAGCGCGGTGCCGCAGGCATTTTTGCGACTCCAACATTTGAGCAACGTCATCAACTTAGATAGACTCATTGCATCGTGGAGGAGCGCACATGAAGAAAAAGCGAGTTTTGCCTTCAAAAGATCCCGCAGTGATAGCGCTCAATCGCGTCATGACCGCGCGCACCGACGCGCAGTATGACGCCGCAATAGCAGAGCTCGAGACGTGCCCAGCGCTGACAGCTCAAGGAGTGCGAGCAAAGCGCAACCTCGAGCGATCACGCCAGGCAGCGCTCGAGCAAGGCGATCGCTTGACGGCGGAGGGCCGTGTCATGATGCGGCAATTGGCTGACACGATCGACGAAGGGCTAGCACTGCTTACGCGCGCAGGCCTGCGAACCCCTCGGCCTCGGCCGGTAACCGCCCCCGGCCCGACACCCACCCCTAGGGGGGAGCCCTCGGCCTCGCGTCCAAAGTTCGCAAAGCCGCTCTACTAATTTTCAGATTCTTGAGAACTCGAGGGTATCGAGCGGTAGGCCTAAGTTACGGGGGCCAATTGACACCGAGCTCCCACGTTGGATGCTGGCCGCCAAGATTCCAAACGTCTTTGTCGACTGTCAGAATCAATTCATTGAGGTCCTGCGCTTCTCCGACTTCGTATCGTGGGAACAGGACGGTACCTGCAGGTATGGTGGCGCTAGGAGCGTTCGTATACCCGTGAACGTGAAGGGGATCTGAGTTCATCAGCTCGATTTCGAGAGCAAATTGCTGCGTCGGACGAGCATTTGCTTTGCGGATTACCTGAGCAGCGTGGACTACGCACGCAACGTTCCAAAGCAACTCAGTGATATCAAGGAAATCTACACGCGGCTTAGGGCTCTCGATCCGCTTCTGCCAGATAAAGCGTTCAATAAGCCCTTCGCTCGTCACGCGGTCCTTCCCAAAACAATTGATGCCCTCCAGATCGCGTTCGACCGCCCTAAGCCGAGGATTGTTTTGAGATCTCGCCACGTGAGTTGCCTAATTTGACCGTTACCAACAAACGCGTTTGCGCCTATCTGGGTGAGCCAGGGCTGTTTCAAGAGGTCTGCGAGCAAGAACGGCGCGAGCGGACGAGCGGTGACGCGCAAGGCCCAAATGCTAATCCACGCGCGGCTATCTCCTCCCGCTTGATATACTCCCTGCAATCCGTTGTAAGGATGAACGCGCTGGTGCTCGTTAGGTAGCCACGAGAAGAATCGCTCAGAGCTATCTTTGAACGCTTGGCCTGCGTCTGCGGCAGAGCGCGCCTTCTGCCGCGTCATCTCCTGGATTTCAAGCATGCTCATTGGTTCGGCACGGTCGTTCCGCCGAACATAGCAGTGATTGTTCTGCGAGTGTCGGTGGGGAGCGAGGTATGATTCGAGCGTCCGCATAATGATGACGCCGCTCGTGCCGTCTGTTTCGGTCACGACCCCTTCGCACTCGAAGACGGGAAGCTTTGGCTCTATCCGATCGCTGATCGCTTGATGCAATCGGGCGGCGGCTTCTTTGCAGCGAGGAATGGGAAACAGCGGCGGCTTCGCACGCTTTGTCGCGGTGTCCTCGTCCACGCCAACGATAAGCGTGCCGCCGACGGTGTTCGCAAAGGCGATGATTTCCGCGGCCAGTTCGTCTTCGCCTCGTCACCAAGCTTCCCGCCAATCATCCAAGGATCGGCACCGCCTTTCTTGGTCGGGAGCGCGCGCTTGAGTTCAAAATCCAGCGTCTCAGCCGCTTCGTTCTGAATGACCGCGAGCACTTCAGACGCGGAGACTTCTGCCAAACGAGTGGGAAACATTTGCTCACCAATGATTTGCGGCGTCTGTAGTTCGTAGTGCTGCTCGACCCGCAATGCAACGCTCGCGCGGCGTGACAACCTTTCACTTTTCAAAAAGAGTTTCTGAGTTACACTTTATCCCACGGACGCAACGCCGCTTCGCCGACGGCACCCACCGCGCAATCCCGCGCTCTCCTCTCATTCCGTCGGCGACCAATGTCATCAACGCCCTACAACCGTCAGAACTCTTTCGCGCTGTTTAGCGCCGAAAACCCGACCTCGCAGCAATCCGGCACAGACCTCGACGCAGAGTTCAACGCCGTCAAGCTGGCGATGGACGACACCCAACAGAACCTGGCCAAGATTCAGGACGACGACGGCGCCCTGAAGCGCGGCTCGGTCGGTAAAGAACAGTTCGACTCGAGCGTGACTCTCGGTTTCGCCGCGCCGGCGCAGTGGGCAAGCGGCGTGTTGTACACCGCCGAGACCAGCACGGTCTTTCACAATTCAATCTTCTACATCGCGAACACCACCCACACTTCCGGCGTCAGTTTTGAGCCGGCCAAGTGGGACGAGATCGCCGATTTCACCGCGGCCGCCGCTATCCCTGATGGGTCGATCACGTCGGTCAAGCTGGCCGACGGCGCAGTGGCCGCCAACAAGCTGGCGGATGGCGTCGTCGCGAATTCCAAGCTGGCAACCGGCGCCGTGTCGACGAACAAGATTGCCGACGGCGGGGTGACAACAGCGAAACTGGCGGACGCTGCCGTCACGCTCGCGAAACTTGGGACAGACGCGAACCAGATCATCCCGGCCGGCTTCGGGCCGGTGCCGTGGTCTCGCACAACGGTTCCGGCCGGTTGGGATTGGGCCGACGGTGGCGTCCTGCTCGCCGACACCGCATTCCCGATGCTTCGCGCCGGCTACATCGCCGATGGTTACCCACACGGCCAGGATGGCTCCGGCAATCCAAAGAAGCCGGACGCGCGCGGACGTGTCATCGCGGGCGTTGACGGAGGCGCGGGTCGACTCTCGTCCAGCTATTTCGGCGCATCACCTATACTCGGGTCAACTGGTGGCCGCGAGAGCGTCACGCTTACTCCGGCGACCTCCGCGGCGCTTAACATATCTGGTGCGGCAGGCGGCACTCTTTCCGTGTCCGGTACGGCGTCCGCTGTCGTCAATGATAGCAGCTATGGCGGCGGCGTCGGCGGAGGCGGCAGTTTCGGGCATCAGCAGGCTATCGGAGTGACGGGCACGGCATCGGGCACCCTCAGCGTCTCTGGTTCAACCACCAACGCCGGCGGGCAAGCGCACAGCAACGTTCAGCCGACGTTGGTCTGTAACATGATCATCAAAGCGCATTGATTATGCCGCAGATCATCGATTTCGAAGGTCAGCAGCACGAATTCCCCGACGACTTTACGCCGGCGGACATTCAGCGCGCGCTCGCGAGCGTCCCGCCGCAAGCCGCCGCGCAGCCGGCGCCCGCACCGGCCACGCCCGGCCTTGGCGCGCAGAACGCCGCGCAGAGCGGCCGTCTCTACGTTACCCCCGAACCGCAGCCCGTCGAGCGCCCCGCATCGCTGCTCCCGAGCAGTGTCGGCGGTGCCGTGCGCGACTTCACCGTCGGCGCCCAGGGCGTTGGCAAGGGCCTCACGGACATCGTCACTGGCCCGTTCGACCTCGCGGCCGGCGCGCAGAACCTCATCACGGGCGGCATCAACAAGGTATTCGGCACGAACATTGCGCCGGCCATTCCGGCGTCGAAGCTGGTTGAAAAGGCCACTTCGGTGCTCCCCGGCATCGATCCGGCGACCATGTCGCGCAGCGAGAAGCTCGCCTACGACGTCAACCGGTTCGGCACCCAAGCCGTCGGCACCGGTGCCATGTTGGCCGCTCGAGCTCCAAGCGTTGCCGCTGCGAACACGCGAGCCGACACGGCCGGCGGGCGCGTACTTGATCATCTATCCCGGCCCTACGCAGAGGCGCCTGCGCGGACCCTTGTCGGCGATACGATCGGCGGAATGGGCTCCGGCGTGGCGGTAAACGCCGTTGACAACTACGTGCCCGAACACGCCGTCGTGGGCGACACGATACCGAAACAGATTGCGAACTTCATCGCACCTTTGGCCGGGGCAGTGGGTGCCAATACCGTCCAGGGCACCGTTGAAGGTCTTGCAGGGGCGATCCGGAACATTGCGGCTCGCTCTTTCGGCTCCGCCCCTGCGCCGATCCCGCTCAACCCAAATACCAAGGCGCCGTACAGCATCGCCGACGTCGACCGCGCCGCCGCCAAGATTCAGGGCGCCGCGTCGGGAGCGCCGCGGGCGCTGGCGCAAGACATCCGCGAGAACGCGGCGGCATTGGCGCGGCCGGCGGAGGAGGGCGCCTCGCCGTTGCAGAGTTCGGCCATGCCGACGTCAGGGCTGCTGTCGCGAGATCCAGGCCTGATTGCTGCCGAGCAGGGAGCGCGCCTCAAGTCAGCGCCGGACTTCATCAAGCGCGATCAGAACGTGAAGAGTGCTGCTGCCGAACGCGTCGAAGCTATGCGAGATCCAGAGGCCGACCTCGGCTCAGTCATGCGCCGCGCCGCGCAGGCGCGGGACGAGCGTGTCAGCGCAGCGGAGAACGAGATCCTCCAGAGGGAAGAGGCGCACCGTTCCGTAGACCGCATTCGGGCGGATCAAGGACAGCCGTTCGGGGCGCTCGGCAACAGTGAGGTCAAGGCGAACGCTTCTCGTCGCCTGGACGAGGCCCTCGTCGACAGGACGTACATCCCCGCGCGAGCCGAGAAGAATCGGCTATTCGACCACGCTCGCGGCCGTGCGGATGAACTTCCGGCCGACACCATCTTTTCAGCGATCGACAGGATCCGGGGCAATGCGAACGGCCTGGCGCCCGGTGTGCTGCCGGAGGACTTTATCCGGCGGCTAAACGCTCTGCGGCCACATATGGTCGAACAACCGCCGGAAAGCGGGCAGATGGTCAACGTCGGTGGACCCGGCACCGCGCTCGGCGCGGACCTGGCGGACCTCCGGAAGTTCATCGGCCCGGCCCAGGAGCGGGCCCAGGCTTCCGGCAATTTCGACCTGGCCGACAACCTCGGCCGGCTGCGCAGTGCGATCAACCGAACCATCGAGGAAGCGCCCGGCTATTCGGAAGCCAACGCCAACTATCAGCGCTTTGCAGAACGTTTCCGCCCCGAGCGAAGGGATGAAATGGCGCGCTTCACTCGTGAGCTTGATCGCGGCGGCCAGAATGTCGATGGCCAACTCAATCGTGGCGGCACCCCGCCGAGCGCGACTGGTGACCGGTTCTTGGCCTCGCCAGAGAAGGCAGCTAGCTTGACGCGGGCACTTGAGGGGGCGCCGGCGGCGCCGGATGCTCATGCGGCGCTTCGCGATTATCTGCGGTCCGACTTTGCGAGGTCGGCCCTCAACGCCGATGGTTCGGTGAACTCGATCCGCGCCAACGCTTGGGCGCGAACCTATTCGGATATCCTCGCGCAATTTCCGGCGGTCCGGACCGAGTTCGAGGACATTGTCGCGACTGCGCGGCGCGGCGAGCAGCTGTCGGCACAAACTAAGGCGGACCTGGAAGCCGCGCGCGTGAACCGCAAGGCAACCGAAGCCGAGATCGACCGGTCCGCCGTCGGCACTTTGCTGCGCGAGGATCCCCGCGATGTCGCGAAGAAGCTCCTCGGGAACAAATATGGCGCCGACGCAAAATTGAAGGAAATCCAAGACGTCATCGGGAAGGACGAGCAGGCGGCGCGCGGCTGGAAGGCTGCCGCGTCCGAAGTTCTCGCGGACAAGGTCCAAGGCACCCGCCAAGTAGGCGATACGCTCGAGGTGCATTTCGCGCGGCTTGCCAAGGAGTTCAAGGACAACGAGCAGATTCTCGCAAGGGTCTATTCGCCCGAAGAGATGAACAACCTTCGCCAGGCCCACAAGATCCTGTCGTACTTCAAGGAAGCCGAGAAGCGAGCGACTGTTGGCAGTGACACTGCGGAGAAGATGGGCATCCCGGGTTGGGCGCAACTGGCGGTGCGCCACTTCAAAGGCGATCTTGCCGGGGGCGGGCTTATCAAGCGGTTCAAGTTGATGCTTGAGCTGCTTCCGAACAGCCGAGAAAGCGCCGACCAGATCGTGCAGGCCGCGTGGTTCAATCCCGATATCGCGGCGTTTCTCCTGGAGCGGCCGCTCAAGAACCGGAACGCCACTTTCAACAGCGTCCCGCTGCGTCGGCTGATCGCCGCCGCGAATGCGTCCCGCGAGAGCGGTGACGAGTGAAAGTCTAAAGCCCTGGAGACCGCGAAATGACCGCCTTAGTAGCTTGCGATTTGAACGACCAGCAACGTGAGCTCGTTCGCCTGATTGTGGTCGACGGCAAGCCGCCGGAGGACGCGGCCAAGCTTGCCGGCTATCACCCCAAATCTGTCTACAGGACATTGCGGCTTCCCGCCGTGGCCGCCGCGATTTCGGAGTCGATCCAGCTCGACCTCGCCGCGGTCGGCGCGCCGCTGGCCTACCGGGTGGCCAAGTCACTGCTTCAGGACGAGAGCATCTCGGCCCGCGTCCGGGCGGACCTGTCGATGAAGGTCCTGGACCGCGCTGGGCACATCGCACCCACTAGGAAAGATCTGGCACCTCGGCAGAAGGCGCTGTCCGAGATGTCGCGCGACGAACTCGCGGCCTTCATCGAGGAGAACCAGGCGGCGATCAACAAGGTCGAGGGCGAGCTAGCGTCGCGCGCGAAGGATGTCTCCTACTTGGGATGATTTCAGGCGACCTGACACTGAAGTTGACTACTTCTGCCAGTTTACAATGTCAGTGCCAAAGTCCGTTCCTCCTTCGCGGCCGTCGGCTCAAAGAGACGTGAGATCATAAGCCAACCCGTGCGTCCCTGGAAATGCATACGTATATGGTTTGAGGTCAGGCTCGCTGACGCGTGGCTGGTCCTGCTCGCCGGCCGGTGCCGCGACATTGGCAGGCGAGACTTGCTCGAAAAAGCGCGGCAGCTAATTCTATATTCTCAAGATTCAAGTGGCGAAATCGGCAATTTATTACGAAGCCGAGACCGCAACCTCGCCGCGAGGGCTGCTATAATCTCATCCAGGGGCAGAACAGAGGAGCCCATGGACGATGCGGCCATTGTCGTTGCATTAATCGCAGGCGCAGCCAAAATCATTTCGGCTTTTATAAAGGCGAGCGCACATCAGCCTTATCAGCCAACCACCTCGACCGCATCAGGCACCAGAAGTGGAGCGTGTGTACGAAGGGCCCTCTTATACTTGCAGGCGGGTTGCCCTGTTTGCCCTCCTGCGCTGGTTTGGGCCAGGCGATGCGGAGGGTTTCTTTGTCTGCGCCGCAGCCGCCTTTATTTCACTGTACCTAGCGCAAAAACGCTAACGATCAGAACTCCCGTCGTATTGAGCGGCGGTTCGTTGTGAGCCGTGATCGCGCCGCGCTTGCTTGGCCGCTCTAGAACTCGCGTGTCCGACACGACGTCGACGCGAGCACCACGCCTCGCCATCGATCACAAAATGCCTTTGGCGGTTCTTAAAGGCCGCTTCGGCGAAAGGATAGCGCTGCCGGATCACCAGCATCCGGCCCGTGAATCCAGTCTGGGCCTGCTGGGCAGCGGTCGCAAGACAGAGCTCATAGGCCATACGCATCGTCAACGCGTTGCCAAAAGGGAATTCAACCTGCGTAGCGCGACGCTGTATGCCTCGGCCGTACTTATCACGGCATCAAAGTCCGAAGGTCGTTCCTTCAGTTTGGCTGGCTTGGCATCTTTTGCTTTTCGGTGCCGGTTCTGAATAGGTTCTTTGGCGCGCCGATAGTCGTTCAAAGACAATCTAACTAACGCGATGGCCTCGTTAATCTCTGGGCCCAAGGAAATGAGGTCTTTTGGGTCCGACCGCTCAATAGCGCTCGGCAACGGAAGCACGCGTAATTCAACAGGTTTGGCGAAATCTCCCTTATAGAGCATGACGGCATCGTCGACCCATTTTATGGTCTCTTCAATCGTGACGCGGAGGTTTGCGCTGAGCGTTTCCTTCTGCTCCTGCTCTTTTCCCAGTTGGACGAGGATGGTTCCGCGGGCGTTGTGAAAAGCAGCGTACGCCGTAATTGCGGCCGCGATAACAGCAGCACTTGCTCCGATAGCAGTAAGTATTCCGTTGGTCTGGGCAACATCGGCGGCTATTCGAGCTGCTTCAACAGCCGCTTTTGCGCTGATCTTAGCAGCTTCAATAGTTGCTTGATCGTGGGTCATGCTTCAACCCTCGGCTTGATTGGATGAGCTGAGAGTTCGATACTTGTAGCCCAAAATCGGGAAGCCGCGGATCCTATTTTCCAACCAACCGGGATTGAACTTCTTGGGCTGCACGTTGGTCGGCCTCAGCGCCGGCGAAGAGGTGGCTGTAAACATCGAAGGTCACCGAGCTGTGCTCCATGAGCCGTTGGATCTGCTTCGCATTGTGCCCATTCTCAAACGGGAGGCGCAGGCATGGCGGAGCGAATGCATCCAATACTTTCCGACCATCGGCACTTTGGGCCCGCCGGCCTTATCTAGAACGGCGTTGCCGGCCTCGTCCAGGACAGGGCGTTTCTGCCAGACCTGCCGCAATCAGGATGGGCTCCAGTCCGCGCTCGATCAGGTTTGAATGGCTCTCGGCCCTGCCGAGACCATTTGGAAAGGCGAGACGCGCTCGCTGTTCGCATCCTTCTTGCCGGCGTCGCGCTTGGAGCAAACCAGCTTCCACTCGCGGAGGGCATTGATGACGATCGGCGGGCGGGGGATCGAACGATATGCAGCCCTCGATCCGCTGAGAGGCGTCGGCCCGGTGGGTGAGGTTGAGTTGTTTTGCATCGAAATCGATGTCCGCCCACCGGAGGCCGCGCAGCCCACTCGCCCGCAGCCCGCAGAAGATTGCGAGCGCGATTCTGCAGGTGCCGATGTCTCCCTTGCGTTTCCTGACCGATGCTGAGGCCGATGCCATTCTCCAAGCCGTTAAAGGCGGCTGCACGAATGGTCCCAACAGTACGATCCTGGGCGCCGCCGGCGAGTATTTCGTAATGTCACAGCTTCTGCGCAGGACTTGATAGCGGCGCTTGCTCCTACCGGAGTGCCGGAAGCGAACATTGTCGTGACCGATAAGCGCGCTGTGCTCAGCCGATCAAAGTCCGCAAGCTCGAACTTGCTACCGGCGTCCGGCTCCGGAGGAGGGGGAGGGGGCGTTTAATTGACATTTAATTTTTAATTGACTCGGTCGAGCGCGTTAAATAACCTAAGGCTGTATTTCATGGCCTAGTCACCTTTCGCCGTTCATCAGCGAATGAAGGCGCCGCACCTTAAGCTACATTGCCGGATTGGGTGAACAGTCTGCGCTGTTGCAGCAGAGCTGTGTCCTGTCCGCACGCAAGCCGACGCTTGGAAATTGGCACGATGCCTTTCAAGACGAAAATCCATCAGAAGAGGAGGAAGAAATGGATCGTATGATCATAACCAAGTTTGTTCTCTCTAGCCTTGTTACCTTCGTGGGCTCGGTGGCGGCATACGCAGACTGCAATCCAAAAGATTTCATGGTTCAAGAGACCACAAGCATTCAGCAGAGCGGAAGCACTGAACTCGCCTTCGTACTCACCGCGACACAGCAGGAATACGAGAGTGCAAAGAAGAACATCGCGGGTAGCGGCTCTTATGGGCTGTTCTCCGGGGCGCTAAGCTATGGCCAGGCCCAGGAGAAGGCTCGCCAAATAGCAGAGTCTACAAAATTTGATTACAAGAATTCTTATGCGTCGAACTATTTGGCGCAATCACTCTCCGGTAAGGCACTCGACGCTTATGTCGAATGCATCGAAAAAGACAAAGAGAAGCCCGGTTTGGCGTTATGGCTACAGAGTAGAGAGGGGGACTATTTTACATTTCGAGCTTTTTGGGTCGGCGCCAATACGAACCTGCCTGCGGCGAAATACGACGCGCCGCCAATCGTTGATGGAGGGTCGATAATTGGAAAGCCGGACGCTTGGTTGAAGTCCAAGACGGAAGAGATTGTAGTGAAACGGAATGGCAACAATGACATGTATCTCAACTTGAAGGTCGGAGGCCAGTACAAGACGAGAGTCATTGTGAAAGATCCGCCTGCGGTAGTCTGGGCTAAGCAGCCGGTCTTATCGAAAAAGATGATGACCGCTTCCTCGCACGGCCCAAACCCCGGGTGTAGTGCAGGATCGGATAGTGACACTATCCATCCTCTCCACCCCGGAGGATATTTCGTTGCAAACACGAGAACTACAAATCATGCTACATCCGATCCAAGCCGTTATGGAGAGACATTCACCGTCGATCGGCCTGATCAGGTATCAGTAACGATAACTCAGAGCACTGGCGCATGCGAGGTCAATCAGACTGCGAAAGGACAGCTACAAGCAGTCGAGACGTTTCCTACAGCAGCCGATGCTAGCTAACGAATTTGTGCATGAACGCGGTTGACTGACCGGCGCTTGCTCTGGTCGGCAAGCGCCGTGCCGTGCGTACTGTCGCGTTGCACTTGCACCTTTGAGCCAAGAAGCCGTCTGCCGGATCGGCACGAAATCGCGCCGCCATCCTCTCGTAGCTCCCAACGTTCCATCAGGATTCGCTTTGCGGCGGTCAGGCGGGACCGCAGCTCCGCGAGTGCTGAGCCGCAGAGATCGACTTCGGCATTTTTGCTATAATCCCTCGTTTACAAGGAGTGGTGCCCGCGTGCTAAACTGACTCAATATTATTGAACCTTAGCCGATGTCTTGAGGAGCCATCCTTGGCAGCGAAAGCAGATCGGAAGCTGGCAGCAATATTGGCAGCTGATGTCGCTGGGTATAGCCGATTGATGGCTGGAGACGAGGCTGGGACAATTGAAGCGCTGACTCGCAGCCGCGCGATATTCAGTGCGATCATACAAGATCACAACGGTCGGATAGCAAACACAGCAGGAGACAGTATCGTTGCCGATTTCCAGGTCGCAGCGGATGCAGTTAGGTGCGCAGTCTCAGCCCAGGCAAGACTGAGGGCCGAGAACGAGAGTGTCCCCGAAGATCGCCAAATTCGCTTTCGAATGGGGGTCCATCTGGGAGATGTCGTTCGGCAAGGAGATGACATCCTCGGGGATGGGGTCAATATCGCTGCGCGCCTGGAATCGATCGCGCTGCCGGGCACGGTCGTTATATCAGGCTCCCTGTATGATGTTGTCGACGGAAAGGTGCCATTTCAATTTGTTGATCTTGGGCAAAAGCAACTCAAGAACATTGGGCGCCCAGTTCGAGCATACCAAGTCTTGACGGAGGAGAGCCTCAAGAGACCTATTCGATTTTGGTCCTTCAGCACTGATAGTGGACGTCCGTCTATCGCCGTTCTTCCCTTTGAGAACCTTACCGGCGAGGCCGAGCCGGGCTATTTCGCGGACGGCTTAGTTGAAGACATCATCACAGCGCTTTCACACAACCCAATGCTAGTGGTGATCGCTCGTCATTCGAGCTTTGCTTACAAAGGACGATCTCCCAATATACAGCAAGTAGGTCGGGAGCTCGGCGTCCGCTACGCGCTAGAAGGTAGTGTTCGCAAATGGGGCGAAAAGCTAAGGATCACGGGTCAACTCAATGATACTGAAACAGGCGCTCACGTCTGGGCTGATCGTTTCGATGGACTAGCTGCAGACGTGTTTGATCTTCAAGACGCAATAACCGAGCGTGTAGTTGGTGCGCTTGACGGTGAAGTCCGTGTTTCCGAGATAAAACGACAAAGGCGGAGACCGACAAATGATCTCACGGCGTACGATAGCCTAATTCGGGGTCTCGGCTGTTTCTATGAGCACACCCCAGAAAGCACGGCGCAAGCGCTTGACCACTTCATTCAGGCGGTCAAGCTAGATCCGTCCTGCGCTGTTGCTTGGGGATATGGTGGTGCGACACTGCTTCTTAGGCGTACACTGGGCTGCATTCAAAACATTGCAGAAAATGCGCGGGAATGTCTTGAATACTGCCACCAAGCCATACTGCGCGGCACCGATGATGCTGAAGCCTTAAGTCTGGCAGCACTTGTACAGGTGTGTCTCGGGCACGAGTTAGTGAGAAGCACTGGGTTGGCCGAAAGATCGATCGCCCTGAATTCAAATTCTCCTTTCGGTTGGTACGCGATTGGGCTCGCCAAGCTTGCGGCCGGTCATGCCAACGAAGCTGTTACTGCAATTGGTCGGGGCATCCGGCTGAACCCCCGCGACCCGGCCGGATATGCCTACCTCGGGTCGTATGCTTTGGCGCTCTTTGTGCTGAAGAACTATTCGGAGGCAGTAAAACATGCTGAGCGAGCATTAGCTGTTCGGCCAACTTGGGCGCCCGCCCTGCGGATTAAGGCCGCATCATTGGCGAAATTGGATATGACTGAAGAAGCGAGGCTGGCGTTGCTTCACGCTCGCAAGATCGATCCACACGGATCCAGCTCTCTTGCGGCGAGAATGATTCAACTTCCGTCAGGCGATCTGGACAACTACATCAGTGCGCTCAAGCTTGCGGGTTTAGATGAGTAGGCGGGTTTGTCGTGTTGGATCTGCCTGGCCAGTCATATTCCTTAATGAAAGCAGGTTGGACCGGTTATGCGCTTGAGATGGGAGTACTGTTGAGCACTGTTGGTGCGAATTTTGGGGGGAGGGGAACTTAGGTAGGTCCAAGAAATTCCGCGAAAGCGGTCCCTCAAAGGCGCAAGGCTCGTCGTCCTGCAGGCGGATCTCGGTGTGTGGGTCGCGTGAACCCTGGCTGATTAAACTCCAAGCGAGCCGCGAACTAATTGGCGCCGGTGGTTGATATCAGCCGCGTGGCATCGTCTGGTGGAGATCAGGCACGTTACCGTCATTCCTACGTTCAACGAATAACATGGTCCTTCGCGTGTTCCTGTCACTGGAGACATTGAGCAGCTCAAATGACCTGCGCTCCCGAAGTATGCCGCCTTGTACGAAATCTGGTGCTTGCCCAATCACCAATCTTTTTGGTTCGACCGCTTCACCTCGCTGGGCTGTTTTCCGAGTCCATCAGCGCCATTGGGGGCGGCCGACTTTTGTTCTTCGCTCATCGCCTTCACGCCACTCGCGGCTTTTATTGTTTTATCGCTGATGCCAACAACGACCCAAGCCTCCTCAGTCTTGTCGTCGTATCCTTTCTCAAGGACGATTACCCCCCGCAGCTTGCCTGCCGCGAAGGACGTCGTGACTTCAGTAAGCGACTCGATCATAATGCGCTGATCGACCTTTTTGACGTTTGCTTTTGCTCCGGTTTGTCGCTCCTGTGTCGCTTGATTCAGATCATTCTGCATCTCAGTGGTAACCCGCGTCGTAGACACCGATTGCTCCAGGAAGCGCACGATGGATGCCTTCGCCTTTTCTTCTGCGATGATTTGCGCCTTCGAAATTCCTCGCCTGTCTCCGAATTCAACCGGCGTGCTGAATCGCGATGAAATACGCTTTACAGATCCATCGCCATTCCATTCCACCTCGACGCCATCAACGCCCGCCTGCCAGACAGCGCCTCCGTTGCCTGTTTCAGCTACCGAGCCTGCTGTTGCTATCGTTGGGCTAGAAGCAAGCAAGAGGATTACAGCAAAGGCGAACTTTAGATTGGACCGAAACATCTTCGTATCTCCGAACACTAGGTTATCTATTCTTGAGGGAGGCCCGGATGCGGGCGATCTTGCCAACATTCTCGTTCGCGACCTTTAGATTCAACAAAGCATTGATCCGGCTTCCTTCCGGAGGGAAGACGATCGTGTCAGTTCCGCCACTGTGTATTGTGCGGTAGAAGAGGCTGTTTTCGTTGGTCCCCGCCGCGCAGTAGTCCAGGAACGCGGTCTGGCGGTTTTGCGGACGATGAATGGAATCCGAGATCGGAAGCTCCGGAAAACTTCCCATCTCGGTGTTGACCGTTTGAACGACCTTTTCATCCTTGTCGATAAACTCGATGACCAACAGGATAGTCGAGGCGCGTTTGCTCAAACTGACCACCGCAGCGTCTTCTCGGACAAAGGTACGCCCAAAGCATTCGGCCGCAGCGTAGGTCCCGTAATTGCTGGGACGCGGTGGATAAACACGCCCGGGACCGCCGTAGTCGCTTGGTCTCGAGCTAGTCAGCGACGAAATGAAGCACACACCGGGTATCGACACTGCCAATTTAGCATCTTTTCTGAACGGTTGCGTATTCGAGGAAACCGTCTGCAAGCTGCAACGTGGCTCGCTGGGTATCTTTGTGACCTCGAAAGAGACGCTTTCTCTCTTGTCCGCTATCAGGCTGAACTTTTCAGCCCACTCTTTGCTCGCCGCCGGGTTGGCAAAGAACGTGATCGGCACCGTTAGCCAAACGGAATCCGATGCCGACGGCAGGTTCGAATTGACCTCGGCCTTTCCAACGCCGACTGTCACCAGCGTATCAATTCGGGCGATCAAGTCCTTATAGGTATCAAACGCCGCGGCACGTTCGGCGCCCAATGTGGTCGCCGCCGCTTCAGCGGAGTTGCTATCAAAATCAACGGTAGGGACGGCGCTGGCGCGCAGTGTCTGGACCAAGGGGCCGACATTCACTGTGACCCTTGCCATAACCTTGCAAGTTCCGTTGCTGCATTCCTGCGACACAGGGTCGAATTTCGACACGTACGCATTGGTGTACGAGAGAAGCTTTTCTTCTACGATGGTTGAAACTTGATCAGCCGACATCTTGGTCTCAACGCGGCGCCGATTATCGATGTACACGCCAGCGACCTGCTGGACCGCCAATCGAGAGGCGTCCTTCCGAGCAGCCTCGGGTGTCTCTCCTAGACCAGCAACTTCCACAATCTTTGTAGTCGGGTTATTCCCGGCCGGTCCCGTCAATGACACATCAGCTTCGTTAGTAACTTGGTTTGGGAAGCGGGGGCCGGTCTGCGGCACGGGCCGCTCGGGGATCTGAGGAGTTAATCGGTCTGGCGGCAAGGGGCCTGACGTCTGCGGCGGCCGGTCTAGCTGTCGGACGCCGAGAAGCGCGTCGCGATCCCCCCTAGTTAGAAATCCTGTGCTGGGAGCGCTTCTTGACTCCTGAAAGGCCTTGATCGCAATTCTTGTATTCGGACCGAATTCGCCATCTGGCTGGTCGCGGAGAAGCCCTAATGAGAAGAGGTGAGCCTGTAGTGTCGCCCGTTCATTGGGCGTTTGCCTGGCCTCCGCAAGGGCATCACCGCGGAGCTTTCCTAGGAGTTCGGTTGTTCGAGTGCGATACGACTCGAGTACGCAGCGGCGCTGGTCTTGGTTGAGTGAAGTATCGAGTTTGCAGGTCCTGCTTACAGATTGGATCCAATTAGTTTGATTTTGTTGGAAAGTGCTAAGCTCCCCGTCGCTCAGCGTCCCAGAATAAGCCCATGTTGCAGCGTTGACGTCCCAGTCAGCTTTGGCTGCATTACCATCACTGCAAAGCAGGAATCCTAACGGCGATCGCACGTTTGTGCAGCTAATGGTCGGCTTGGACGTGGAGATGTTGGGTTGCGGGATGGGCGCACCGGGCGAGGCGGGCCCCGTGGGCCCGTTATTCCGCTGCAAAGTTTGCAGCGTCCCGATCATATCTTGGATAATTTGGTTCGGAACCTGTGCTTCCGCAGCGACGTCTGTGCTTAGCAATAGCACGAACAGCCTGACCGTATTTATTACTTGCCCCGCCACGCAAATGCCCACCGAATCTTTGCCGAGTACAAATTAGCGCGGTTGTAGCTCGCCGCAACTACACATTGGCTAAAAGGTATACCGTCCATCAGTAAGCCGGCATTTTGTGCGTACGACAGTCGTAGGGGCCGTCTTTTCCCGAGCCTTTAATGTTGGCGTTGAAGTACCGTCCCATCGATGAGGCGGCCATCAACGCATCGAGTGTAGCCGTCGGCAGTTCGCAATAGTGGTAGTATGTGTCCCTCAGCTGGATGACCAAATACTGGCTCCCAGGTCATAACAGTCGCGGTTGATAAAGCTACTTCGCGAGATGTTTTGGCAGTCGAACGGCTTTAGATCAACTGGTCCGCGATATTTTACGTTTACGGTCTCAGCGCTCGCCGTCAATGCAGCTAGGACATAGATCGCGATTCCCAGCAGTAGTGGAGAGGATCTCAACCTCGGGCCCTCCGATTAAAGCCCTCGACCGCATTGTTGTACTCGTCGATGACACTGTCGGACTTGCGCTTTAGCTCCTCAGTCTCACGTCGAATGCAAGCTAGGAAATCTTGTGCTTCAATCTGATAGTTCGTCATTTCTCGACGGCACCGATCGAACTCATCTTGATCATCGAACGCTCCATATCTCGCCGCGCAATACGGGGCGGGAGGGGTATAGCACGAGGCATGCACGAGATTCGTGCCGCCGAGAAGGATCACGGCAACCAGTAGAGAGCGACGCATCTAAACTCCAGCCGGGCCTTGAGCGACATCAATCACGTGGCGATCGGGCCCGACAGTGATGACAATGGTGTAGCTCTTTTGAGCTCCGCCCTGGTCGGTCGGTGGCGCGAGGTGCAGTTGGCCTCCGTACCATTCGCCGGGCAGGAGCGTATTGTCTTTGATCACGGCCTGCTCGAGCACGGCCATATTGCGCTGGCCTGTTTCGATAGTGGCAGAAATCATCGCATCGTTTTGAGCCGTCGCATTGCCTTGAGCGATTGCCGCTGCCGTCGGACTGTAAAACGTGCCCGTGCGTCCGCTCGGTGTCGTGTAGCTGCCGTAGCCGGCCCGCGAGGCGCTGTACGCGTTGGCCCCGGCGGCGACGCCCGTCAGGAGGGCTGCCGCGACCTGCCGGTTCTTTTCCTCCTGAACCAGCATCTCATAAGTGACGATTTTCATTTCGAAGTCCGAGCCGGCGGCGTGCTGCACCGCCTCAAGTTGTCCGACCCGGAATTCAACAGGCTGGCGGCTCATGTTGTTGATGCCCACCACGAAGACGGGGCGGCCGTTCGCTTGGAGTTGACGGGCAGCCGGTCGAACGAGGACGACGGAGCTTTTCTGCCGAGAGACAAGGGCAGGTTGTCCGTCCCTCATAAGAGCTTGTTGCTGCGGATTAGATGCCTTGAACGAGACGGTCTCGCCGGCTGTCATGCAGCCACCCACGGTGGCGCAGGCCGCCACGATCACCAAAATACGCATGATTCGATTCCCCCCGTCGAAAGGGGCTATGCAATCGCAACCCCCGCGCGAGGGCAAGCGCCGTTTACGCGTGTTAGGGGCGATCCTCAGTCAAAAAGTCTAAGGTGGTCGCATGTTACCGCGATGCACTCCGCGCCGCTTGCGGGGCCAGCCTCAGGCATCCTGCAGCAAGACGGTTTCTCAAGGACTGTCAATGGCTTCACAACCTGAGGATGCGCCGTCGGCGCCTGGAGGTGGACCTGAAGGCCAGGACAGGACTTTTACTGCCGGGCATCGCACGCACATCGCGGCCATCGAGCCCCGTAGGCCGGCGTTGCCGGCGAAAGCCCCCCGCGAGCACGTTCTCCCGCTCAAACGCCGCGCGGCGATCCTGGACAGCATTCCGGAGCGGGAGGGGCGGAGCCTGGTGTTCGGCTACGGGAAGGGTGGTTATGCCGGCTGGTCGAAATCCAAGGCCGAGCTCGATGAGCTCGTTCAGCTCAAGCAGCCGGGACCTGCACGACCTTCGCTGCAACGGCCGCACTGGTGCTGGGCCCGCTTAGCGTGGCACCGTACGCCGCCGGGGCGGTGCTGAACCACCTGCCGCCAAGCTGATGCGGGTATATGACAAGAACATCGAGAAGGAAAAGCGCGAGGCGCTGGACCTCTGGGCAGCGCATCTGATGCGGCTGCTAGCCGGCGAGGCGAGCGTGGTGACGATGCGGGCGGAATGGAAAAAGCCCGACGCAACGCGGCGGGCTCGAAAGTAATTCTGAAATCAGACTTGGAGATTGCGCAGCGACGAGACCACCTGGTGGCCAGCGGCCTTTCTCGGCTCTTGGTAATCGGTCGAATAGGTGCGGCTGTCGATTGGCTGGTACGAGAATTTCGGCATGGCTATTGTCCTTGGCTCTTCCGGCGGGCTCTTTGATTCGCGCGGTGTGTCAGGCATGGTCGTGCTCCAATGGGTTGAGGCTGGATGGATAGTAGTGCTTTCGCTTAATCCATTTGAACTTCTCGTGACGCGTTACTGAAGCGATGTCAGTGTCGCCGCCGACCACGTCCGCTCCCGGCATAAAGCGGAAGTAGTTTTTCGTGAGCTCCACAAGAAAATTGGCCAAATCTATCGCGTCCTGGATTGGCATCGCTGGGTGGCACAAAGGCGCTTCCGTCTGGCTTGATATCACCTGCAGAAGCTGTGGCAATTGCTGCGGATCCAATCCGGCCCCGATCAAAGCGGTTCCAATATCTTGGCTGAAACTTTTATCAACCTATGAACGGGGTCAGGTTGCCCGCCCCAGTTGATGCCACAGTGCCCCGGAGGCCTGATCTGCTCAGGTGGAGTACATTGGCCGTTCAGGATTGTAACCTTCCACAGTTCTGGCTGTTCAGATCCGCTCGAAAAACCCCCGATCCAAAAATCCAGTAGGTGCGGCGCCGGTGGAGGAGGCTGCATACCGAGGAATTTCTCCTCATAGAGGAACGCCCTCGCGCCGATGGCAATCTGCTCGATGGTATAGTTCTCGGCATTAATAGCGAACCGACCTCCTTCTTTGAGAAGCAGCCGCAAATCCTTCGCCAGAGATTGGATTGGGGCGCGTCCGATAGACGCCATTCCCGATGTCATGGCCACCACCGGAAGCCCGCGGCACAGGTTATAGACCTTGTTCCCATGCTGGTACACGTTTGAGACAAAGCTCTGCCCATTGGCATCAGTAGCCAGCAAACTCGCAGCGCTATCGGCCGCGAACACAAGCCCGTCGTCGACGGTAACGGCAACACACACGGTCATTCGAAGAACGCCCCCACTTCCAACTAACACAACCTACTTGCGATTCGCGCCGCGATTGTATGGAGGCGCATCAAAATCAATTCTTGCAAAAATCGCTCGAAAGACGGCCCCGACCCTGATTCTTGCTATCAGAGGCCGGGCTATCCTTATTGTTCAGCAACCGCAGGGCGAGCGCAAGGGGGAGACCTCCTTCAACGAACCGATGATTCGCTCCAAGGTCTTGCGGGTGGCGAGCAGGAGACGCCGTACGATTAGAAGCGCGATCCCAGCGCAAATACCGACGGCAAATCCTTCCAAGCATGATCACGCATCGGCCACCTTCTTGTTGGTTTTTCGCTTCGAAGACATTGACCTGAGCGTGAGCACGATAGTTATGAGGTTTAGCTTGAACTCAGTTCTTGATCCGATTTTCGCGCACGTCCTTCAGAATAGCCTCATAAGTCGCGATCACCTGCTTATTTCGATCGATTGCCTCCTGGGTCACGTCTCTCCAAACGCCGCTCCCCTCGCGCTCGCCCAGTTTCATTCTTCCAGCCTCGAGTGGTTCGAGATCCTTCTTCAGCTGTTCGAGTTGCCTCTCGACACCTGTTGCGTATTCCCACCAATCTACCGACATCATCGGTTCTCCGCTCTCGCAATCATTTCCACACTGCTTCCACCATCGCGCGATACCTTTTGGTGAAGCTGCGAAACCATCCTTTCCGGAAGGCCTCGCGGCTCTTTTCGTCAGGATCCAACGGCATGACGACCATGCCGGAATTGGCAAGTATCTCTTTAAACTGGGCGCTGATCAGGATCGCACCGAGGTCTGAGCCGTTCGGAGGACGTTGAATGATTACATCTCTGCAGCATCCCGCTAGCGCGTGCATCGCTGCAGGGGTGACGAGGTCGCGCCTCTGCTCGTCATGGTGACGGGCGACGGCGGCATCAATGATTTCGCCGAGTCGACGACCACTCTCCGCGTATTGTTCCCGCGTCAACTTATCAGGCATGGCGCTTCACTTTCCGTTGCCTGCGGCCTTTTCCAAATCGGAAACCACCACATGAACCGGCAAGGGAATGTTGATCATAAGCTGCGCGTCGAGCTGGACCATGCAGAGTCGATCGTTCAATTCGATCACACTCTTTACTGCGGTAGGATTGATATACACCGGCCTGCCGTTCTCGCCGCCAAATTTCGCAAAGGTCATGTATTGGGCCTCCCTGATGAGGCAGGATCTCGCAACCCAGGGGCGAGCGCAAGGGGGCGTTAACGGACCGATGACTCACTCCACGGCCTTTCCGGTGACGAGCAAGAGACGCCGTACCCCCAGCTGATCACCATTAGAAGCGCCATCCCAGCGCAAACGCCGACGGCGAAACCTTGTCCCCACGCATGATCACGCATCCGCCACCTGATTTTTTCGCTCTGACTGCATTGACCCGAGTGCCAGCACTGCAGTTTACGTTTCGTCTCGCGTTATCACCACCATGTCGTAGATCGGACCCTTCCAATTCGGGAGGTCTACCCGGTGCTGAGGATGTGGCTTGACCTGATATTCGGAATCCTCATTAGCGATGGCTTCATCGGCAATGTCCTGAAAATTGCGGAGGGCATCTCGCGTATCGTCGATCGGTTCAATCCTAAAAGCCCGCTCACTGATCACGCGCACCCTGTGCGATTTCGAGCCCTTCCGCAGGTCCTCAAAGTAGCCCATGGTGACGATCTCCAAGCCAATGTTGCTCAGGTAATTTCTCGCACCCGCGTAGCGAGCGCAAGGGGTTCACCGCATCGGCAGCCGGTCTACCATATTCGCCAGGACTTTAGGTGGAAGGCCGATGCCCGAGAGCTTCCAGGTCGTGCCGTCGAGATGCATGCTTACGCTACCTGCGTCCGGACTCTCCCCAAGCCGCAACGCAAACTCGACAGGCTTCACCAGTGTGATTTGTCCGGCGAAAACGAAGATGTTTGAGATGTCGAGCTCGGCCAGCGGCGACATCGTTCCGAAAGTGATGTTCTCCGCGCCGTCGCGAACAGTGCCGCTCTTTAAAAGGGCGGACAGATTTTCCGGCGTCATGAGCTTGATCGCGAGGTCATCGGCGATCGTTGCACCGAACGCGTTTATCGCCATTCGCTCTAACGGGCGCACCGGCCGCTTTTGGCCGAGTCGATAGAGGTATGACGATACAACCTGGTCGACGAGGGAATGGCGGACACGCGGCAAATCCGTTCGGGCCATGACTTGAGTGGCATCTCCGCTCCGAACGGCCGAAACCATATCCAACGCGGAAACGAAAGCCGACCCGGCATACACTACGAGGCAGAGCAGGAGGACCGCAACGATGCCGACGAGCCACTTCATGGAGCGGCAATCGAGGCGAACGCACTTAGTTCCAGTGTCGAGCCGGGTGGCGTCTTCCATCCATAAGGATGACTTAGGCCTGTGATGTGGACGTCCTTCCGTAAGAGACACGCACAGGAGGCACTCCCAAGCAGACCGTCAGAACGAGGGCGACCGCGTGCTCGACGGCGCATGTCCCCGCTTGGTACCACTTGGCCGGTGTCAGTTTCCTTGCGGCAGGGATGGCCTATTGGTTCGGCATCGGCCTCGGCACCAACGGCGGAACGGTGAGCCTCACGAATGTGAGCTGCACCGTGCCGGAGTCTTAGGCTCCGCTTCGTGGCTTCAGTGATCGGACACTTTTAAGGATGGAAGGCACGCATCCAGCGCGCTCCATTGCGCGCAAAGCTAAACTGGCCAGGAATATCCCTATCAAGCCGCCAATGATCTTTTCGGAGGCGTCCAGTAATTTGCCGTGACGATCTGGCGTCAGCGTTTGCAAAAACTCGAGCACGACTGCGCTACCAAGCACGATGCCGCATACGAATGTCATTCTACGACGGTACGAGAGGCAGAATGCGAAGCCTAAAAGCGCAAAAGCGGCTAGATGCTCCAAATCAGCAACGTTGCTCAGTTGCGGCCTATCGCGGATTGGAGAAAGACTAGCGTAGGTGATGAATGCAAGAGCGGCCCAGGCCACTGCGGCAGACAGTCTTTGCAACATGATGGCTCCTAAATGCGGCGTACAGCTGATTGAGCTTATCTCGCTCAGCGATCAACGATTTGGGGCCGATTGATCTAGTAGCCCGCGATTGATCTAGTAGCCCGTCGCAGAGCCAACTTCTGGCGATCGTGGCGAACGACTGAGAAGCGTTGATGGCGCGCCCGACGGTATATGCAGCAGGTCGCCGGCTGGGGCGCAGCTTGAGTGTGGAATGATCCATTCCCTTACCTCTTTGCGTTTTTTTTGCGCGCTTTATGTTTTCCTCTTCGACGTTCGTTTTGTTCAGGAACTAGCGCTTAGTCCGGTCGGTGCCATCGCGGAAGATCAGGCGCACACGTTCGTTCTCCCGGACGACCGGCGTCCGGTAGCCGTCGTGCTTCATCTCGTGGATCCATTCCGGCCGATGGGACTTGCTTACCCGGCGTCGCCAGGCATAGCTCGAAACGCCATCCGCATGGGACAGGTAACTCGCCGCCAAGAAGCCAATCCCTGGGTCGCTATTGGACTCGGCGGCTTGCACCTGCAATGTCGCCGATTAAATATTAAACATAAAATTAAATAAATTAAATACTGGACGAGATTTAAATTTGGATTATGCTATGAATGCTTGGCGCCGGACGCACGCGTCAAGGACCTCCGGGAAGCGGCCCCCATCATCCTGCCCCTGCTTACGCAGTCCTAGGGGCCGCTTCTTTGGCAAATTGGGACGCGAATCATGCAGTTCCTGTCATTAGGTGACTTGTTTTTCATCTCCGCAGCAACGGGTACGCTCCTACTAGTCGAGGTCGGAGTTTTGATCATTGTGGGCGTGATCTGAGCCGGAATTCGGACGTTCTCCGGTCAATTTCAATTTCAGCGCTCCCAGCGCGCGGACTGCACTTTATGCCCTCCATAGGGTCGACGCACTTCAGCACAGAGCCTTCCGAGCAAAGCTCCCATGGTCGCGGGCGTGCGCCTGTTGCGTGCCTCGCTTTCACTCCTACTGAGAGGGATTCGAGTGGGCGGAGAACCATCAACGTGATGCCCGAGGTCGCGAATGACAACGCGGGCACCTGGCCTCTGCTACCATTCCGGATGGCTGGTACGCCACCGGTTGATCTGTGATGCGGCTCGGTCCTGCGGTGCTCAGCAGGTAGCAGGCAGGCGCATTTTGACTGTCCCTCACCCGCCAGTTGACGCTGGCTGACCAACCTGGCTCCGCCTTGCGGCGGAGTGGTTGAAGATAGCGGAAGAAGCCGAGAAGCGCTTGCTCCGAGGTTACCCCCACCTCTGTTGAGGCTCGTGGACAACTGGCAAGGAACGACTCTCCAGCCGAGAGATTTAAGATTTCGGTCTGTGGCGCGGCCTGGACCACTTCAGGTTCGCGACATCCACCCGGGACGGCCCATCGTTCGAACGCGCGTTTGGCGATGGGTCGGTTCTCGCAAGCCGCGGCGTTCTCTTCACCAGGAACAACCGGCAATCTGGGAAATTGCTTTTATGCTCCGGCGTCCCAACAGCCCCCTGAAGCCGGACGCTGTGAGCTGGGGCTTTAGTCGCTTTCTTTCCAAGCGCCGGGAGGATCTAACCGGGACAAACCGGCACGTTTATCTGCTGCTACCGCCTTCCCTCGGCTAAGTTTCCGCACCCAACCGTCCGCTGTGTATCATTTGAGACGGTGCGCCGCCGGTCCTGCTGATTGTTGAGACACAAGGGGGCGGGCATGGACCGGCTGAAGGAAAGAACTGGGGGCGCCTCGAAGCCCGCGCCTGCCCGAATTGCCACGTTAATATGGGGTGGTTTCAGTCGGAGCTTCCGCCTCCGGCGTTCGTTGGGCACTTTCGTGCCGTCTAAGCATTTTGTGCTCATGAATGACGACGCCGCCAGATACCGCCGGTACGCGAAGGCTTGTCTTGATGAAGCCGAGGGGGCACGCGCGCCGAGGACAAGGAGGCTTGGTGTCAAGCGACGTCCGGATTTGACCCCGCAGCGACATGAGGAAGTGACCCCCTTGTTGTTTGCAGGACTGTAGCAAGCCGCTCGCGAAGCGCGCCCGTC
>NZ_JADPJR010000134.1:0-6461 GCF_023073535.1 Bradyrhizobium sp. 179 | reverse complement strand
ACAACGACGACTAACGCTCCGCATCGCGGATGAAATGGGTAGAGGATCTCAACCTCTGATCCCAGACACCCGGCATTATGACGCTGGTCCGCCAGGCGTGGGCAAGACGCACTTGTCGATCGCTTGGGCGAGAGGCAATCCTGGCCGGGTACACGGTGCAGTTCACCACGGCGACGACGCTGGTCGCAGGCCTTGCCAAGGCGCACGGCGAGCGAGGCCTGGACGAGAAACTGCTCGCGCTGTCGAAGCCAAAGCTGCTCATGGTCGACGAACTCGGCTACTTGCCACTTAAACCTGACGCGGCGCATCTGTTCTTCCAACTGGTGAGCCGGCGCTACGAAACCGGCGCCATGCTGATCACGTCGAACCGCAGCGTTGCTCCTCGGCGACGCCATCCTGGATCGCCTCGTTCACAACGCTCACCGCCTCCAACTCTCCGGAGAAAGCATGCGAAAGCAGAACGGCCGCAACCAAACTCTTGGCGTCAACCCAAACCCCTGAACCAATCACCATGTCGGTCAAAGCCGCTGCTCACCATCGGCAAATGCGCACAGGTGACCTTAGCGGACGACGCGCTGGTGATCGTCCCGGGTCTTCAAATCGGAATGCTGGCCGAGAAAGTCTGCAACCTCGGCCTAGACCGCCTGGGCAAGCAGGACACGCGCCCCATTGCGCAAGACTTCTGTGAGTTGATCGTCGAAGATTCCAGGCTGAATCAGATGGATGACGTTATCGTTGGACAAGGCATATCGCTCCTTCGGTGGAGAAGTGGAGGCCTCAAGCACCCCCACGATATGCCGCCTTTCCGATTCCCGCCGTCACCAACTTTGGGCGATAGCTCTTTTGGTTCTTCACGGACGACTATCATCTATTGCTCGATCTTTTCCTCCCTATTCCAGGAAAACGTGAATGTCGTTCTGCTTGCCTGATCGCCCCAGAGTGGCCGTGTAGGGCACATCATGAATCCTGATGTGGGTCTGTGGTCGGTCCGGGCTCGGCAGCACGTTATGCCAGTGCATTCCGCGCCGGAGGTTCTCCGGCGCCGGTTGATTGCCGTGTTGCCAACTCGGAGGGACGAATCCTCCTAAGTCTTGCGCTGGCGGCATGTACTGTGGCGCGAAGATCGATGTCCCGAAGCTTTGCTCCCATGATGGTGGCGGATTGACGCTTTGCACTGGCGAATGGGCGGGTAACGACAAATCCTGCCAGAAGTTCGCTGTATTCCAGCTGTCGGCGGGAGGCTGGCCGGCTTGATCCACTCCACGCCAAAACTCTGGCGAATCGACAAATTGCGTTGAGGGTCCCGGTCGATCCGCTATCGATGTCCCGAAGCTTTGCTCCCATGATGGTGGGCTTGGCGGATTGACGCTTTGCACTGGCGAATGGGCGGGTAACGACAAATCCTGCCAGAAGTTCGCTGTGTTCCAGCTATCGGCGGAAGGCTGGCCGGCTTGATCCACTCCACGCCAAAACTCTGGCGAATCGAAAAGTTGCGTTGAGGGTCCCGGTCGATCCGCTGCAGCCGCCGCTCGCGCACTGCTGGGAGCGGTCCTCAAACGTCGTTGGAGTTGCTGCCGATCGGCGACGAGGTTGTCGAGGTGCAGCACGGCTGGCGGCCGTCTTTGCGCCAGTCGCCTAACAAGCGCCCGCGTGCCGTCAACCACGAAGACTCCGCAATCCCAACCGTTCCCCTGCCGGGTCATGCGGACAGGCTCCAGACGCGTACCCAGCCTTTGTGCGAGCATTTTTGCAAGCTTGTCGTTGTATCCTAGGAAGGAGTCATAATGATAGGCAACCGGCCGTCCGCGGTCGCTGCGATCAATGAACAGCAGCGACCAATGGGTGCCACGACGATGACGATCCGTAGCACTGGCATCGTTCACTGGCACGAACAGGAAGTCGGCTGTGTCGTTACCGTTCTGATTATGGACGATGCGCTGGAATGCGCTTAGCGCGACGCTCTCGGGGCCCAAGCGCAGATGATAATTGGCTATGAGGGGATCCACGAACCGCGTCCGGGCGGCGAGATCTGGATTGTTCCCCTGCAACTCCTGTTCCAGGAGCTCGTAATCCCTCTGGATATGCTCGTCGCCCAACCAATCCTTGGGGCCAAGCGATAATTCGCTGCGGCCTTGAATCGATGGATCAACCTGCTGCAGCGGCCAGGTTGATCCGAACCCGGTAGGTTGATCCAAGCGGCCCTCCGGACCGGCCGATTCCCGCCCACTTGCCTGCTGAGGGGACAACCCCGACGCCGCGTTCGCCTCAACGACCTGTAGGTACTGCCCAAGCCGCTTGAAACCCACGGAAAATCCTCTGAGGGCTTCGGTGCAGTCTCGGAAGTCTTGGTAATCTATTTTTAGCGACCATTTCTGCTGATCACTGCCGTTGAGACGGCTCGCTATGCTCTCCCTACCCCTTGTTTGCAGCCAATCACTAAACCTACGTTGATTTATGGCCATATTCCGGACAGCTTTCCTCTGGGAAGTCGAGTCCGGTCCGAGCTTGCTCAGCTCTTCGTTGGCCAAGCCATCAATCATGCGGGCGTCGTCGGGATAAGGATAAGGATGATGATGCTTCAATTGGGGCTCGGTGCCTAGATACTGCCGAAGCCGATCGAAACTCACGACCACTTTTCCCTCGACTTTGGTAAAGGCCCTGTAATCCTCCATCAACGACCGTTGCTGCTGATCACTGCCGGTGAGTCGGCTGACTATGTTCCCCCTACCCTCCCTTTGGAGCCAATCACTAAACCTACGTTGTTTGCTGGCCCGTTCCGAGACACCTCTCCTCTGGGAAGTCGAATCCGATCCCAGCTTGTTCAGCTCTTCATTGGCCAGGCCATCAATGAGGTGGGCGTCCTCGGGATAAGGATAATGTATTTGGCGCCCCATCAGGCGCGGCCCGGGCCCGACGGCTTGGAGTTCTTGCTCGTTGGGCGCGAACCTCCTGAAATGAGACAGTGCCGACTTGAGACGGTTATGATTGTCCCCACCGCCCGCCCTGTAATCCGTGATATCAGCGGCTAGTGACTCTGGATCGTTTAAAAGCCGAGAAGCCATCGAACCCCTGTTCTCTGCTCGGAGCCAACGAGCAAACCCCCTAAGAAGCCCTAAATTGGTCCTGAGGGTACCATCGCAAACCCTTCCATCCCCTCGGCCGGTACTACCGTCGGGGAGAATTTCATATCCTCGGACTGCTTCCGCGAACTGCTCGATGCGGGCCTCGTCTTCGGGATGCATGTCCTGGCCAGCGGGGCGACCACGCTTGGCGAAATCCATCCGAAGCTCTGAAGAGGCCACCTCGGACGTCGAGCCGCCGGACGACTTTTCGCCACCACTTCCTCCGAAGACTTTGCCGAACCCTGACTTAACACGAGAAAACAGTCCACGGCTTTTGCTATCCTTCGTCCGCGCCGCAGGCTGCGGTTCCGATGGCGCTGTGTAGCGCGTGCTACTGAACAACTGGTCACGCAAGCTAGACTGCGAGGCCGTCGCACCCGCGCCAAGGTGAGCGCTAGGAACATCGACACTGTGACGCGTGCTGCTGAACGAGTTGTCCCGCAGGTTGGACCTTGGCCGCATTCGCATCGAACCACCAACGTCCGTACGCTGGATGTTTTCATGCGACCGTGCGGCTGGAGTGTCGGGGGAACTAACCCCGGAACTCTCCTCAGCAGAGCGGAGTTGCAGCTCGCCCAATTGCTGCTCGAAGCCAGCTTGATCTGCAGGGTCAACGTCGGTCTGTTGCCGCTGCAGCTCGGCGTACCAGCGCATCCAATCGTCCGGATTGTTATAGACGGGTTCCACACGACTCTCCCTAGATGAGGTGACTCTTCATAGCTGCCCCGCGGCCACACTCCGGTGCACTGACCACAGAGACCGGATTCAAAAAGCCGGACGTCAAGATTCGCCAAATTGAACAAAAAGGGACCGTTAGTGCCGCTCCGAGCTCGTGCATTACTCACACCTGCCCAGCCTTGGCTGCTGCAGAAGAGCGCCCCGGCTTCCTGGGCAACAGGTAACCGCTCGCCAAACCTCAAAACGATCCAGGAGAACCGAAACCCAAATACTCGCACAATCCAAAAGCCACCTGTTGCCGCCCTCCTTCCGGGCAAGTTCGCATGCGGCACATCGCGATCGAAATTGGGCCGCCCCATTGCTGATGGAAGGCGTCCGGGTTTCGATACTTGCACTGCAAGCTCTGCTTCCTCATCAGTTCTTCAGTTCAACGTCCTCACATTCGCTACAACCAACGAGCCTCTTCGAGTGATCATGACGCTTCAGAGCGAAGTCCGCATGTATGATTCAGACTGTACAACCTGACGCTACGTAGACTTCAAGCCCCAGTGCTGTCGCGTCGAGCCTGGTTGGCTTTCATACCCGTTTCAGGATGCGGCAAATCCTCGCAGCTTGGTGATCTACCGCCGCTTCAAGGACCTTAATGCGCCAGGCGCCGCCGCCGATGAATACCAAAGACGTGTTGGCAGCGGCGTAAGCGCGAAGCTTTGGCCGTTCAGGCTTGGAAGTTCCAGGGCATGAAAGTATCGATCTGAGAGATCGGCCAGCGCCGCTTTATCGATGCGAAGTCCCCGAACATCATACACCGACGCTGACCCAGCATAACGCTGCCGCGGTCGCAGCGATAGACAGCGGGTAGTCACGACTGTAAAAACCCTGACGACGGCCTTGCAGTTATCCGCAGCATGGCGGCCGGCCGCGGTCCAGGTCTTGCGCATCCGCGCATGCCGGCGCGCGGTGTTCATGAAGCGCTTGTGACTGCCAATAAGACTGCTCGTTTTCCTCGTCATCGGCTTCTCCGCCTGGCTGCTCTTCACGCTCGCAGTCTTCGCGCTGCCCGTCTTCGCAGGCGTGACGATTGGCCTTTGGGCCTTCTACACGGGGGCCGGCGCGCTCGGCGGCATCGTGGTGGCCGTCGTGGCGGGCGGCGCGAGGTTCGGTATAGGCCAACTCGCGCTCGCCTTCGTGACGTCTACTTGGCTCCGGCTCGTGATCACCGTTGTCTATGTCGCGCCCGCCATGTTCGCCGGTTACAACGCGACGCATGGAATCGCCCAGATGGCGAAGGCCTTCGCCCACCTGGCAAATGATCTTCGCGATCGTTGGCGCGACTGTCGTTACCCCTACGGCGTTCATCCGCTTTACGGCTATGGTCGCACCAGGACCAGCCGGACGGGATTTGGCGCAGGGCTACCACGTTAGCGGCGGCCATCAGGTGGGACAGATCAGGCGCCCAGAGCACTCGCGATGCTCATCCTCGATACTCGATTGAGAGCGGCCCGAGCGTCGAGGCTCGAATCATCGAGGGGTGGCCGAGCTAACGGAGATTGTTGAGACGCAGTGATCTAGACGGTGACGTCTCACGAACACGCCCGACAACTCAAGTCGTTGGGCGTATTGCTGCGTGTTCCAGCCGATCGTGATCACGGAGTCCAGGGCATCGTGATCACCCATTCCAGAGCATCGTGATCACCATTTCCAGCCGATCGTGATCGCTATTTCCAGCGATGCGATCGGGGCAATTAGGAGGCGCGCGCCGCTGACAGTCTGCCACCCGGGTAGCTTGGTCTTTTGCCTAACCGCAGAGGATCGAGATGCCGACCGAGAGACTGTCCATGCGCCACATCCGTGAAGTTCTACGCCTGCACTACAGCGTCGGCATGTCGCAACGCGCCCTTGCCCGCAGCCTGGGCTTGGCCCAGGGCACGGTCAGCAAGTACCTCAACCGAGCCCGCCGCGCCGGCCTGACCTGGCCACTGCCGCCGGAGCTGGATGACGACGTCCAGCTCGAGAACCGCCTGTTTCCGCCGCCTTCTGATCGGCCCAGCGACGAGCGTCCGCATCCAGACTGGGCGCTCGTGCATCGCGAGCTACGGCGGAGGAACGTCACGCTGATGCTGTTGTGGGAGGAGTATTGCGACGCAAACTCCGACAGCTTCAACTATGCGCGGTTCTGCGAACGCTACAAGGAGTGGACGGGCCGCCTCAAGCCGACCCTGCGCCAGGTCCATGTCGCCGGCGAGAAGCTGTTCGTCGACTATTCCGGCCATACCATGGAGGTGGTTGACGGGCTCAGCGGCGAGGCGCGCAGCATGCAGATCTTCGTCGCCGAGCTCGGCGCCTCGAACTACATCTATGCCGAGGCCAGCTTCAACCGATCGCTACGACAAGGGATCGCTGTTGATCACGACTCAGGTGCCCGTGTTGCAATGGCACGATGTCATTGCCGAGCCGATGACTTCATGATGCCTCCGTCTTTGAACGCTTGGTACGTCGTATCCGATTGCGCAGCCGACTGATTTGTTCGTCTGAGAGCTCGATCTGTCATGGCTGGCCTTTGGCTAACTGACGACCTGCCAGCATTCCGCGCGCAAGATAATCGAAGATTGTTTGCGGGGTTACTCCAAGCTCAGCCGCTGCGCACTGAATCGAGAAGCTGCC
>NZ_JADPJR010000025.1:0-6953 GCF_023073535.1 Bradyrhizobium sp. 179 | reverse complement strand
GGCTGCCTACATCGCTGAAACACTCGAGGCGATCATCGACGGTCATCCCCATAGCAAGATCGATGATCTCATGCCGTGGCGATTCCGCAAAACGTCAAGTCAGCCTCAATAGGGTCACGGCTAACTTTCAATTACCCACATTTGACGCCGGATTTGAACGCCGCGCCGCAGGCGAAATCTTGAATCGGAAGAATCTGTTGTGATTCGTTGTTGAGCACCTGATTCGGAGGCGTGGGGTGCTCGATGGGCTTGGTGAAGGAACGCGCGGAGGCGCGTGCTCAGCGATTGACGACCGGTATTGAGACGTGGGTTGATCGGGAAGCTGCGGGATGCGAGTTTAAGGATGAGCGGCTTGGCCGCCGGTTCTGCAAACTGCTCGCACAAATCGGGAGCGACATGGGACAAAGCATCCCGCTGGTTTGTCAGGACTGGGCCAACACGAAGGCCGCCTATCGCTTCTTCTCCAACGAACGGGTCAACGAGGCGGATATTCTTTGCGGTCATTTCGAGGCGACACGCGGGCGCGTAACGGCAACGAAGGGACCGATCCTCGTTCTCCATGACACGACGGAATTCAGCTTCAAGCGCGAGAAGCCGGATTTGATTGGCTTTACGCGCAAGACGGCAGGGCGCACACAGTGCGGCATCCTGATGCATTCGAGCCTCGCCGTGACGACCGAGGGGCTTCCGCTCGGACTGGCGGCAATCAAGCTTGGACGCGCAAGAAGTTCAAGGGGACGACGGCGCTGAAGCGGAAGATCAATCCGACGCGTGTTCCGATCGAGCAGAAGGAGAGTATCCGCTGGCTGGAGAATTTACGGCAATCGACCGACCTTCTCGCTCCCCCTGGACGATGCGTTCATATTGGTGATCGCGAGAGCGATATCTATGAGCTGTTTTGCCTGACCGAGGAGGTCGGAACACACTTCTTGGTACGAACCTGTGTTGATCGGCTTGCCGGGGACGGCAATCATACAATTGCCGACGAAATGGACGAGGTTACGGTCAAAGGCCTACATCGGATCAAGGTCAAGGACGACAAAGGCGATCCGGATGAAGCGCTTCTCGAAATTCGTTTCCGCAAGCTTCGAATTCTGCCGCCGATCGGTAAGCAGAAGAAATATCCCGCACTCACTCTGACCGTGATCCATGCTCAAGAGCGGGGAACGCCGAAGCGGCGAAAGAAGATCGAGTGGAAGCTCCTCACCGATCTCTCGGTCCAATCGCGCAAGGACGCCGTCGAGAAGATCGAATGGTACGCATTGAGGTGGAAGATCGAAGTCTTCCATAAGGTCCTCAAATCAGGCTGCAAGGCGGAGGACTTGAAATTGCGAACCGCTGAGCGTCTGGTCAATCTGATCGCTGTTTTTTGCATTGTAAGTTGGCGCGTCTTCTGGATGACGATGCTCAATCGTTCCTCGCCGAATGCCCTACCGCAGACGGCGCTGACAGATCCCGAACTCAGGCTTCTTGATCATTTGGTGAAAGACAGGGGTGGCGATCGCCCTCGACGAAGCACGCTCTCGCACTATGTCGTCAAGATCGCGCGGCTCGGAGGATATTTGGCCCGAGCCAACGATCCGCCTCCAGGAAATACCGTGATCTGGCGCGGACTATCGCGGCTGACTGACATCGAACTGGGAGCCGCGATCGAGGCAAAGATTATGGGTAATTGAAAGCACGGCTAAGCGCTTACGCAGAACTAGAACAGGCGCGTCGGAATTGAACCGGAGACTGGGCGACAAGCTCTCACCTGCCGAGGCGCACCGTACCGTGGGAAATGCCAGACAACCTCTGTTAGGTTTGTCGAGTCCGCGACATATGCTAGCAGTCGCCTGGCCTCTTGTTGCCGATCATGTAAGTCATTGAATTGAGACCATAAATGGACATTCCATTGGTCCTGGTCAATTGGCACGAGTTTTGAGAGTTTGCCTTCAGAACCCGAGGAGCTAGCAACGATATTCTTGTCGCGAGCGAGATATCATTCTCTCTCCCTCTCGCCGAAGAGATGAAGTGGTGGCTGTACGGATACTTAGCATGCGGGCGGCGCTGAAAAGCTTGTCTCATTTTGATTACGCGGTCGTGGCTCATTTAAAGATAGAGCCTGAGCAAGAAGACTTTGTGGACTCGCTGGATTTAGTTTTTTCCGAGCTTCGAAGCAGCTTATGGCCCCGCCTTGAGCACGCCTTCTCAGTCGTCGACAGGGATGAGGTCGTCGGCTTTTTTGTTCTCCGCGAAGGGGCGGCGTTGCCCGAGTGGGCCCCGCCAAAAGTCATGACTTTGCACAGCCTTTGCGTTGACCGAGCATACCAGGGCAATGGGTACGGGAGGGCAGCGATTAAACTTGCCGCTCGATGGGTCTCTACAAACCGTCCAATTGTCAACAGTCTCATGCTTGGCGTCAATGTACGCAATGAGACCGCTAGAGCTGTTTACCTGAAGTCGGGATTTCGGGATACGGGCGCGACTCACTTCGGCCCAAGCGGCGCTCAAAACATTCTTGAACTGAAGATCGGTTTGGGAGGATAAATGTGATCTTTGTGTTCCTTTTGGCCCTTGTGGTGGCAAGGCATTCGCGGCACCCAAATTTGAGCGAGCCTACATTGCCGTCACGACTGGCGGTTATTGACGTTCTCAGCAGCAGATTGCGGATCCTCGCCCGCGCCGCAGCATCTCCATGGCATCCTCGGCATCTCCTCGTCCGTACAATGCGTGAAGTCATGATGGAACATGCGGTGAAGCGCACACACGCGGAACAAGTGACTGACTAGAACCAGCCTGTCACGGCGGCACTTGGGTCAGCCTCAAAACAAAATTCCACCTAGCACCGGCCCGCTCGCATTCTCGTTGAGCAGCACACGGTGGCCCAATCATTACAGAAGCAAGAGGAGAGGCATGCTATGCTGCACAAGACCATAACGCAATTGATCGGGCAGACGCCGGTAATGTCGATTGACATTCCCAGCCGGGACACCCGGTTGATGCTGAAAATGGAAAAAAACAATCCCGGCGGCTCGATGAAGGACCGCATGGCGCGAAGCATGGTCCTGGCTGCGCTGAAGGATGGGCGCGTCGCTCCAGGCGGTACCATCGTTGAATCCTCTTCTGGCAATACGGGCATTGGCTTGGCTCTCTCCGCGTTGGACTTTGGCCTGCATTTTATCGCCGTCGTCGACCACCATGCGGCACCTGACAAAGTTCGGATGATGCAGGCGCTCGGCGCCGAGATCCGCTATGTTGAAGGCGAGTTTGCGGAAAACGAGGTCGCCGTTGTCGAGAGGCAGCGCCTAGCGGCACAACTAGCTGCAGATCTTAGCGGTGCGCTCTTCATGAACCAATCTGACAATCCGGCAAATCCGGAAGGCTATGCCGCTCTCGTCGAAGAACTCATCTCTCAACTTCCCAACGGCATCGACGCGTTTGTCGGATGCGTTGGAACTGGCGGGTCCATGAGCGGTATTGCGCAACGGCTTAAGCGCCATAAGGCGACGGTGCGCACGATCGGCGTGGAGCCGGCTGGATCCATCATTTTCGGAAAACCTGCGCATCCCTACTACCAGTCGGGCACTGGCATGCCGGCAGGTGACGCGGTCGGCAAAGTCCTGGACTATGGATGCATCGATGAGGGCGTGAAGGTGACCGACACTCAAGCTTTCGAGACCGCGCGTTACATCGCTCGGCGCAAAGGACTTTTAGTCGGTGGGTCTTCCGGCGGAGCTATCTATAAAGCACTGGAATTCATCGCGGCGGGCAAGCTTGCCGGTACGGTCGTAACACTGGTCGCTGATGGGGGCGAGAAATATCTGAGCACGATCTTCAACGAGGACTGGATGACTAAGCGCAGCTTGCTCGATCCAACGATCGCCCCCCAGTTGGACCAGTGGCTCTTCGGAAAGGAGGACACAACCTGAGTTGACGATAGTGCGGCCGGCCGCATCACTGCACTTTTGCAAGCCTGGCGGGGCTAGCTTGCCGGCAGGAGAGAGATTGAATCGTCGTAGCCTATGCACAGTTGATGCGGCTCTATCGCAGAGCTTGCGGATGATGCGCATGACAAGGTGCGTCTCCAGGCAGCGCCGGAAAAGAGTTGCAAAAGGTCCTGGAAGGACTGGTGAATCGACGGCAGCAAACTGCGGCGTTGCGGAGTTTTCCATGTCGCCTGACATCGCGATGCGATCCCGAAGAAAATCGGGACCCGCCGGTCGGTTTGGGACCGGATCGGCGCTGTCCCATTCTGGTAAAGGCGCTGTCTCTACTATTCAAGGCGGCCTACGGATTAAGGGAAACATCGATTTAGCTCGGTTCAACCGCCCCTGGATCGAGGTCATTCATTCCAACCAGGCACTCTCTTAAGTGGACACAATGTAAAGGACCCGGACTGGTTCATCATCACCGTTATGCGCATGCTTGGAGAAATGTGCTGTTTTTCCTGGGCCGAACGGCGCGAGAGTGACGCCCCAGGGCATTGTCGGTACTGGTTTGGGCTTGCCGCATTAGTTCTTTGAGTGTGGCGAATGTCATCTCAAGAGAATTGAGATCGGGACTGTAGGGCGGCAGCAATGGTAGGCGCGCACCGGCGCCTTCGATGAGGCAAGCGGCCTCTTCGTTCTTCTCACTCGACAAATTGTGAGGATCACCGTCTGGCCCTCGCGCAGCATGGGGAAGAATTTGATCGACATTGGCCAGGAAGCACTCGGTGGTGATCGGCCCTTCGAGCATGAAAGATGCAATCACTCCTCGCAGGTGGGGGCCCGCCAAACGTCGTCGTGTTCCAATGGCCGTTCTGCGCATCGCCGATGCCGCGTGTGCTGACACCGGCCCAACCGTAACGACGTGCCATTACGGTTGATGGCCAAAGTCCTTCACCGCGCCAAGCTTCCCGGCCCTACCTTCCGCGCGATCCTGCTGATTGCCCTGCACGGTTTTATTTGAAGCTGACCTCCTCGGCCGCGAAAACCGCGATAGCTTCGCGACTTGTCGCCTTGCGCCCCTAGCGCGCGAAGCACACGCTCGGCGCTCGCATCGAGCGTCAGATCGCCCGAAAGCCAATCCCGGTGGTCGTCGAGGAGGTAGGAAGGTCAAACGGAAGGTACGGCGCAACAGTCGATGAGACGGGGTCAGGAAAACCAGAACATGCCCAGGTGCTTCCAAGTACGCCGCTGTGATTTGGACCTGATCCGCGAACTCCCATACGGGCCCGCGACATATGACGGTCGCAATAAAGGCCGGACAGATGTCAGCACCCGACTACGCGCAACACCTGATCGAAAGATTCTTCTTGCATCCACCGGGGCGTCCACAGATGGGCATGTGGGCAACGCCGTGGCGTTGTCCAAGCGCAGCGGCGTGTCCACAGCGTCACGAGCTCAGACGTTCGGGCGGGTTGGCGGCTTCGGCGCAGGCTCTCCCCGGTGAGTTCGAGCCGATGAGCATTGTGGACGAGGCGATCGAGCACGGCGTCGGCATAGGTGGGATCGCCGAACACGTCAGAGTACCCCTATTCTTGAGTGGGTCGTGTCTCACGTCACGATCACCGACCCGCATCATTTTCTGTTTGGGCAACGGCTTGAGGTGCTGAAGGAGCGGTCGGGGCGCGGTCCCGCCCACGTCGTTGTCGCGCTGCCGGGCGGACGGCCGCGGGCGGTTCGGATCGCGTCGACGGATCTTGGCGAGACGCTGATCACGTCCCGCCTGAACGCCGCCGATCTGCCGCGCATCAGTGCACGTACGCTGATCCTATTGATGCAACATTTGAGCGCGAGTCTCAGCCTTATCGACGAGAAGGTGATTCGCGATGACCCACCGACCGCTTCCAGGTCGCGTTGCGTATCGACCACTGCCGACGTCGGCAAATCCACCCGGCCGACATTCCGCGCCTGTGGCCGAATCTATCGACCGCGACGCAAACCCAGATCGCTCAAATCCTCGCCACGCTGCTGCGGCGAATGCAAGCGGTTGCCGGCGCGCCCGGAAGGGGACTGGGTCGTGCTGATCAGCTCGATCCTCGCTGACGAGCGGCTCACGACTGCGCACCGAGCCAAGTTGGCCTATGTCTACGTGCGGCAGTCATCCGTGAACCAGGTGCGCCAGCACCAGGAGAGCACCGAGCTGCAGTACCGCCTCGTCGATCGCGCCATCGGTCTGGGCTGGCCGCCGGAGCGCGTCCAGGTCATTGACGAGGATCTGGGCAAATCCGGTGCTGGCGCTGTGGATCGTCATGGTTTCCAGAAGCTCATTGCCGAGATCGGCCTTGGCAACGCCGGCCTTGTGGTGAGCCTCGACGCTTCTCGCTTGGCCCGCAATAACCGGGACTGGCATCAGCTGCTCGAACTGTGCTCGGTGTTCGGCGTGCTCATTGCGGATGGCGAGCGGCTTTACGATCCGCGCGCCTACCACGACCGCCTGCTGTTGGGCTTGTCCGGCATCATGAGCGAGGCGGAGCTGCATCAGCTTCGGATGCGCCTTCACCAAGGAGAACGCCAGAAGGCGGCACGGGGCGAACTGCGGCTGCCCCTGCCGGCCGGGCTCGCCTATGATCGAGCCGGCACGATTGTTCTCAATCCCGATGAGGAGGTGCAGGCCCGTCTTCATCTCGTGTTTGCCAAATTCCGGGAACTGCAAAGCGCTCGCCGTGTGATGCGGTACTTGGAGAGGAACGGATTATCCTTGCCGGTTCGGCCGCTGCTTGGACCATCTCCACACGAGATCGTCTGGCGTGCGCCAGATAGTGCACGCGTCCTTAGTATCCTTCAAAATCCGGCCTATGCTGGGGCGTATGTTTATGGCCGTCGGCAAAAGGATCCGAGCCGATGCCGGCCGGGGTCGCTGACGGGAACGGTCAAGGTGGCGATCGGGGATTGGGCGGTTTGCCTCCACGCCGCTCACCCAGGCTATATCAGCTGGGAGGAGTTCATGGCCAACCAGGGGCGACTGGCAGATAACATCTTCCGCTA
>NZ_JADPJR010000035.1:0-8354 GCF_023073535.1 Bradyrhizobium sp. 179 | reverse complement strand
CTCGCGCCGGCTCCGCAAGAAAATCGAGATGTTGTTCGCGCACCTCAAGCGCATTCTCAAGCTCGACCGTTTGCGTTTACGAGGTCCAAACGGCGCGCGTGACGAGTTCATCCTCGCAGCCACCGCCCAAAACCTTCGAAAGATGGCCAAGCTGATCCCGATGCCCAGGCCGAGGCTCGCATAGAGGCGGTTGAGCAGTTCGGCCAAGTCGCGACGGAGCTACTACAACTAAATACTGTCGGCCTTTTTCAACAGAATCGGCCCTAAGCGGACTATTCATGGAGACGATCTCCGGATTTCAATCTTTCCTTTCGGAGCCTCGGAGAACTGTTGCGCCAGACGGACCACATCTGTCCAGCTATTGTCGCTGACCTGGATCACTCCGCCTTCTGGCGGTTCTCTCAGAACCGGATTGAGGTCACCTGGCCTCGAACAAGAAACTCGACCTTCTGTCCCGAATTATCAGCGCCAAATCTACGTAACGTTTCCCTGGACGCCTCTGAGATTTCTAACTTCAAGACCGGCTTTCCTGTCCGTTGATCATGACCGGATGTTGTGCCGCTGAGCCGCAGTTCCTCAGCCACGCATCCTGAAATCCAAAACAGGCTGATGAGCGAAACGATAGATGATCGACATTTGAAGTGCTTCATCCGTGGCCTCCACAGTGCCGCACCTTGCGACAGCGAACGAACGTCGCCTAGTTGGCCGATAGCTGCCATAGAGGCGAGGCCTCGAAGTCTGCTTTGGAACTCTAATGGTGCAGGAATTCAAGCACCGCTTCAGGTGATGCAGCCGCCAGCGCTCCGGCACAAAACCCGACGAAACCAACCGCAGCAGCCCCGACTAATCCGTGAGATGCCCAGCCGGCCGCCGCGCCAACCACGGTGCCCAACGTAATCGTGCAAATCGCCCAAATCACATGAAGGACGGTTTTTATCGTTGTGCCCATTCGCTCAATCTACCACGGGCTCTTCCAACGGCCGTTCACAAGTTCATTAGAAGTTGTACAATGCAATTTAAAGAGAACTGACCGAAAGCTTGCCAGTATCCGCAACTGACCCATCGCTGCTCAGCGGAATGCTCGTTGGGGATTCCGCTGCCGGTCACGGAGCGGAAACTGATTGCAGCGGTCTGGATCGGCGATTTTGACCCATTGCGGAAATGGTGCCTGCTGGTGAGCAGTCGATGCCTGCGTCGCAAAATAATTCAGTGCGAGAGACCTTTTGCCATAAAAACCAAGTCGTAGGTAGCGGCCCGCTTGCTTCAGAGCGTTCTTCTCCACGCCGTACTCACGAAGCCTAATCTCGTGTAAAGACTCCGCGCCTGTTCATTCTCCACCACCACGCTCAGCTGGACCAGCTCAACCTGCTGACGGGCGTGATTGCATACCGCTTCGACTAACCGTCGACCGACTTTGGCATTCCTTGCGGCGGGCCGAACGTACATTCCCCAAAGAGCGCCTTTGTGAGCTTCTTTCTGGCCCTGTTGGACAGCGAAGCCGGCAATGCCGACGAGCTCTGTCTCGCCCGCGCCGAGCACTGTAGAGCTGCCGAGTCGATCCGAGAACAAACTCAACGGTTGAGCATCTTCAACCTCGAAGGTGCTACCGAACGCTTCCGGGTTGGCTTGAAGAGCCTCCAGTCGAATTTCTCGATAGAGGGCTGCGTCCTCCCGTGCGAGGCGACGTATCTCAATGCCGTCGTCGGTCATCCTTCGTCTTCACCAGCAGGGAGGGAATATTCCGAGCGAGTTGCACAAGATAACTTCTGCGACAAGCCGAATCGAGAGTAGCTCGACGTTCGAGTATGGCCCGTCTCGGACCTTCCGGCGAGCGCCGAGAAAGGGCTTAACCGGAAGCGGGCCGTCGGTGGACCGAAGGGCAGCCTTTGACCCAACTCGGACATTATCCATCGCGCCATTGCAATTGACAGCGTTTTGCAACCGAGGCATGGTACCTCCGGGTAGATACGACCTGCCGCTTGCGCCCCAATGGGGAAGGTGAACGTATCATGGGTCTTTCATAACCCTTTGCCCGAACGAACGGGTCAGCAACGCAAGCTCCTGGCACCTCTGTTTCGTTCAAAGCAAAGGATGAAAGGTCATGCGCGACTACCGCGACGCCAAAGCCATGGCACAGACAGTCCGGGCCTTCCTAGCCGACCACAGTGTGAAGATCACCAACAGCCAAAGCCTTGAATTGATAGCTAAGGCGTTTGGCGTGGCCGACTGGAACACACTTGCAGCAGCGATTCGCGGAGAGATCACCGCGCCGCGCACCAAGGTTGCGACCCCCTCAACCACAATTGACGCCGGGATCAGGCCTCGGGCGCCTCGGTTTTCTAGCGAACTTGAACTCACTCTGCAGCGTGCCCTCGGCTACGCTGATGCGCGAAAACATCAGTACACGACGCTAGAACATCTGCTGCTCGCGCTGATAGATGATGCGAATGCTTCGAAGGTGATGCGGTCGTGCGGTGTCGATCTTGGGGCGCTCCAGAAAAGTCTGACCGACTACATTGAGAATGGGCTGCGATCCATCGTGGTCGAAAACGGCGCATCTCCCGGAGAATCCCGTCCATCGGCGGCGTTTCAGCGCGTGTTGCAAGGTGCTGTGTCGCACGCGGAGCAAATGGGCCAACGGGAGGTCACCGGCGATAACATGATGGTTGTTATCTTTGCCGAGCGACTAAGCCCGGCAGTGCGGCGGCTCTATAGTCAGAATATGACTGCTGAGGATGCCGCGAACTTCGTCGAGCGCGGTATCATAAAACGGAGTGGCACCGCTGCGCCATGATCACTGCCAGCGCAGCGCCCAATGGGGACTTCCGTAGTTGGCCCTTTTGCGAAGTCGCGGCACGCCGCGTTGAGGGCCGCTCAGCGAGGCATAGCGGACTTAATTTGCTCACGTTGAGTCTTTCGCATTTTGACCCAACTCGGACCTCAGGACGGCGGCCTGAAACGCCACCAAAGCCAATTGCTCCAGCGTGGATTCGTCGTTAATTTACCTGTCTTCGTCTGGGCAGATAGGCCGGAGGCGAGCATGGCACGATTGGGACTGGCCGCTCAGGCGGTAAGTGCACTCACCATGATTTTCGCATGTACGGCGGGCGCGCACGCGCAGATCACCGACAAGCCGCCGTTCTGGGCCTAACTTACAACCCGCCCGACTTTAAGCCGCCCCCGGATGACGACCAACCTCGCCACGTTCCCGATAGCACCGCGAGCTATACAGTCCGGTGTTCTTCACGATGCGGCCGCCGTGTTCCGCGATTGCGGGCTCGGCATTCGCCCGCAAGACCGCGTCCGCAAGTGGGCAACGGTGGCGCGAGCGCGTCGGCAGATCGTGGCGCTAGCGCGAGCGCGTCGGCAGTTTCGGCAACTTGGCAGGATCGAGCTTCGGTAGCGGCTCGCTCGTCCTTGGCGCGGCCGGCTGCTCTTCGCTGTAGATCAGCGTGCCGCGAAGCTGCACACCGGGAAACTGCTTGGTCGTTGCTGTGTAGTGGGCGATCTTGCCACGACACGTTCCTTCCAGCTTCAGGGTGAGTTCATCGTTGCTTCCGAAAAGGGTAGGGCCATCCGCGTGCCTGTTAGTCGTCAGTTGTGCCGTGAAACGGTCACCGTCGACCTCGCACGTGCCCACATAGAACATGATGCTATCGCGACCCCATATTTTGCCGTTCTCGACATGGGCAATGCCGGTGCCGCTACCGAGCGGGGTGTTGAACCATGCAGCGTATGTTCCGTCCTTGAGCATGCGCGTAAACCGCTCCTTTGGTGGTCCCGACTGCCCGGCGAAATTGTGGCCGCAGCGGACTAATGGAGGGTTAACCGCGATGTCCGTGCAACCACGGAGTGCGGCATCGCCCTCGGCGGAAGCCATAGCTGTTCTGCGGCTCCGACCCTGTGCAGGCCTTCCCCGGTCACGGGCATATGAAGCCGGAGCAGCAGGAGATCGAACGGCTGCGCCGTGAGGTTGCCAAGCTGAAAGCCGAGCGGGATATCCGAAAAAACCTGTCCAGCGTTGTGGCGCGCCAGCGTCAGATGCTCCGGCGTGGTTCTCCGTTAGAAGAAGCAATGCCTCGAAAGATTCAGCGGACCATATTCGATATGGCGACTCGTGCACGTGCTAAATGAGGCCTGCGCGCATCAAGGACACACTACTCTTCCAGACCGGCGAGTTTGAGTGCGCCGATGTAAGCCTCAAGATCACTTGACGGCAGCTGGATCATTCGCGCCATAAGCGAGCTCGATCCGTGTGGATCAATCTTTCGAGCCTGAAGCAAGGCCATCCGGGCGGCTTCAGTCATATCCAACTTTGCTAATGACGCAGCCTTAATCCGCAGAGCTGGTGCCCAAGTTGGACGAACGGCCAACGCTCGTTCAGCATGTTTCACCGCTTCCGAATAGTTCTTCAGCACAAAGAGCGCCAATGCATACGATCCGACATAGGCGTATCCGGCCGGGTCGCGCGGGTTTAACCGAATGCCACGACCGATCGCCGCAACGGCTTCGGCTGCATTCCCCGCAGCAAGCTTAGCCAGTCCGATGGCATACCAACTGAAAGGAGAATTCGGATTTAGGGTGATCGACCTTTCGGCCAACTCGGTGCTTCTCACTAGTTCGTGTCCGAGACAGACCTGCACGAGTGCCGCGAGACTTAAGGCTTCAGCATCGTCAGAGCCGCGCAAAATGGCTTGCTCGCAACATTCAATACATTCCCGCGCATTCTCAGCGATGTTTTGAATGCAGCCTAGTGTGCGCCGAAGAAGCAGTGTCGCGCCACTATACCCCCAAGCGACCGCGCAGGACGGGTCTAGTTCAATCGCGTGTTTGAAGTGAGCAAGTGCTTGCGCGGTGCCTTGCGGGGTGTGCTCATAAAAGCAGCCGAGCCCACGAATTAGACTGTCATACGCCGTGAGGTCGTTGGTTGGTCTCCGCCTTTGTCGCTTTATTTCCGAGACACGTACTTCGCCGTCAAGCGCACCAACCACGCGCTCAGTTATCGCGTCTTGAAGATCAAACATGTCCGACGCAAGTCCGTCGAAGCGATCAGCCCAGACGTGAGCGCCCGTTTCAGTGTCATTGAGCTGGCCAGTGATCCTCAGCTTTTCGCCCCACTTGCGTACACTGCCTTCCAGTGCGTAGCGGACGCCGAGCTCGCGACCTACTTGCTGTATATTGGGAGATCGCCCTTTGTAGGCGAAGCTCGAATGACGAGCGATCACCACCAACATTGGGTTGTGCGAAAGGGCTGTGATGATGTCTTCCACTAAGCCATCCGCGAAATAGCCCTGCTCGGCCTCGCCGGTCAAGTTCTCAAAGGGGAGAACGGCGATGGACGGACGTCCACCGTCAGTACTGAAACACCAAAGTCGAGGAGGCTGTTTGAGACCCTCCTCCGTCAACACTTGGTACGCACGAACGGGACGCTCAAGATTTTTGAGTTGCTTTTGACCAAGATCGACAAATTGAAATGGCACCTTCCCCTCGACGACATCATACAATGAGCCTGATATAACGACCGTGCCAGGTAGCGCGATCGATTCCAGACGCGCAGCGATATTGACTCCATCGCCTAGGATATCGTCTCCGTGCCGAACGACATCTCCTAGATGGACACCCATTCGAAAGCGAACCTGTCGGTCTTTGGGAACCCGCTCATTCTGAGCCGCTAGTTTTGCTTGGGCTGAGACTGCGCATCTAACTGCATCCGTCGCAGTGTGGAAATCGGCGACGACACTGTCACCTGCTGTGTTTGCTATTCGGCCGTTGTGGTCCTGGATAACCGCACTGAATATCGCACGATTATGGGTTAGCGCTTCGATCGTCCCGGATTCATCTTCGGCGATCAGGCGACTGTAACCAGCGACGTCCGCGGCTAATATTGCCGCGAGCTTCCGATCTGCTTTCGCTGCCAAGGATAACTCCTCATGCAAGAAACATCGGCTAGAGGCCCCGATAATATTCAATCAGTTTAGCACGAGGGCACGCCCCATTGTAAACGAAGGATTAGACCTGAGTCAGAAAAGAGACGCTCTTGCTCAACGCGGTAGCAGCGCAGCTACGACGCAAAAGAGTTTAAGCTACGGGATTTGATCTCCTGCCAATGTATTCCGACTGCGTCTCCGCAATCACCATAGCACGCCGTTAATGGTCATCACTTCCTCAGGTTGCGGAGCGACTGCCGAAGTGCCGAGTTCTACGTCGCTCGCGCATGTTGGTCACGCTTAACCGCTTAATCGTCGTCTCTTCGCGAGTAGCGCGCAGTAAAGGCCCAAATGAGCCGCGGGGGAACCGCTCTTGGGCCCGAGCCGGCCGGGTTTAAAGCCATTTCCCACCGCCCGGGCGGGGCTTATAGCGAGCTTTTCCCGCGGTCCTGCTACGTTGGTACCTCCGGTCCGTCTTTGCGCGACACCGGGCGCCCGGTGCCCTGGCCCGAGGGACTTGCCCCTAACAATGAAGTTTCCGGCAACATAACGCTGCGCCCCACGTTATAGCTGGAAGCCACCTGTGCCCGCGGCTCAAAAGGCTAGATCGACTCCAATCGGTTCAAGAATGCCCGACTATTCACCTAGCGCTGTGAATCGACTAGGTTCGGCCTCAATCCTCAATGGTGCGGCTCTAGATATTCGGTCGTCATAAAAGAAGTCCCGTCTTCGGTTCATCGGGTGTGTCCGGTTGGTGCTTCGCAAGAGAAGCTGCTGAGCCGAGCACGTCGATACGCTTCAGGCCCGCGTAGTCGCTGATTAGGCCCAAAATGGTTTTGGCTTCTGTGCTTTGTAGTTCGGATGTTTGGCTACCTGGTTTACAAAGCAGGCGGCCTAGAGCGAGCGCTGCCTTGAATAGCTCCGCTCCAGCATTGGGCGGCGAAAAGAATTCCGCGAGGCCCTCGCGATGGGACAAATGAAAACTCTGTCCATTTAAAGTTCTAAACGATTAGTTATTCATCGCTTAGCCATATCAATTCACGCGATCGAAACGCGTGCGCTCTACTTTGGAGTGCACGGTGAGATTGATGGGAGGACATCGTGGCTTCGATTGTTAGGACCGAAAAATATCAGCGCGGGACGTTCGGGACGTTCATCAAGTGGGCATTCATCGCTTTCAACGTTCTCATGCTGATCTGGATCATTGGCGGATTTCACGCTGCTTCGACGATTGAGGTCCATTCGAATGCAGAACGGGCCGGACGAGCGATCGGCTCCGCTATCGGAGTTGCCTCACTGCTGACGCTGTGGATGGTCGGTGATGTCATCCTTGGAATTCTGGTGCTCTTTACGAGAGGGACCAAGGTCGTGACGGAGCAGACGATCGGAAGCGCATCCTCCTTTGCCTCGTTCACGTCCGCTAGCGACAACAGCTTTAGCAAAGCAGACGAGCTCATCGCGCAGTTCAAATGTCAGCAGCACGCAAGCGCTCGCGAGCCGGAATACATAAAGTCCCCGAAGAGCAGCCCTTCATTCGGCAGACGTGGTTGAACGAGAGCTAGCTCATGAACGCTCTGATTGGATTTTTGACGCTAGGAAGCCTGATCGGGATTGCGGTCGGACTCGTCATGTGCGTGTTTCAGCAGCAACGCAGTCGAGGTAAGCAAATTGCATTCTATGGTGTTGTTGCTTTCGCGTTTGTTCTCAGCTTCGCGCTATTCCAAGGTCCTAAGGACTCGGCTCAAGCGACTACCGGCCAGCCGACCCAAGCGACAGCTGCTGCATCGCCTCCAACATACAGTGACGTCTTGGGCAAGCTCAAGATTGACAGTGTCACCTGGGAGAAAGAGGGCTTCGGTACGATCATGAAGGCGTCTTTCGTTATTCGAAACTATAGCACCGTCGACGTGAAAGACGTCGTCGTCACATGTCGACATTCTGGCAACAGCGGAACATATATCGATAGCAACACCCGAACCATCTTCGAAGTTGTGCCTCACAATTCCTACCAGGCAGTGATCGATCTAAATATGGGCTTCATTCACAGTGCAGTTGTTCGTTCGGCATGCGCCGTGCAGGGCTATTCACGCACGTAGTCGAGGCCTTGTTGCTTCAAGTGGCAATAGAATTCGGTCCACCGCCGTTGCGACGTTATGTTGGTTGGGTAACGCGCATCTTCCGGCGTCCGGCGTCGGCTGGTCCGCGCTCCGTTCGGAACGGCAAGCCGCTTTGCCTAGCGGACAGTCACAACAGCTCAGATATCCGACAAACACCTCCAAGACAGCGTTAATCGTGGCTCCCGTACAACTCCGGAGCGTACGGCAAATCGTATCCATTCGGCGTAGGCCGCAGGGTTACCGCCTGAGCAGTCCAGGGTTGTCTTTATAGAACCTGATCAGCTCGATGAGGTTTTCGATTCCAAAGTCG
>NZ_JADPJR010000152.1:0-8585 GCF_023073535.1 Bradyrhizobium sp. 179 | reverse complement strand
ATTGACTGCATAGGCTGCTCCTCCGAATCGTGGGAGCCTCAAAACGGCGCCCATACCTTGGCACTCTCGTGCCGGTGGAGGAGCCGTCCACAGCATCAATAGCCGACATGGCAGTCAGCGTGCCCATTGTCCGGGTATCGGCTTTGTGCCAAAATCACGGGCTGCAAATACGAGAAGCTATACCAGAAGATGCGCCCGCTGCCTGCATCGTGTTGGAGCGATCGAGCGGAGCTTTGCGAAGCGGACCACCGAAACGACCCTTCCATCTTGGCGCGATGGTTGGGCAATAAGACCCATGAGAGTTTCTGTGCTTGGGTCAGACAAACTGACAACTCGGTGCTTGTGGTTGTCGAAAATCAGGACATCCTAGCGTTGGATCAGTAACCAATGCGGGGACGATTGGCCTCAACTACGTATCGCACCGATGCGCGGTTTCGGGGAGTTAGCCGCGCACTGCTGCGGGCACTGGAAATGCGAGCCGCTGAAAGAGGCAATAACCGGTGCAACTTGACGAGCACTGAAACCGCTCGCCGATTTTATTTGTCAAACGGCTATGTTGAAAATGGGCCGCCGGTCGGCGGATTTGGGACGAGTTCCGGTTATCCGATGACTAAGGCTCTGGCCGTGTCGATACGCCAAAACTAAGTGCGCGTGATCGCCCGCTAGGCCGAGCGGAGGCTACCGATGGAATGCACGATCCGGACAGCGCGTGAAGATGACACCGACGAAATAAGCGCGGTCATCTACGTACACTGCGCGAAACCAATGCGAGGGACTATGCAAGAGAGATCATCGAGCAAATCGATAACCGAGAGGCGGCCTTCGAAAATCGCTCCGAATTTCGTTTTTCAATTTTTGAGAAACGCGCTGGCACCTTCATTGGGAATTGTTCGCTTTTTCGGTTCGACTGGACGGTTCCGCGAGGCGAGATTGGCTACTGGTGCGCCACAAACGAGGTTGGGCACGGCTACATCACTGAAGCTATATTGGCGCTGACCAAATTCGCTTGGTCTCTCGGTCTTGTGCGGGTCGAAATACGTTGTGATGCTAAGAATTTGCGGTCACGCGCGGTTGCAGAGCGCGCTGGCTTCGCCTTGGAGGGCGTTCTGAAAAACGATTGCCGCAATCCCCAGGGAGCTCTTCGAGATGGTTGTGTCTTTGCCCAAGTACCTCGCAACATCGAAATGATTTCATAAGCAGAACAAGAAATTCGACCCGCACAAGACTACGTCTTTGGGAATTTGGGTTCACAAGCGGCCCAAGTGCGATATCGAAACTTGTGCTAAACCTGCGCTTCTGCTTTCGCATCCAGGTCATTTCGACCCAGACGCGGCTCCGTCCCTGCCAATAGCCTTTGAACGTTGGCGCGATGGCGAACGATCACGTAGAGGCCGCCTCCGATCACCAGCAACCGATACGGTGATGGATGCTCGGATCCGCAGACGAGAACGATTGCCGTCAACGCCGCGAGCATCGAGCTCAAGGAAACGATCCGGGCCATTGCCAGCACGGTGCCAAAGACCGTTGCAGCGCACAGCCCCACGGGCCACGACATCGCCAGCAACACGCCGAGCCCGGTCGCAGCCGACTTGCCGCCCGTGAAGTTCAGCCAAATCGAGCGGCTATGTCCCACGAGCACCGCAATTCCAGCCAGGCAAACAACCCATGGCACCCAGATTTGCAGATCAGACGCTGTCGGCGGCGTCGGGGACAGCTCCGTATAGAGCCAAGGACAGAACGAGCGGGCAACGATGATGGCAGCCACGCCTTTTAGCACATCGGCAATGAGCACCACTAACGCGGGCCATTTTCCAAGAGTCCGCAATGCATTCGTTGCCCCGGTGGATTTGGAGCCATGCTCTCGAATATCAACGCCCTTGAGGAGTTTCCCCGCCAGATAGCCCGTGGGCATAGAACCGAAAAGATAGGCGATAACCAATCCAACCGCGCTCGCTATGAAAGCCATGGGTATTACTTCCAGCTTTTCGCAACCAGTATTTTATCGCCGTCTCTGTTTGACCGCTATGGGCCTTGGCCGTGTACCATGAACTTGGCGCATGACGCGACGAAGGCTATATCCGCTTTGCTCCAGGGGGTACCAAGCTAGTCACGTGAATCTAAAGTTCGCCACATAAAGTCTGCTGGGCTTTGTGGCAGAAGCGTTTGACGGAAGCCAAGATCTGGTCTGCGGACTTGGTCCATTTGAAGGGCTTCGGGTTATTGTTGTGCAGTTCGATGAAGGTACGGATGTCGGCCTCGAGTTGCCTGACGGAGGTGTGAACACCTCGCTGGATTTGCTTTCTGGTGAGCTCAGCGAACCAGCGCTCGATCTGATTGATCCATGACGCGGAAGTCGGCGTGAAGTGGACATGATAGTGCGGCCGGCGAGCGAGCCACGCTTTGATCTTGGGTGTCTTGTGGGTGGCGTAGTTGTCCATGACGATATGGACAGCGAGCCCCTCAGGGATTTGAGCGTCGATCTCTTTGAGGAACTTCAAGAACTCGACCGCCCGATGGCGCTTGTAGCATTTGCCAATGACAAAGCCGGAAGCGACATCGAGAGCGGCAAACAGCGTGGTCGTACCATGCCTCACATAGCTGTGCGTACGCCGTTCCGGCACCGCAGGCATCATCGGCAAGACCGGCTGCTCGCGATCGAGCGCCTGAATCTGGCTTTTCTCATCAATGCTGAGGACGAGCGCACGGTTCGGTGGGGATAGATAAAGGCCGACGATATCGCGCACCTTGTCGACGAACAGCGGATCGCTCGACAGCTTGAACGTCTGGCTACGGTGCGGCTGCAAGCCGAACGCCGACCACATTCGGCGGATCGTGGTGTGGGAAAACCCAGTTTCCGCCGCCATCGACCGGATCGACCAGTGCGTCGCGTCGGCCGGCGTCGTCCGCAGCGTCCGCTCGATCACCGCGGCTACCTGATCGTCGTTGATGGTGCGAGGGCGGCCAGGTCGCGCTTCGTCAAGCAGGCCATCACAGCGATCCTTCAAAAACCGGCGACGCCACTTACCAACGATATGTTCGTGAAGGCCAAGTTCGGCAGCTACGGACTTGCTTGCCAAGCCATCCGCACACCGCAGGATCGCACGGCATCGCTCAGATAGCGACCGGGCTACGCGATGACGACGAACTTGCCTCTCCAAGTACGCCCGCTCCTGCGGACTCAGCAACAACGGCGCGATCGGCCGGCCTTTCACACCTGCATTCGCCACGAGCGCTCTCCTCTCTAGAGATTCGAGCGATCAACTAATGTCACGAACTTGCGTTCCAGATGACTAGCGCGGCAGCGCAATATGCCTCGAAGGGCCAACTGCCGACGAATCAGACATTCTGACGAGGTCGGATTGGAGCGTCTCCATGTATGTTGTCGCTGATGGAGTGAAGCTGGAGCCCGTTCGCCGTTGGTCGTCGCCGGACCGGGTCTTCTTTGCCTGTGGGGCGTGCCATATCCTCGCCTTTGCTTTTCTGAAGGCGTATCCTCAGTCCGGCTTTGCTCCGCTCTGGCCTCACTGGCAACCACATCGTGGCGGTACGCGACGACATGGCCTTCGACTATCATGGCTTTTCAAGCTGGAGCCATCTGTTCGGCCACATCGAAGCGAAAGCGAACCGCCGGTGGCCAGGATGGTCTGCTCAGCTCAACTCTTCCAATGGAAGTTCTGATCTCGGAGTCAAAGTCGCGCGAGTATGATGGTCTGTGGCTTCGAGAGCCCAAGCAGTTTCTGCATGACGCCATGCCCAGGGGCCGAGCATTACCTGCGTCGATTCCCTTGTCCGCCAGAATGACCGCTTCGGGTGTGCTCCGCTCCCCGGCCCGATTGTAAACATAATGATGAAAAGTTATCGAGTTGGCCGCTGCGCTCGCACTGCTTCCAGAATAGCCATATGGTGCACCTGGCTTTTAGGGCTTCGCATGCTCGTGGACAGGTCCGTCGACCTCTCGGAGTCTGCATGTGGCAGAGTCCGACAACCCGGCCGCTCTCAAGCAGGTCCGATTATTGGGGTGAGGCTGCCGTCCTCTCGCTATCCACAAGATGACGCGATTGACCCGTAGCTGACCTGGAGCTTGAACTGCTCAGACGGCAATCGAAGGGGCCGAAAGGTCGTTGTAGTCGACTACAATCGTGGCCTTCGCTTCTGGCTGGCAGCTCCTGAGATAAAGCCGCTGTCCCTCAACGTAGCGTCTGTTCGATGAAGCCGCAGGGTCGGGTGACGAGCCATCGCGGGCAGCACATCGCGCAACGGACACAGCAAAGTCCGTTCGGAGGAAGATTGAAGCGTCCCAATAGTTGAGGAGTTCGGGTCGATGCAGGAAGATGCCGTCTAAGAGCAAAATGGAATTCGGCAGTGCCTCCAGATCATTGGCAGCTACGATGTCATCGGTCGAATGGTCGAAGAATGCCCGACGATAGCGGCGAGAACCACCGGGGCTTAATGGGTCCAAGAGGTATCGCTTCAATGCCGAGTAGTTGTACGAGTCCTCGAAGAACCCTTCCGGCGAATGCCGCCCGCGCCGATATCTGAACGCCTTGGGATTATGAAATCCGTCCACCGACGCACGAATAACCGGCCGCCCCTTGGCCATGACGACACTTCCGATTTCATCGGCGAATGTGGTCTTTCCCGCCCCGTCGACGCCATCGATAGCCACGCGGAGCGTTCGACCTGGCAACGTCGCGGCAAGGCGATCAGCCATCTCGGTTAAAAATTTCTCTCTCTTTTCCATCTGGATCGATGCGCGCCGAGGCCAACGTCACTGGAGCCTACAGGGAAGCGGTCCACTTCCGCAATTGGCCTGTTCAAGGCGTGCCGGTCCGATCTGACCACGTCCGCTTATCCGGTTACACCGGAAGTCATCGCCTCACCGGCAAGCAGACGCGATTGACCCCAAGCGGTCATAACGTGAGACGTGCAACACGATCAATGTCAGAACTTGGCTCGCTTTGGCCGCTGCGCAAATTGCGAACTGAAGCTCCGTTGCGAAACCACTGCTGGCACCGGTCCTCAGCGCGTATCGACTTTGTAACCCAGAACAGTGCCCTCCATCATCATCGGGATCATGATGACACCATCCGGTCCCACGCCGAGATCGGCGCTCCCCTTCGTGAGCGGAAGGAGGCGCGTCGGCTTGCCATTGTTCACGACGTGGAAAAGCCCGCCGCTTACCCAGTCGGTGACAAGATAGCCGCCCTTGCCATCGGGCTCGACACCATCAAAATTGCCAACTGGTGTCGAGTCACCAAGAGCAGACACTTTCTTTGTCGCGAGATCGACCGCCTTCATGTGGCCGGGTACCTTGGTCGAGAAGTCCGGGGCCATCTTGCCCCACGACGCGACCACAAGCCTCCCATCCTCGACGAGGAGCCCGTTCGGGTTTTCGAGCGCGTCATCCTGCATCAGGAGAGATAGCTTGCCGCCGTCGAGCACCCAAATGCTGTTTGTCACCATGTCGGATGCGTAGACCCGTCCCGTCTTGTCAGCCGCGAGGTCGTTCAAGAACTTGGATCCGGGTGCCTCGTATCGGTTGATGATTTCGCCCCTGGCCGGGTCGATTTCCGCAATCCGATCTACGTCTGCGACGTACAGCTTGCCGTTGGCAAGCGCGAGCCCGGTCGGACTGTCGAGTCCCTTGACCCACTCAATTGTCACGACCTTTCCATCCGGCCCAAGCTTTGAAATGAAGCCGTTGCCAGCCTTTTTCATCGGATCGCCGTTGACGTTCGACACATACATGGCCCCCGCGGCGCGGTCAAAAACCACCGACTCGGGCTGCTTGAAGCCACTCGTCTCCCACAGCTTTTGAGGTTCTGCGGCGACGGCACTGAAGGTAAGCACAGCAGACATTAATGCGGAGAGCTGAGGTGTCCTCATGGTAGCCTCCTCGTGATTGCCCCGTAGAAGGAACAAGCCTGTCACGACAGACGTTCCGCTCGTCTGTCAATTATGTCCCGCCGACTACCACGCAGATCGAGAGCGCGGCCGATGTCTGAGTTTGGCCCGTTGTTGACCTGCGTGACGAGCGCGCAGAAGTCCGGTTTGTGTGGTGGAGCGGACCAGCGCCTGATGCATTGGCGAAGTCGCCTGTTGACCCAAACCGGAAGTCCTGAAGGCGAAGATCGGGTACTCAAGATGAACGGTGATGCCGGTCGCTCAGCAATTGGCGCCGCTTCCATCACGGAACGTAACTGACCGACCAGCGAACATTAACCCCGTAGTGGAAATCGCCGTTACTCGTCGGGCAGTCCATCAGGAACGTAGTCTGTACAACATTTTCGTTCCGGCCTACTGGCAATGGGAGTCGCGTACCCCAATTGCTTGCGGCTTCGTCCTCCTCCAAGAATCCGTCATGTTCGACACCCCACGACGCGACAGATACGCTCATCTCGTTCTCATCCGCCACCGCCAGAGGCGTTCCGAAATGTGCGAAGCTCATCGCGTAGGGCCGATCAGTCTCACCCCAGTCGTCGATGTCTTGCGTCGCCCGATCGAAATCCTTGATCACGGTAGGTTGGTTCACGGGCCCGGAGAACACGCGGAACGTAAACGAAGCTTCGCCATGATCGAATGGGTCTCCGTCATTGAAGATGTGAAGGGTCGGAAACTCAACGTTGAGCACACGGCGCAGGGTCGTGAACTGGTCCTGGCGTACCTCCCAATCTCCTCGTGAATCCACGACCACGGCTGAGAAGAAGTAGCGGTTGCCGGGAAAGAGCGGCAGGAGGTCTGCCTTGTGGTCCATCATTCCTTGTATGAAGGGCGCAGAAGGATCGCCTTCGGGAGAGACCGGATGCGGAATGCCGTCAGCGTCGATAACAGGAGGTGTTCTGCTCACGGCGAAAGAAACGACACTTGTAGGTACGCGCGTATGAATCTGGTGAAAGTACCACGTCCCACCGAATCCCCGGTTCTCATCAGTAATCAACCCACGCTCTCTCGGTTTCTTAACGAGGCAAAACACTAGGAGCGTCGCGCGGCGAATCGGGTCAATCGACAGCGGACCATGTCCGCGCTCAAATACGCCAAGCTCATAGCTCTGCCCAGGCACTAGTGTGATAGACCACGATCCCTCTTTATCGGCGATGTCACCAAGGCCAGTACGGACATGGGGGTTTACTCGGCTCCAAGAGCGGCCTGGCACGAGTTCCCAAAGATCGTCTTCGGGATCTTTCTTGTAGGAGATAGTTGTGTCTCCGCTCGTCTGTCCGGCGTCAACGTCGACTACGACAACATCTGGCAACGCCGAAAGCGCGGTCATGCGATAGCTCCACTGTTGATCTCAAGAGACAGAGGCAGTTTACGCCTGCTCGGAAAGTTGTCGTGTGAGTTATTTCACAACGGGATCGGATAAGTTCGGGATGCATTCTGATCTGCGACAAAATGCGAGTAAAACGTTGCACAGCGATGACGGCAGTCTGATTTTGTATGACGCGAGCTATGTCCACCTCCTTTCCGGCGCGCTACTTATGTCGACAAGATTCAAAGGATGCGAAACCAGCCGACCTTTGGTCGAGTAGCCAACGAAGTTTGAAACCAATCGCAAGACCGCACATGCGCTCGGCTCATGGTGCCGCCCACCCCGCTTGCCCAGGAAAACGCTGTGGTGGGGGTAACCGGTCATGTCTGCTCGTGGCCGATTTTGTTGAAAAAGGCGGCAGTTGCGACTCAAGGATAGCAGTGATTCAGTCTGTCTAATTGGCAGGACTGAAGATCATGATGGGGCATCGGCAAGTCGAACAGGCCGCGTTGTTCTATGAATTCTCGTTCGAAAGACATATCCCGACCGATCACTTGCTGCGGTTAATCGACAGGTTTGTCGACCTTGAAGAGGTTCGACGGGACCTGGCGCCTTTCTACAGTAGCATCGGTCGGCCTTCGATCGATCCCGAACTGATGATCCGGATGCTCCTGATCGGTTACTGCTTCGGCATCCGATCGGAGCGTCGCCTGTGCGATGAGGTTCACCTCAACTTGGCCTACCGCTGGTTCTGCCGGCTCGGTCTGGATGGGGCGGTGTGCCGGATCATTCGACATTCTCCAAAAACAGGCATGGCCGCTTCCGGCAGAGCGACCTCTTCCGTCGCGTGTTCGAGAGCGTGCTGCGCCGCTGCATCGAGGAACGACTGGTCGGCGGTGAGGGATTTGCAGTCGATGCGAGCCTAATCAAGGCCGATGCCAATCGGCAGAAGGGGATCGAAGGCGATAAGGGACTTCCGCCGGAGGCGGCCGGCCGAGCAATCGACGAGTATCTGGCTGTCCTCGATGATGCCGCTTTCGGAGCCGCGACCGAGGTTACCCCGAAGTTCGTATCGCCCTCCGACCCGGCGGCGCGCTGGACGGGGGCGCACGGCGGCCAAGCGTTTTTCGCCTATTCGACGAACTACCTGATCGACATCGAGAACGCGATCATCGTCGATGTTGAGGCAACGACCGCAATCCGGCAGGCGGAGGTATTGGCCGCTAAGCGCATGATCGAGCGCTCGCTGGAGCGGTTTGATCTCTATCCGAGCCGGCTCCTCGGTGACAGCGGCTATGGCTCGGCCGAGATGCTCGCCTGGCTGCTCTATGGGCAC
>NZ_JADPJR010000007.1:0-8939 GCF_023073535.1 Bradyrhizobium sp. 179 | reverse complement strand
AAACTTCATCGCGGACGGTCTCCCTTCTTTGTGGCTCCCTGGCGGCCACGCTTGGCACTATGATGCCGTTGAGGTGAGGCCGTCCACACCATCAAGGATCAGCAGATCGACACGGCCGAGCCCGCGCAATAGGCGCGGATGGCGGCCGTCGCTGCGCGCGAGAGCGAGATCATCGAACAGCCGCGGAACACGTTGATAGAGCACGGAGCGGTTGTCACGGCAGGCCTTGTGGCCGAGCGCCGAGGCGAGCCAGCTCTTGTCGAGGCCGGCCGGGCCGCAGATCAGCAGGTTGGCCGTCGTCGATCCAGCGTCCCTCGACAAGCTTGGCAAACAGTGGGCGGTCGAGGCCGCGCGGGGGCGGTAGTCAATGTCCTCGACGCACGCCTGCTGGCGCAGCTTGGCGTAGCGCAGGCGAGTGGGGAGCCGTTTGTCCTGCCGCAGCGAGGCTTCACGCTCGAGCAGCAGAGCAAGCCATTCGGCGTGACCGAGGCTGCCAGCCTCATCGGCGGCTTCAATGTCGGCGAAGGCCTCGGCCATGCAGTGGAGGCCGAGGGCGTTGAGGCGGTCGAGGGTCGGATGGGTGAGCAAGAGAGGGTCTCCTAATTATAGTAGCGCGGTCCGCGGATGTTGGCATGCAGGATCGGCGCGTCGTCCGCGGAGCGCTGGGGAGCGGAACGCCGATCGAGATTGTTGGCGAGGATCGACTTGACCGAGCCGTAGGTGCGCGCGCCGATGTCGATCGCCCGCGCAGCCGCGGAGTCCAGCCGTTCGCGCCCATAGGAGGCGGCAAGCCTGAGGATGCCGAGGCAGGCGCGGAAGTCTTGCTCGGGGTGCGAGCGCTCGTCGAGAATGAGGTCGCACAACGCGCTGGTCGCCGGCCCGATCGCGGCAGCGTCCTGGCGGATACGCGCGATGGTCCAGCCGGCGTAACGCCGATGACTGGAGGCCATGTGCTTCGGCACGGTGGTGTGTTTGTGATTGCCGCTCATGCGCTGATGCGCAGCAATCCGCTCGCCCCTGTGGAAGATCTCGACGGTGCGGGTGGTGAACCGCACCTCGACCTCGGCACGCGCGAAGCGATGCGGGATGCTGTAGTAATGCTTCTCCAGCTCGACGTGATAATCGAGGCTGACGCGGCGGATCCACCAATTCGCATAGACGTAGGGCAACGGCAACAGCTTGAGCGCCGGCCGGTCGACCTCCTCGAGCAGCCGGCGGCGCGTTACGCCGAGCCGCCGGATCGGCCGTTCCTCGTTGAGCCTGGTGAGAAACTCGCCGATCGCTGCGTTGACCTCAGCGAGGCTGTAGAAGACGCGATGACGCACGCGGCCGAGCAGCCAGCGCTCGACGATGAGGAAAGCCTGCTCCACTTTGGCGTTGTCGCGCGGCTTGCGCGGTCGCGCCGACAAGACGGCCGCGCCGTGATGCGCCGCCATCTCCGCATAGGTGCTATTGATCTGCGGGTCGTAGAGGCTCGCCTTAATGACCGCGACGTTGGTATTGTCAGGCACCAAGAGGGCCGGCACGCCGTCGATCGCCGCCAAGGTGCCGACGTGGGCGCTGATCCAGCCAGCAAGCCCCTGCGTCCAGGTCGCCTGCGCATAGGTGAAGTTCGAGGCGCCGAGTACCGCGACGAAGACCTGCGCCGTCCTCCGCTCGCCGGTGAGGCCGTCGACCACCACCAGCACGCCGTCGCCCGCGTAGTCGACGAACAATTTGTCGCCGACCGCGTGCGACTGGCGCATCGTCCGGCAGGCGCCCCTCCCAGGCGCGGTAGAGCTCGCAGAACCGCGAGTACCGGTATCCGCCGGGCTCCGCGGAGGATCGACAGCGTCACGTGCTTGCGCTTGAGCTCGCGGTGCACCGCCGCCCAGTCGGGCTCGACCGTGCGCCGATGCCCGTGCCGACTGCCGTGACCGGTCTTGGCGAACAGCCGCGATTCCAGGACCGCGTCGGTCAGATCGTCCGGCAACGGCCAGGTCAGGCCCGTAGCCTCAAACCGTCGGATCATCAGCCGCACCGTCGAGGGCACCGCGCGCACCCGTCGCGCAATCTCCCGGCTCGGCAGCCCGGCCGCCTTCATCCTGATCACATCGCGCACACGGCGCATCGCAAGCCTCTCCGTCAGCATCCAGGGTCCCCCTTCGCAAAGCCGAAAGGGTTGACCCTATGGGAGCCAGAAGAGGCCTCGTCACCCGGGCGACTTCAAATCGGAATGGTGGGCGAGATCATCTCGGAATGCTGGGCGACATCGAGCGGAATCCGCAGCTATGCGGCTCGTTTCCTCGAAACATCACCCAGAGTCTCCCCTGGGCGACCCGCCAGCCCTCCTCCCCGCCTTGACTATGAATCCCGCGTCGCCTGTTTGGGAATCTCTTGCGATTCAATTCGATCTCAACACGATCGAATGGATGCGACTTAGGTTCGTTATCGCGCCGCTATCCATCTGACGAGCGCGCCTTTCTCAACTCTCGAGGCCGAGAAGTACTCACCACACTAGGTAGGTATCGATCCACTGATGATGCTGTATTGTAGACGAGGAGGATCGCATTCAATCAAACACGCTGATACGACAAGACGAGGTGCGGAATGGAAACACCAGCTAATCCTCTGAGTTGCAGAGCACACGTGTTGAAGTTCATTGAAGAACCCGCGTCGTTAGCGAGAGTGAACTCCAAGTCAACAATATCACCCCTTATCATGTCACAAAGACTTATCGCGAACAGATCATCAAAAGCGGGCCGGACGCATTGTTAGTTTATCCCTGATCTCGATGGAGATTTTGGCCCTCAGCATCCGCGTCAACACAGTCTGCCCCGACTACATCGATACGCTTTGGTACACCAAGGGGGTGCGGTGAGGTCCGAGCCAAGCAGGTGCGGGACGCGGTGGCTGCGAAGTTGCCGCTAAAGGTGGTCTCGACTGCCGAGGATATCGCGCAACTCGTGTGTTCTTGGCGAGCCCCATGTCGGGCAATGTGACCGGCGAGTGCGTGCGCATCGATGCCGGCATGCATTTGACCTCGTGAGAGGCTAAACCATCATCGGGCGGGAAGTCGCCGATCACGGCTGTCGATTTCAGACGCTTCTACCGTGCGGATGCCATGATGAAGCCGGCGCTCTGATTTGCACAATGAGAATCGCATACGCGACGACTTGGCGGCTACGGGAGCTCTAGGTCACGGAGCCGATCAGGCGGCCCGGTTTTGCTGGATCGGAATAACCTCGATGCGGTCGGTAAATCTGATACCGGAGATGATCTTAGACAACTGATTTGTGCCTTTAAACCGACACAGATTCTTGAGGCTACATCGATGCGCTTGAACGCCATCAGCGTGGCGGTCTGTCGCGATAAACGATACCTTGGTCCGAACCGTCCTGTGTCGCACGTGGCGAACACGCTTTCGACTTCTTGGCTTCGCAAGCGGACCGAGTGCTCCGAGGGAAAGTCATAGAGTGCCAGCAGATCCTCGCGATCCACGCTGGCGCGGCTGCTGTGAGAGGATGCGGAAGCGGCGGCCGTCGGTGAGGTGATCCGAGACGCAGTCGAGTGGCTAGCGGTCGTTCGGCATTATCGGCACTGTCACGGGCGCTCAGGTCCCAATCGCCCGCTTGCGGCCGCCACGCGGACGAACCGCGAGAAGAGCTTCTTGTGGTTCATCAGATAGCCCTTGCGCTTGAGCAGAACATGCAGGCGCCGATGGCCAAAGCGACTGTGCTCTTTGGGCGATCGCTCTCATGCATTGGCGCAGGGCGGCGTCATCTGCCCGGAACGTCTGGCATTTGATGGCCATGCGGCAACAGCCGATCGCTTTAAACGCGCGCCGTCCGCTCATCCCGTGGGCATCCACGAGATGCGCGACAGCTTTCAGCTTCTCCGCCAGCGTCACCACTTCTATCCCAACAAGTCCTTCAGCGCTGCACTGTCCGGCATGGCATCCAACTTCTTCAGCCGGGTGTTCTCCTCGCGCTCGCCTCAAAATCCCGATGATTACTCTTCCGAAAAAGCGGCTGCGCTTAATTCTCTGGTCCTTCTTGGCAGACCGAACTTCATCCTGGATTGAGCCTGAGGGGCATGGTCACTGCGCTATGACCAGATCAATGCGCCGCGGTTCATCGAGGGGTGGATCGATGCGTGAGCTTCCACATCCTATTCGAGAAGGTTCTTCTGCCGACCCTTCAGCCCGGTAACGTCGGCGTTTTAGTTAATCTGGGTAGCCATAGGAACAAAGTTGTTGGCCAGCTCATCCGCTTGGCCGGTGCCAACCTCTTCTTCCGGCCAATTATGCGCCAGACCTGAACCCAATCGAACAGGTCTTTGGCAAGCTTAAGCACCTGCTCCGAGAAGCTGCCGCGCGAACCGTCGAGGCCATATGCGCTGCATCGGCTACGCACTCGATGCCTTTACCTCAGAGGAATGCGTCAACTACTCAAAAATTCAGGCCTCTCGAACCTGATGTCATCACACTTTAGGTAACATCATTCTGGACTGAGAATCCGACACACTCTCCAAAATTACACTGGGATCCGCGGCTCGAACTTGACACGATCAAGCGTGATCATGCTGTGAAATTTCCGCACGTTCGGGTTCGTATATAGTTTTGTCTTGATGAAGACGTCAAAAGCGTCGACATCCTCGACAGCCACGACGAGGACGAAATCGGCTTCCCCCGTAACCATATAGCACTGAGTGACTTCTTCGGCCGCGCGCATCCTGCGCTTGAAATCGTCGACAAGGTCAAGACGCTCCCGGTCGAGCTGAACTGTGACGACAACAGTAAGTGATTTGTTCAAAGCCCTCGGATCCACCAAGGAGATGTCTGCAACGATCACGCCAGCGGAACGTAATTTGTTCAGTCTACGCATGCACGAAGCAGCTGAGGAACCAACGACTGTTGCGAGTTCGGCAAAGGAGAGCCGGTTATTCTTCTGAAGTGCCGCGAGAAGCCTTCGATCTAAGTCATCCATGGACGGAGCTCAGCCCTCCCTCGGAATGTTCTCTCGCACGTCTAGCGGCCCGTATTTCAGATCCTCCCCCAATTGAAATAGAAAGCGCTCATTACGGCCGGACCTTGGTCATTCGCGAGCTTCTGGTCAGATAAACCAGCCGAGGAAATGTATCTAAAAGACTCACCTCCTGCAATCTACGTTTCAACGGCCCTTGTGATTTGGCGCAAACTTGTAGGCAACGTGGGTTATTCTTTCGCAATCTGCCAAGAGGCTCTCCACGCTCTCCTACCATCCCCGCTACGCTCTCCCGGAGTCCCAATGCCATCGCAGACCCCTCGTCCTCTCGGAATTCTGAGCCTCGAACGGGGGCGGGCGGCGAGCGACACGCCGCCGCCGTCCCCGCCCGGTGGCCTGCTTAATCCAGCTACGTTCGAGTTCCCGGTCATTTCGGAGACTATTGCAGGCGCTTGGGCGGAGGTCGTGGTCCGCGGTGATCCGGCCCTTGACGTCGAGCGAGGCGCCGTGGCGATCACCTCGAACTGTGGCTTTTCGATCAGGCATCAGGCGGCGGTGGCCAAAGCGCTAAAGGTGCCGGTAGCCCTGTCGAGCTTGCTCCTACTCCCGACTTTGCTCCGCCAACTACCGAAGTCGGCCAAAATTGCCATCCTGAGCTACGATTCGACGCAATGTGGTCGAGATCTGCTCCCGCTCGTTGATCCAGTCGAGCAAGCGAAAGTTGTGATCGGCGGCCTCGAAGGCAGCAAATTCTGGATTGACGAGCAGAAGCATCCGGCACCACCCGTCGACGTGGCCGCTATTGAGACCGACGTCGCCTTGTGCGTTGCGCGACTCCGCTCCGAGTATCCGGATATCACAGCAATTCTGTTTGGATGCACAGCATTCCCGATGGTGGCGCCGGCACTGCGTCGTATCACTAAGCTGCCCATTTACGACATTACGGACCTCTGCCGCCTAATAATGGCTTCTGTTGGCTCATGAAAATGCGATGGTTTCGGTATGCTGCTTGTAATACGCAAACGCAAGTCGTGCTATTTTGTCGGCGTAGATTGCAGCGCCGAAAGCAAGCTGCCGGAGGTTTCTCGACATTTGTCAATTCATCGGACCCGATCTCTACTCCATCGCGAGCGATGTGTTCGAACCTCGGTTTCCAAAAGTGTGAACCCGCAGCTGGAATTCGCCAAATCGTGACGCCGTCCGAAGAAGGAGGTTCCAAGCTATGGCTTTGATAGGCCTACATTTCGAGGGCGACAATCTCGTGTCCAAATTCGACGTTCAAGCGGGCTTTCGAAGTACTCTAGAGGGTAGGAAAGTGCGCGGAAAACAGTCGCGCGATGCGGATATCAAGGATAAAGCACGGCGGCCGAGAGAAGGTCGCCCCCTTCGCTCTTTGTGGATCCGGCAAGCGGGCGGCGGCATCAGACCGTGGTGCAAGCGCCGCATCGCCAACGCCATCATTTGGAGGGACTAATGATTGATCTACTGAGCGACACCGTCACCGTTCCCACCGAAGAAATGCGGCTGGCGATGTTCAATGCGGAAGTAGGAGATGCCGGTTACGGTGAAGACCCAACGGTCAATCAGTTGGAAGCGTTAGCAGCGAAGATGCTCGGCAAGGAAGACGCTGCCTTTGTGTCGAGCGGTTGTCAGGGAAACCTTACAGCGTTGCTCTCACATTGTCCTCGCGGTCATGAAGTGATCCTTGGCGATCGCTCTGATTTATACGACTTTGAGGCCGGAAGCGTTTCGGCGATAGGCGGTCTGGTCCTACATCCGATCCTGACGGAACTCGACGGCCGGCTGTCGCTCGATAATCTGCGCTCTGCCATCCGCGATAAGCACGATTACCAATGTGCGCCCCCGGGGGTCATCGTGCTGGAAAATACGCATTGCCAGAGCGGCGGGCGCGTTCTGCCTGCCTCCTATATCAAGGAGGTACACGCGTTTGCTGATGAGCATGATCTGCCGCTGCATCTGGACGGCGCCCGCGTGTTCAACGCGGCGATCGCCTCAAGGAGGACGCCGGCGGAAGTGGCCGCGGACTTTGACTCGGTCATGTTTAGCCTCACTAAAGGACTAGCTGCACCATTCGGGTCGATTGTGTGCGGAAGCCGACCCTTCATCGAGCGGGTCAAACGCTACAGAAAGCTTTTGGGAGGCGGCCTTCGCCAAGCCGGCATCATGGCTAGCGCAGGTATTGTCGCGCTTCAAACCATGGTTGAGCGGCTGAGCGAGGACCATCGGCGCGCGCGACTGCTCGCGGAGAGGATCCGCGCTATTCCTGGCGTCCACCTGGAGCCTTCGGTCATCGAGACGAACATGGTATTTTTCCGCTTTGAACGAGACGGCCTCTCGACCGCGGAATTCCTGTCCGCGCTGTCGCAGCGGGGAGCGCGCATGGGAACGCTCAGCGAGGGCGTTGTTCGCGCAGTCCTCCACTACCTCATCAGCGATGATGATCTGGAAGCGATAGCAAGCGCTGTTCAATCGGTTGTTCAGACCAAACCACTATGATCGAGTAAGGACATTATCGGGCGACTGCTAAACCAAGTCGGTGGCTCAAGGTTTCTTCTCGTCGGGCTTCCGAGAATTGCTCCGTTCCCACGGAGCCGACAAAGCGCGGGGATACTGCGAATCTATCTCGAGATCTCCGATGCTAACGCAAGAGCATCTTTAGGACCAACGATGGAAGGTGACATATGGCCACAGAATTTCCGCCGATTCCGCTTACCGGCGTCCCGTTTCCGAAAGCAGAGTATGAGCGCAGGCAGAAGAAAGTGCTTAACGCGATGGAGCGCGTAGGCCTCGATGCGCTTTTGGTTACGGCCCATGGTCATCTGCGCTATCTCACCGGATATCACGGATTTGGTGGGTACTTCGCACCTTTCCCATTGATCCTCGTGCAAGGCCAAAAGCCGACATACGTCGTCCGAGAGTACGAAATGCAAGTCGTTCGCGCGGAAAGCTGCATCGATGAAATCATCGCTTATACGCAACAGCACGACTTTGCTAAGGTATGCGCGGATGTCCTTCGCCGGTACGGACTGCAGAAGCGTACAGTAGGACTAGAACTTGGGTGCTGGAATCTTGCGCCGGCCGACGTAAGTGCACTCCAGGCGCAACTTCCCGAGCTAAGGATTTCCGATGCGACTCGAGTGATTGCATCGGTCGCGGCGGTAAAGAGTGAACTCGAACTTGAGGCCATGCGTGATGCAATGACGTCGACTGATCTAGCCATCTGCGCGTTTCAGCAATCTCTGCGGGAGGGCGTGACCGAATTGGAAGCGGCCGACACTATTGAACGGGAAGTCAAAAAGGCGGGTGGCGAGCTTTGGCGCTGGTATTCTCTATCGTTTGGAGATCGGACCAAGCTGCCGCACGGCCCCCCAGCGCATTATGCGATCAGAAATAACGAGCCCGCTATCATAGAAATCGGCGGCGCTAAGTGGGGCTACGCCGCAGGGTTGGTACGAAGCGCTGTACTCGGTCGACATCCTGAGATCGAATCTCTGCACGACTTGGCCGTCGCTGCCCTTGAAGCCGCGATTGCTGCGATCAAGCCGGGTGTAGCGGCGGGGGAGGTCGACGCGGCCGCGCGTAGCGTCATCACCAGGTCCGGACGCCAGCAGGTCTTTCGCCACCGGACCGGATATCAAAATGGTATCCATTGGGCGGAACGCGGTAATCTGAGCTTGGAGCCAACAGCTGCTGACCTCCTTGAGGCCAATATGACGCTGCATATGCCCATAGTCTTGTTTGCCGAAAGCGGTCACTTAGTCGGATGCAGCGAGAGCGTGTTGGTGACCGAACGTGGCGCCGAAGTACTCAGCCGTAGGCCACACACACTATATCGCGCTTGATCGGCAAGTTGGGAAAAGAATGCGCACCGTTGAAAGCTTCCGGCATCTGCAGCGCGAGGCAACCGCTTGGCGCCGCTATCTCCACGAAAATCCCGAACTCGATTTTCGGGTC
>NZ_JADPJR010000075.1:0-9005 GCF_023073535.1 Bradyrhizobium sp. 179 | reverse complement strand
GTCAGCCCTCCAAGAGCCGACCACCCATGAATCATTGAAAAATCGATTCGGGAATCCTAAAAATTCAGAGGAATCCGACAATCTGCCAAAGTAGTGCTAGGGCGCGGATTCATAACGCGGGGCCAGCCATAGGCGGGCGAATGCGAGTTGGACGAAGGCAAGGTAGTTTCCTGCAAGCTGTCGTAGCGCGTCGCCACCCCACGGCATTGCTTGATCCTGTTGAAGAACCGTTCGACGTGGTTGCGAGCGCGGTAGAGGTGCGGGCTAAAGCAGATCGGATCGCTGCGGTTGCTTTTCGGCGGGATGTTGGCTCCGCTACCTTCCTCATGTCAAGCTCCCTGATCCTGTCAGCGTCATAGCCCCGGTCGGCAAGCAGCATTGACCCGGGCTTCAAGCGAGAGAGCAGTCTTCCGGTAAGTCGTACGTCGTGCGCCTCGGCTGGGCTCAACGCCAGTCGCACCACCTCAGCCTATTTCGCGGCGCAGTTGCCCACTCTTTGAGCCGCTATTCCTGATTAGCCGTACCAAAGGAAAGGCCGCTTTGCCGCTCGTCGTGTAGGCCCAGTTGTCCCGCGTCCAATATTTCGCGACGCCGTCGTCGATCTCGTACCACCAGCCGTCGCTCACAAAATACTTGGCTTTTCCGGTCGTCGAATAGATGTAGTCGCGCTCCCGATAGAACGGGATCTTGCCTTTGGGAGCGTAGATCCAGCTGGTACCTGACATCACGGCCTCAAGGAAACGGCGCCGCATTGGCTGACTCGCGAGGGTAACTAGCATTAACAGTGACGATAAGCAGCGTTGATGGCTCATCGCGCGCCGTCTTTCTGCTCAATGCATAAAAATACGACGACGCATACGGGCAGTTGCGCGATAAAGTGCGCGAAACCGATTTGCGGTCTGATGACCTTCGAGGAAATCGCGCCTATGGCTAAAGAAATCAAACACTTACCATCAAAAACAGGTCCAAAGAAAATCAACCCAGCGCAGGGTACTTTGGATGTCTACGTCGATAAGCAGACGGAGATTCAAGGCATCGAAATGGGAGTTTTGAGCGACGGAACTCCCTTTCTCACTCAGCGGGGACTGGCCCGTCTATGCGGCGTGCAAAACGCTCACATCGGCACAATCGGCGCTGAATGGGAGGAGGAAATTCAAAAACCTCGGATCACGACGATTAAGAATCTTCTGTCCGCACGAGGACAAACGCCGACGGCTCCCTACTTCGACGTGTCTGATGAAAAGCGGCAGGTGTACGCTTATCCGGACTATGTTTGCCTTGCCATCCTTGAATACTACGCTTTCGAAGCTGGCGCGAACGTCAAGCCAGAAGCAGTGCAGAATTTCCGTCAGTTGGCCGGCATGGCGCTTCGGGAGTTCATATACACGCAACTAGGCTACAGCCCCGCAGCGCGGGTGCCAGATAGCTGGAGCCTGTTTCACGACCGAGTGTCGCTGGTTTTCCACACCGTGCCCCATGGCTACTTTAGTGTGTTCAAGGAAATGTCGGACATCATTGTCACGTTGATCCGACAAGGGGCGCAGGTAGACGATAAATTCATCCCGGATATCAGTGTCGGTCAACATTGGGCAAATCACTGGCGCGATACCGGGCTAGAGGCGGCTCACGGTGAACGTATCCAATATGAGCATAACTATCCGAGCTATTTCCCGCAGGCCGCTTCAAACCCCCAGCCGGCGTATTGCTACCCGGACAGCTGCTTGGGAGAGTTTCGTCGTTGGATGCGTGACGTTTACTTGAAGGACAAAATGCCGACGTATCTTAGCACAAAGGCAAAGCAAGGAGCTCTTCCGCCTTCGTTTGTGAAGCTGGCCCTTGAAGCGCTGGCACCAGCGGCCAGGCCAAAGGCGCTGTCGTAGAAAACTTGCCGCGAGTGTCGCCAGCGATAGCCGACTCGGTGGCGCCTGGAGATCGATTTGAAACCGCGTCCGCGGCTTCAACGCGGAGCTCTACCGAACTGAGCTATCCAGGCGAATTGGTGCTGACGCCGAGGGCCAAACCCGCGCTGCGAGAGCGGCTCTCGCCAACTACCGTAATCTTTCGCCCGCGAAAGACGATGGTCCGCCGAGACAGAGTTGAACTGCCACAGGTTTAACCGGGCCCGTTTACAACGGATTGGGCTCGCCACGTGCCACCGTGTCCGCGAAAATCTTAGCCGTCGATGTTCGCAGCCGGATCCTTGAAGAGAACGGCGCGAACCGCGCAGCCCTTGGCCTCGAGCAATTTGCGCATGCCGTGGTGTTCTCCGATGCGCGGGAGCTCGGCGCACACCTTCTGCGCCATGTCACCGAACGGCTTGCTCACCGCCTTTAGATGCGGCGGGAGGTGCTCGTAGGCGAAGAACTGAAGCGGCGCATCCATGGCGTTCTCCTCAAGAGGTGGATGCAGGGTCGGAATCGAACCGACTGTGCCTTTCAGCATCAGGTTATGAGACGGAATGCCGACTACATAAACCATTGATATAGCGCTAAAAATACCCGAAAAAAATATTTTTGTGCCAGAACTTGTGCCAATGAAAACGGCCCGGATGAACGAATCATCGGGCCGCTTTGGTAAGTGTAGTACCACTATCGCCCTTATCAAAGCGTTTCTTCCGGCGAGTCGGATCGAAACTTTCGGAAGCGATCTGCTCCCTTGCCCGCGCGTTCGCAATGTCGCGCACAGAAAGGCATTGATCACCTGGTCACGCGGCGGGACGGTCTTTTCCCTACGCTCTGCGAGCAGTGCATTTCGCGTGGGATTTCGGTTATAGTTCTCGTGAGGTTATGCGGTGCTCATAGATGAAATATTAGAACAACGAAGAACTATGCCCGCCTACGACGAAGAGCTGTGGGCTTTTGTGGCCAAGGTCGGCGGTCGCAACCTCATCAATCTCACAGATGCAGATCCTGCAAAGCCGGCTCGCGCAGATCGACAAAAATATTCTCTATCTTGATAACGGGCGCACGCCGCGTGACGGACTTCCGGCAGATCACGGCTGGCTAAGTCCCTGCTGGTGGATGCGCGCGCGTCATTGGACCATTCTGGAATTTGAAAGTCGTGGATTGCCTCCAGTTGCCACACCCGGAATTCCTTGCATACCGGCACTGGCTGAGAGCTTCCATGGCACGGTGGTCGGAGGTCGCAAGCTGCTTGTACGAATCAGCAGGAGGACCTGGCTGCTCGATCTGTTGGGTGGCCGATTGAGATTTGCGCCCGCCGCTTCCTACCGCGACTTGCCCGTCGATCCTGCCCGGTCGGACGAAGAACTGAGCAAGGCGTACAAGAGGCCCGGCCAGGCTATCCAGATCACAGATACTAGCGGAAATGCGCTCGGAGCGATTGACGATGTTGAGTTCGCCACACGCCGCAGCACGGAGCGGAATGGTGCACTTCACGATATTCCTTATTGGTTCTGCTCGTTCAGCAGCGACCTCGATCCCCGCCTTTTCGCGGAATTCTCGGAGACCGATGCGTGTATCGTCATCTTCGATCCAATGGAATTTGTCCGGCGCGCGCTGCCGCATCTGAATCGCGACGCGCCGCGCGCGAGAAAAGAGCTGTTTCCAATCAGTATTTCGATCCCTATTTCCTGAACGGTCAAAAACGCCGACCGCTTGTGTCGAAGGCCATGGCGTTTGCCTACCAGCGGGAAATGAGATTTGTTCTTGATCCTGAAGGCGGCCCTGCATTGGCGAATGACGACTTCTTTGTGAACATTGGATCGCTTGCGGACATCGCTGCCGTATACGCTCCATCCGGGGAGCGGATATCCGGAACCGGACCTGACAATTTTCTGGCACGAGATGGAAACTAGCTCCGAAAGGATTCAGCAGCGCGATATGGCGTTCGAATTTGAGTTGGGGCCAGGCGGCAATAGGCTTCCGCCCGTGTGCGAACCTCTCCTATAAGTCCGGCAAGATAATTCAGTCGGTGTTCGGTACGCGGTTCCGAATTTCGGGCGCAAAGCGGTCCATACGACGCCGTCGAGGTTGTATTTCTTTGCCCAAACGCCGATTTCGTGAGCTTCTCGATGAGGCGACGTTCTTCCCGGTGTCCAAAATCCGATATTGGAATCGGTATGGCGTGGCTTGACCTCTTCCCTGAGCGCAAGCTCTCGTATTGCGGCGTCAATGTTCGCAGCTTCTAGGCGCGCCCAAAGGACGGTCACGTCAGGGGAATCTGGCGTCACTACAAGTGTAATCCGCCCGTTGTTGGATTGCCGTGCGAATTCCACCGGAATAGCGGGGCCGTCAGTCTTCCAGTTGCCCCGGACGGGCAAATCTCCTGGATTCCATATAAGAGAACCGCACCCCAAGCAGGCAATCGTCATTGGGGTGATCCACAGCGCCGAGCTAATCCGAGCAGGGCCGTGTAGCTTCTTTTACGCACCGCCGCCTCCTTCGCCGAAGGATTCGGCATAGAGCGCCTCGATTTGCTGAACTTCGTCTCGAGTCAGTTGAGTAAAGTCGTTTTCCTGTGCACGCTTCGATAGCTTCCCATCGTTCTGCCGAAGGAAACCAAAGAGATTGTTGAGCGTACGCTCGGGCATATCGATCATGTTCCCGATGCCTGCCCGGAAGGCGTCGAAGCTTCGGAGGAAGTTATTTTCGTTGGGAAGGTCCTGCTCAATCGTCTGTCGCACGCATTCGTACAAAAATTCCGCGTGGGGCGTCGCGTCGAAGCACCGGTAGAAATCGGCGGTATCGTTCAGGACCTTCACGTTGCCCTTCTGAGTCGCTGCCACTGAACGCATGGAAGCAATCTGCTGGAATAGCTTTCGAGCACACTCTTGTATTCTGTGATCTTGTCGAGGATGGCCGAAGAGACTGGGAAATGCAGTCCCGGTGGATTGAAGCCACGGCGGGCAAGGACATGGTGCATCAGGTAACGATGGATGCGCCCGTTGCCGTCCTCGAATGGATGAATATAAACAAAGCCGAACGCCAGCACCGCTGCGGCGACAACGGGATCGAGATCGTTCTCCGCGCTATGATCGAACGCGATCAGGCCCGCCATAAGCGAGGCGATATCTTCGTGCCGCGCGCTGATATGATCGGGAATGGGCCGTTGCGTATCGCGGTCATGCTCGCCGACAAAGCCGCCTTCCTGGCGGAAGCCCATCTTCACGAAGCGTTCGTCGCCAATGACGATGCCCTGGAGCCGAAGGAATTCCTGCGCGTTGAGCGGCGCGCGGCCTGCCTCGCCGATGGCGCGACCCCACCGCTGAATGCGGTCCGGCGGCGGCCTCTCTCCCTCGATCACGTAACTGGACTTCGAATCCTTCAGCAGAAGAAATGCCGCCGTCCGCGCGAGCAAATCCTTCGGAACTTCGCTGACGACGGCGCGCGCGCGCTCCTTCCAGTCCTGCGCAATGAATTCGTTCAACGCGGAGGTCCTGAACACGAGCGGACAGCCGGCGTACCCGGCAGATTGTTGCGAACGCGGTGCCGGGTCGAGTTCTGTCTCGTCCCGCCGAATTGAAGATCGGTATCGACAGCATCCACATACGAAACCTTATCCGCGGACGGCAGCTGCAACTCCCGGCCAAGCAGCCACTCGTACAAGAACCAGATACGCCGCGTGTAAAGGCCGGTCGGCTTTTGGCGCACGAGTTCGGCGATATCCCCTTCCTTCACGGCGAGGAAGATCCGCTTCAGAACGGCAAGGTCCAGCCCCTCATACTTGAGGGCGAAAGTCAGATGCCCCTCAAGAGAAGCTTCGGGCGCGTGGCGTGGCGTGTAGATGCGCCAGCCATCCTGCTCGCTGATGCGGTGCCTGGACCCGATGGCTGACAAGAGTCGGGGGACCGGAACGGACAGCTCGCAGGCGTGGATCAGGGCGGCATAGCCAGCCGGGGCGGCTGTCTCTGGAAGCCGCCGGTCATGAAAAACACTCACTGATCCTGAAAATTGCACGCTAAATCCCGATGTCCCAAAACCTTCCTGCGTGCGTCGAATTCCAAATACTACCCTGTCGTTGCGAATGCGAATGCGGCGGTGCTGGACGAACTGGCGGTTATCGCGGACGCAAGAAAAGAAAACCTGTTGGTGGTGGATGTTTCTCCCGCAGGTACGGCGGAAAATCAGCATATCATCGGCCAGCTTGATCCGAAGCAGGCATCCACGTTTGAGCGCGTCACCAGCCTTGGCCGCACACTGCCGGCGACTTGAATCGCATGTTCGGCGAAGCGGACGGCGTAACCGCTCCTACGGTTTGGAATAACCGCCTTGCATCGCTGGCGGCAGCGGGCCTGATCCTTGAATTTACGCAGGGCCGCGCGAAGTTTTATCAATCTTTGTTCACGGAGGCCAATTGATGGGGGCCGAAGAACTCAAAAAGCGCCGCCGCTCGCACGACAAGTACATTGATCGCCAGCGCGTTGCGCTCGCCACGCTCGATCTCTTTACCCGCTTCCCCGAAGACCAGCCCCGCTCTTTCATCGCTGTGATGGAAAAGGGCGTGGCCCCATCTGTCGGCAGCGACCACATCCTGCAGGCGGACAAGGGCAAGCTTCTGGGCTGTGTCGGAAACTCGGTGCAATTCTCTGCACCGAACGCGTCGTCTGACATCCTGAAGGCCCTCTCTGCGGGCACTGGCATTGCGGTCGGCGAGATCATCCGCGTCAATCCGCTTTCGAACACGGTTATTAAATGATTTCGGCTCATTTCGACACACGCAGCGATGAGACCATCATCAATGCGGCGGATTGTGCGTGAAGGACCCCCTTTTCGATTGCCTTGGCCTTTGCTGCAACAATCCTGACAAATGCACCCGGGTTTGCAGAAACGCGCCAAGCGTTCGCTTTGCCGATCAGTTGCGCGAGATCGGCGGCTTCGACTTCGACAACGTACCCCGCGCGCCGCTCGTGAGGCACCAGATCAGCGACGATATTGTGCCGCTCGTGTACCATGGAAGTGGCCGCGTCGGGCGGCTGGCAGGCTCGACGTTCGCCCTGCGCCTGCCGGACATTGTCAGCTTCCGCGGAAGGGCGCTCAAATTCAAAGACCGCGCTTCGCTCTGCGCTGCATACCACATCCCGGAAAATGCCCGGATTATCCTCAGCGGCGTGCATCAGGATCGCCGCATCGAGCCGTGGTGGACTCTAGGCGAAGACCGTGCGCGTATAATCGAGCAGATGCCGGCATAACAGCTTCTCTATCGCATCCGCGATGTTTTTCGACATTCAGGCAGATGGAAATAATGTGTTTATCTTCAATAACTTACACAGTCGTGAAACAGCTCAGAAAATAGCACTGTCAAACCGAAATTCTCGCAAGTGTCCGCGATTTGCCCTTACATCCATAGCAGCGAACCGTCCGTCCCGACACGGGCTAAACGCCACCCGCGCCCTTGTAGGATATGTCGCGCGCCATGGAAAACTGCCCCCTCAGCGTCACGAGGAATTGCCCCCTCCTCGGATAGCTGGGGAGAGAGTGAATGAAGCAGGAACGAATCACTGAAGGCTCGTCGTGGATTGATCCACGGGGGCAGGTGATGAAGACGCCGGATGACGTGGCGGAGATGTTGCGCCTGAGGGCGTGCGGGTGGGGTCTGAAGCGGATTGCGCGACAGCTGGGCTGCAGTCATCACACGGTGAAGGGCTACGTGGTGGCGGGCGGGGTGAAGGCGTTCAAGTCGCCTGAGCGGCCGAAGCGTCTCGACGGCCTTGAGGGTTGGCTGCGCGAGAGGCTCATTCGGCATCGCGGCAATGCCGACGTGGTGCGCCAGGACCTGTTGGCCGAGAAAGGCGTGACAGTCAGCCGGCGGACGCTGCAACGCGCCGTGCAGCCCTATCGCCAGGCGCTGAAGGCGGAGGCTCTGGCGACAACGCGGTTTGAGACGCCGCCGGGCCGACAGCTGCAGATCGACTTTGGGGAGCGCCTGGTCGAGATCGGAGGAGCGAAAGTCCAGGCATTCGTGTTCGTGGCAACGCTCGGCCACTCGCGACGGCTTCATGTGCGTGCGTTCCGCGCCGAGAGACAGGAGCATTGGTTTGCCGGGCTCGAGAGCACATTCACGACCCTCGGCGGTGTGCCCGAGGAAGTGCTGATGGACAATCCACGGGGGCTTGTGGTGCGCCACGACGCGGTGAGCCGATCGGTTCAGTTCAATGACAAGCTGATCGCCTTCGCAAAACATTGGGGCTTCCGTCCTCGCGCCTGCGCACCATATCGGGCGCGCACGAAAGGCAAGACCGAGAACGGCGTCGGCTACGTGAAGAAGAACGCAATCGCCGGTCATTCCTTCCCAAGCTGGGAAGCATTCGAGGCGCACCTCGACAGGTGGGAGCGTGAGGTTGCAAACGTTCGTATCCATGGCACGACCGGAGAGGCGCCAATCATCCGCTTCGCGCGCGACGAGATACATCGGTTGAAGCCGCTCGGCGGGCAGCCTTCGTTCGGATCCTTGCGTGAACTGACCCGCGTCGTCGGCAATGATTGCGCCGTCGAGATCGACACGAACAGCTACTCGGTACCGTGGCGCCTGATTGGCGAGCGCGTGGCGGTAACGATCGCGGCCGGCGAAGTGCGGATCCGCCATGGATTGCACCAGGTAGCAGTGCACAAGCTATCGGAGGGTCGCCGGCTGCGGATCATCGACTTTGCCCATCTCGATGGTGTTGCTGGTCGCAACGGCGCGGTCCGCCGGCCGGAGATTGCTGCGGCGACGGTACCGGGATCGTCTCCACCGCCCTCGTTGTTGCGTCCTCTTGCCGAATACGAAGCCGTGATCGGAGGAAGCTTCTGATGGCACCGGCAAAGAAGGTAATTGAAGCAACAACCGATCCGCTAGACGCCATGCTGGCGCGATTGCAGCTCTCCGGCATTCGCGACCAGCTCGACAGCCTGCTCGACGAGGCGGCGCGCGCGAACCTGTCGGCGCGTGAGACGCTGATCCTGCTATGCGAGCGCGAGATCGCGCGCAAGGATCATCGCCGCATCGAGATGGCGCTGAAGCTCGCACACTTCCCGGCCGTGAAGGAGCTTGCGGGCTTCGACTTC